>NZ_CP169555.1:3119340-3431274 GCF_041951745.1 Aeromicrobium sp. CTD01-1L150
CGATCCCGCAGCAGATCGACGGCATCGACGAGATCTTCGTCCTCATCGTCGACGACGGCTCCACCGACCGCACGGTGGAGGTGGCGCGCGAGCACGGTGTGAAGCACTTCGTCTTCCACACCCGCAACATGGGGCTGGCCCGCTCGTTCCGCGACGGCGTCGACTACGCGCTGCAGCACGGCGCGGACATCGTGGTCAACACCGACGGCGACAACCAGTACCCGCAGCAGAGCATCACCGAGCTGGTGCAGCCAATCATCCGCGGCGAGGCGGACATCGCGATCGGTGACCGGCAGACCAAGACGATCGAGCACTTCTCGCCGTTCAAGAAGATCATGCAGTCCTTCGGCAGCAAGGTGGTCAACTATGCGGCCGAGACGGACCTGCCCGATGCCGCGAGCGGGTTCCGCGCCTACTCACGGGAGTCGCTCATCCGGCTCAACGTCGTCACGCAGTTCAGCTACTGCATGGAGACGATCATCCAGGCGGGCAACAAGCGGCTGCGGATCGCCAGCGTGCCGATCAAGACCAACCCCAAGACCCGCGAGTCGCGGCTGTTCTCCAACATCTTCCAGCACATGGCCCGTTCGGGGCAGGCGATCGTCCGCAGCTACATCATGTTCAAGTCGTATGCGGTGTTCACGACACTCGCGACGATCTTCTTCATCGCCGCCGCGATCCCGTTCGTCCGGTTCCTGATCCTCTACGCCACCGGCAACGGTTCCGGCAACATCCAGTCGCTCGTCTTCGGCGTCGGCATGCTCGTGGCCAGTCTGTTGTGCATCGCGCTGCTGGTGATCTCCGACATGTTGCGCACCAACCGTGTCCTGCTGGAGGACGCGATGGAGCGCGTCAAGCTCGTGCAGTACGCCGACGAGCGCCTGCTCGACCCGCGCACGCCCGATGAGGTGCACGTCGTGCCCACGGGTCTGCACCACGACTGAGCACCCCGGTATCGAGCGCAACGCACGATGCCCGGTGATCAAGTGCGAACGGAGGGGAGTGTCGCATCACGCTCCTCGGAGGCGAGGATCTCGGGACTGGTGAGGTAATCTTGCGCGGTGCGCCGACGCGTCGCACCGCTGTCCCCGTCGTCGACACGAAAGCCGTCGTCCGTGCTGAACAAGCTCAAGAACATCGCGAAGGATCTCCTCGCGATCACGTGGATCCGACGCATCTACGAGTTCGTCAACCGAGTCTTCCTGGAGTCCTTCGGCTCGAGCCGCATCCTGTCGCACCTGTACTACACGGGCAGCTTCATCACGTTCAACCGTGAGCAGACCGCCGTGCTGCGCGGGCGTCGCAACTACTACCGCAACAAGTCGCGCGACCGCCGCACCCACGTCGAGCTGCGACGCAACGTGCACCGCCTGGAGAAGGGGCTCATCATGATGCCCCGCCGCGACATCTTTGCCCGCGACTACATCACCGAGACCATCGAGTTCTACGAGCAGGCCGTGGACCAGTTCTCCCGCGAGCCCGAGTCGATGGAGCGCAGCGAGATGGAGTGGGCGCACGACGTCCTCACCGACTACTTCCGCACCGTCACCACCGGGGACGCCACCGTCGACGCGGCGCGCGAACGCTTCGAGAAGGCCGGCCACGATGCCGACTTCACCGGCAAGGTCCCCTACGTCAAGAAGTCGTTGTCGTCCATCTCCTACCAGGAGCTCGACGACCTGGTGATGCAGCGCCGCAGCGTGCGCTGGTTCGAGCAGAAGCCGGTCCCCCGCGAGCTGATCGACCAGGCCATGCTGATCGCCCGCCAGGCCCCGACCGCCTGCAACCGGCTGCCGTATGAGTTCCGCGTCTTCGACGACCCCGAGCTCGTCACCGAGGTCGCCTCCATCCCGTTCGGGACGGCCGGCTACTCCCACAACATCCCGGCCGTCGTCGTGGTGGTGGGGCGCCTGGAGTCCTACTTCAGCCCACGTGACAGGCACGCCATCTACGTCGACGGCTCCCTCGCGGCGATGTCGTTCATGCTCGGGCTGGAGACGCTCGGGCTGAGCTCCAGCGTCATCAACTGGCCGGACTTCGAGCCCCTTGAGCGCAAGATGCAGAAGAAGCTCGACCTCGAGCTCACGGACCGCGTCGTCATGCTGATCGCCGTCGGCTACGCCCATCCGGAGGGGATGGTGCCGTACTCGCAGAAGAAGGAGCTCGACACCTTCCGCCGCTACAACTGATGGAGCAGGCCGCCCAGGCGCCGAAGGTCTGGTGGAAGCGCAAGGCCTTCCGCACCACGGTGACGGTGATCGTGGTGGGTGCCGTGGCGGCGCTGTTCACCGTCTCGCTGGTGCGCAACGCCCAGGACGTGCGGGAGCAGAACCTCACCCCCACGTGGCAGTGGGCCATGGCCATCGCGCTGTTCGCCCTGGCGGTCCCGCTCACAGGGCTGCTGTGGCGCACCATGCTGGCTCGTCTGCAGCCCGAGGCGGAGGTCTCGCGGACCGAGGCGATTTCCGTGCAGTGTGCGTCGTGGCTGCTGAAGTACATCCCCGGCCAGGTGGGCTCGACGGTCAACAAGGTGCTCTGGGCCGGCCGCAAGGGCATCAACCGCGGCGTCGTGGTCATCACCGTCATCTACGAGAACGTCTTCCTGCAGGTGTGCTCGCTCGCGCCGGGCGCCGCCGTCGTGGCCGCCGCGCTGGGCCCGCAGCTGTTCGGCGACGAGCCCTACGTGCTGCTCCTGCCCCTGCTCGCGCTCGTGCCCATGGCCCTGGTGCTGTGGCGGCCGGCCTTCCACCGCGCCGTCGACGTCGTGGCCCGCAAGGCCCTCAAGCGCAGCGTGCCACGGGAGTACTTCCTCTCCACGCGCACCACTCTCGTGCTGCTGGTGGGCTTCCTGCTGCCCCGGCTGCTCAACGCTGCCGGGTTCGTCGTGCTGGCCACGTCCGTCACCGACGTCGAGGCCGATGAGTGGGCGGTCTTCGGCGCGGCCTACGTCCTGGCCGGGGCGATCGGCATCCTCGCCGTGCTGGTCCCCAGCGGGCTCGGGGTGCGTGAGGCCGTCATCGTCGTCATCCTCGCCCCGTACGTCGGCGTGCCGGCCGCGATCGTCGTGTCCGTGCTCGCTCGTCTGTGCAGTACGGTCGGTGACGGACTCGTCGCCGTCATCTACGTCCTCACCCGACGCACCATTCCCAAGGAGCTTCGTCCATGACTGCACCATCTTCAGGGCCACGAGTCACGATCATCGGCTCGGCCCTGTCCGGCAACAAGGGCGCCGCCGCGATGCTCGAGTCGGCCATGCAGACGCTGGATGAGAAGGTCGGCGACGTCGACGTCACCCTGCTCAGCATGTATCCGGCCGAGGATGCCGCGCAGAACCACTACCCGAACCTCTCGATCGTCCCGGCGGCACCGCGTCAGCTGGGAGTCACGATCAACCTGCTCGCGCTGCTGTACTTCCTGCTGCCGCCGCTGCGGCCCGTCCTGCGCAAGCGCTCCAAGGCGATCGCGGCACTCACGTCGTCACAGGTGCTGCTCGACCAGGGCGGCATCACGTTCACCGACGGTCGCGAGAAGTTCCTGCTCTACAACGTCGCCTCCATCCTGCCGGCGCTGTTCGTCAAGACGCCGGTGTTCAAGTGCGCGCAGGCCATCGGCCCCTTCGAGGGTCGGATCAACCGGATCGTCTCCAAGATCTTCCTGCCTCGCTCGCGCACCATCGTCACCCGCGGCCGGATCACCCACGAGTACGCCGAGGGCCTGGGCCTGAAGAACCTCGTCGCGGGCGCCGACTACGCCTTCTCCCTGGAGATGGACGGCACCGAGCGCGACGCCGTGGCCGAGCTGGTCGATCTGTCCTTCTTCGACGGCGGTGCCGCCGGCAAGGGCGACGTGGTGGGCGTCTGCCCGAGCGTCGTGATGCAGAAGAAGGTCGACGCGGCCGGCGGCGACTACGCGGCGATCATCGCGGAGTTCATCGAGTCCCTGCAGTCGCGTGGCCGCAACGTGGCGCTCATCCCGCACAGCGTGCGGACCGGCACGGACAAGACCCACAACAACGACCTGCCGCTGTGTCGCGACATCTTCGGGCGCCTGGCCTCCCAGGACGGCGTCCTGTTCGTCGATCGCGAGCTGAGCTCGCAGCAGCTGCGCTGGCTCATCGGCCAGTGCGACCTCTTTGTCGCCAGCCGCTTCCACGCCATGGTCTCCTCGCTCGCCATGGCGGTGCCCACGGTGGTCATCGGCTGGAGCCACAAGTACCGCGAGGTGCTGGAGATGTTCGAGGTCGAGGAGTGGGCCTTCGGCTCCGACCAGCTCACCCCGGCCTACCTGGCCGATCGCTTCTCCGAGCTGGAGGAGCAGCGCGACGAGGTCAAGGCCAAGCTCGACGAGAACCTCCCCAAGGTCAAGGCCACCTCGCGCGCCCAGGCCGACCTGATCGCGCAGATCGTGCGGGGCTGACCTGTCGCGGTGGTTCAGCTCTGACGCTCGATGATCAACCGGGCGAGGAGGAACTCGTGCCGTGAGGCTTCGGCGGCGCTGACGGTGTGTTCGGTGGTGCCGGCGGGGACGCTCTGTCCGGTGGGCAGGACCCATCGCAGGACTTGGTGTCCTTTCATCGTGTGATGCCGTCGGCACAGTGCCCACAGGTTCCGCCCGCTGGTTGGCCCCGCGGGCCAGGGTTCTCGATGATCCAGATCGCACCCGTCGGCGGGTCTCATGCAACCAGGTGCACGACAGATGCCGTCGCGGAACGCGATGGCCTTGGCCAGGATCTCGGGTGAGAACCTGCCGACGTATTCATGCGCCAGCACGTCGTGGCTGATGGGATCCTTGAGGATCCGATGCCAGAACGCCTCACCGTCAAGGGCCGTGTCGAGGATCCAGGAGGCTGGAACGCTCCAGGACCCGTCGGCGACCTCGGCCAGACCATCGGCCAGGGCAGTCAGCACGTCGGCCTCGATGGTCACCGCGATATCAGACGTCAGCTGCGTCTCGGTGGCCTCTGAGGTGGTCAGCCAGGAGACGAACAGGTCGGCCATCCGCTGCTGCGTGGTCCGCTCGTCGCCGGAGCCGAGGGCGCGGGCTTCGCGGACGAGACGCTTGGCGATGGCGGCAGCCATGTGCGAGGGCAGGTAAGCATTGACCCAGGCCATCGCGTCGTCCACATGGATGACTTCCACGAACCGGTCCTCCCGCGCGGACTCGGCCCGCTGGAGCTCCAGATCGGGCTCGGTGCGGGCTACGAACCGTCGCAGCCAGGCCCGCAGCTCAGCGCAGGTGTGGGTGGAGGCGTAGGCGACCACGCACTGATCGAGCCGCAGCCATGACTCCTCACGCTCGAGCCGGTCCAGCGCCGAGGCGATCGCCCGCACCCGGGCCGCGTCGATCCGCCCGTCACTGAAGGCGAGCCAGCTGATCGGCGCTCGTTCGCGCATCCGGTCCGCGACAGCCAGCTGCGCATGGACCTGCTGTTCCGAGAGCCCCATCGCCTGGCCAATCGACAACACCAACCCGGCCTTCTCGATCATCCGCTCCAACGACGACTCCAACGCCTCGATCCGCTCCATCTCAGCGTCACGGAAAGAGACCATCTGCGCCCACTCAGCCGCCTCGGCCCGAGCACGAGCCACCACGACATCACTCAACCGAGTGACGTCCAGAGCCTGCTCCGTGTCCATAAATCAAACATACTGGCGACCACCGACAGTCGGATTTCGCCAGACTTTCCTGCGGACCAGGCTCGGCCTAGCGGTTCAGCACCTCGATGGCTTCCTCGATGGGGCCGTCGTAGATCTGCTTGCCCTTCTGGATGACGATGCCGCGTTCGCACAGCTCGCGCAGCATCGACTGGTCATGGCTGACGATCACCATCGTGGTGCCCGCCTCCTCGAGCTCCTGGATGCGCTCGCGGCACTTCTTGCGGAACGGCGCGTCACCCACGGAGAGGATCTCGTCCACGAGGAGGATGTCCTGCTCGGTGTGGATGGCCACGGAGAAGGCGAGCCGCATGAACATGCCCGAGGAGTAGTGCTTGACCTCCTGGTCGATGAACTTCTCGATCTCGCTGAAGGCGACGATGTCGTCGAACCGCGCCTCGATCTCGTGCTTCTTCATCCCGAGGATCGCCGCGTTGAGGAAGACGTTCTCGCGTCCGGAGAGCTCTGGGTGGAACCCGGCTCCGACCTCGATCAGACCGGCCAGCCGGCCTCTGACCAGCACGCGGCCCGCATCCGGCTCGAGGACCCCGGAAAGCATCTTGAGCATCGTGGACTTGCCGGAGCCGTTCATGCCCATCAGGGCCACCGACTCGCCCTCGGTGATCGTGAAGGACAGGCCGTCCACCGCCTGGAAGGTCTCGGAGGAGACGTCCTTGCCCTTGGTCCAGCCGATGAACGCCTCCTTGAAGGAGTGCGAGCGGCGCAGGATGAAGTCCTTGCGGACGTCCTCCACGATGATGCTGGGCTGGGTGGTCACGTCACTCGCCTCCGGCCTGGAGTCCGTCGTCGTCATGTCGTCACAGCTCCTGGGCGAAGCGTCGCTCGAGCCTGCGGAAGACCCACTGGCCAACCACCAAGGAGACGGCGCAGACCACCAGCGCGATCATGCCGTTGTGCATCAGGCCGTCGGGTGCCGGGAAGGGACTGCTGGCCGTGGGACGCCACATCGCCTCGTGCATCAGCTCCACGGCGACGGCCAACGGGTTGGCCATGTAGATGTTGTAGAACCAGCCGGGCGTCTCGGACTGGACCATCTGGTACGTGTAGAGCACCGGGACGGACCAGGTGGAGAAGACCTGGATGATCTCCACGAAGTTCTGCGCGTCGCGGTAGACCACGTTCAGCGCGCCGAAGAACAGCCCGAGACCCAGCGAGATGAGCCCGACGATCGCGACAGCGGCGCAGACGGCGGCCACGCTACTGACGGTGGGGGTCCAGCCCAGCAGGATGCAGACCACCAGCAGGATCGCGGCCTGGGGCAGGAAGTGGATGAGCGCACCGATGACCGCTGCGATCGGGAAGAGCTCGCGCGGCAGGTAGATCTTCTTGACCAGTGCGCGGTTCTCGGTGATGGCGCGTGTGGCGTTGCCGAACGCCTCGTTGAAGAAGTTGACCACCACGATGCCGGCGAACAGGTAGACCGCGAAGTACTCGATGTCGCGATGGAACTGCAGGAAGATGCCCATCACGAGGAAGTAGACGCTGAACTGTGCCGCAGGCTTGACGTAGGACCAGGTCCAGCCGAGTGCGGAGTTGCGGTACCGCGTCTGGGTGCCCTTGCGAATCAGCAGACCGAGCAGGTAGCGCCAGATGAAGACGTCGAAGATTCCGCGGCCACGCCCAGGGGTGTGGAACTCGCTGAGATCAGTGGTGGTCACGTGACGAACTGGTCCTTCGGTGCGGGAACGGCGGCCGACCCGCCGTCGGAATCGTACCGTGAACCTCAACTCGGGTGACGGCGCACAGAGCCACCGAGGCCCAGCCTCTCACCCCGGCCCACCTCCCAACCCGAACCCCGTCGTGGAGATCCTTCGAGCCCGCCGGCCTTCACCGGAGCGAGGCGTGCATGGCTCCCCCCGGTAGCGTATGGCTGTCCCGTGAACGCCAGATGAACATTTAGACTGGCCAGGATCTCCAGCTGTGCACGACCATGACGGAAGGCGGTGTCCCCGCGCGTGAAACTGATCGATCGGGTCGGCCCTCTGCACGTCAGCCGCAAGGGGGTACGGGTGCCCCGCAACCTCCCGGAGGACGTCGCCTCGCTCGACGTGATGATCAACGGCCATCGCGTCTGGTCGATCGACCTGGTCTCCGATGAGACCGAGCGGGAGGTCAAGTACCCCTGGCCGGACCCGCTGCTGCCGTTCCTGGACGGGACGGGACACGTCGAGCTCAAGGACTCCTCCACCGGGCAGACCCTGACGTCGACCGACGTCAGCCTCGGACGCTCCACCAAGCCCATCGAGGTCCTGGACGCCCTCGGTCGCCACGTCTCGATCAACAAGTGGGGCCGCCTGGGCAAGACGTTCTACGGCGCCGACCAGGACATGCGCACACGGATGCTCGACCAGCTCGACATCCTCATCTCGGTCCTGCAGGGGATGGACTTCAAGCCGTTCATCGTCGGCGGCACCCTGCTCGGTGCCGTACGCACTGGAGAGATCCTGCCGCACGACGACGACGCCGACCTCGCCTACCTGAGCGACCTGCAGCACCCCGCAGACATCTCCCTGGAGAACGCACGCCTGGAGAAGGCGCTCACCGCACAGGGCTATGAGATCGTCAAGCACAGCAACACCCACCTTCAGATCACCTTCCGGACGGCCGACGGCGTCGTCGACAGCTACATCGACATCTTCACGGCCTTCTTCACCCCGGACGGTCAGATCAACCAGCCGTTCCACGTCCGCGGACCGATGGAACGCTCGTCGATGCTCCCGTTCTCCACCGTCGAGCTCGAGGCACGCCTCTATCCCGCCCCAGCCGTGCCTGAGGACTGGCTGGTCGTCAACTACGACGAGAACTGGCGCACCCCGCTCCCGGGCTACAAGCTGCGTACACCCCGGAGCACTCGCCGACGCTTCCAGAACTGGTTCGGGTCCTACCACTTCCAGCGGGACTTCTGGGAAGAGCGGTACCTCTACCTGCAGGACGAGCCCGCCGACCTGCGTGCCGCCGATGACCTGCTCGCCTCGACGTCCGACGGCGACGTGGTGATCGACATGGGGTGCGGTGTCGGCGCGGCCGCCCAGCACCTGGCTCACCGTGGGCGACACGTCGAGGCCTTCGACTACTCCGAGTCGGCGCTCACCAGGGCCCGTGAGCTGCAGGTCGACGACGTCCAGTGGCACCGCACCAACCTCATCGACCTGCGCGAGGCGGCAGATCTCCTCGAGGTCATCGCCACGGCCGAGCGACCGGTCCACCTCCTGGTGAACCATGTGTTCGAGCGCCTCGGCCACCACGGCCGCGCCAACACCTGGCGCATCGCCCGCCAGGTGGCGCGGGCCGGCGGCCAGGTCGTGAGCCTGGTCGACACCGTGCCCGATCCGGGCGTCGAGTTCCGCAACCCGACGACCTGGCACTTGAGCCTCAGCGAGATCGAGGCCGAGATCGAGCCGTACGGTCTGAGGATCGAGCAGCAGTCGCCCCTGGCGGACACCCCTCGCGACCGCCTGCGCAGGACCCACATCATCCGCATCACCACCTCCACGAACGTTGGGACGGGGACGCCATGAAGAACAAGATCGTCGCCATGGGAGAACGGGTCTCCCCGAGCGCCATGGAGCGTCTGCGCGGCGCCCGGGCACGCGCCCGAGCACGCGCGCGACAGGGACGTTCCAGCGAGATCGCCCGGCTTCGCGAGGAGGTCGCCGAGCTGCAGGAGCTGGTGGCGGCCGTACACGCCGACATCGATGAGTGCCGCCGCGATAACATTCGGATCGCCGAGCTCACCGACGTGGTCGAGGACAGGCTCGCCGGCCGCAACGGCTGACCGATTCCACGCCACCACTCGCACCGAAGGGCCAGCACCATCTCCGTGAACCAAGACCCGCACGTCGCGGCCGTCGTCGTGACCTACAACCGTCTGGAGAAGCTGAAGAAGGGGATCGCCGCCATCCGGGCGAGCACCGTCCGGCCGCGCACCATCCTCCTCGTCGACAACGCCTCCACCGACGGCACCGGTCCGTACCTGGAGTCGATCGCGAACGACGACGACATCCACGTGCTCTCCCTGACGGAGAACACCGGCGGCGCCGGCGGCTTCTGTGCCGGCATGGAGCGCGCGTACCAGCTCGGAGCTGACTTCCTGTGGATCATGGACGACGACTGCTACCCGGAGCCAGCGGCTCTCGGACGACTGCTCGAGGAGCACGCAGCGGTCGAGGAGCACGTCAACGACCGCGTCCCGTTCGCCTGCTCGTTGGTCAAGTTCATCGACGGCAACCTGTGCGAGATGAACGAGGCCGTCACGATGTGGGACTGGCCGCGCTACCTCGTCCACGGGCTCAACTCCGTGAAGGTCAGCGAGTGCACGTTCGTCTCGGTGCTCCTGCCTCGCTGGACGGTCGAGGAGCACGGTCTGCCGCTGGCGGAGTACTTCATCTGGTTCGACGACAAGGAGTTCACCAAACGGCTCAGCGGACGCACCCGGCCCGGCGTCCAGGTCCTTGACAGCCAGGTCATCCACGACATGGGCGACAACCGGGGCGTCAACTACGGCCAGGTCAACGACCAGAACCTCTGGAAGTTCAAGTACGGGGTGCGCAACCAGTCGTCGTACCGCTGGCACCACGAGGGCAAGCTCTCGTGGATCACGTACCTGCGGACCGTGACGCTCAAGATGCGTCGTGGTGGCGTTCCGCGGCGCGTCCGCCGACAGGTGGTCCGCGCGCTGTTGACCGGCGTTCGCTTCAACCCTGCGCCGCGCTTCCCGGCCGAGCTGGGACAGCGGTGAGCCACCACACGCCTCGGCGGTGCGAAGGGAGCCTCGCGTGACGACCGTCCTGACGTACGGAACCTTCGACCTGTTCCACATCGGCCACGTGCGGCTGCTGGAACGCCTGGCCGACCTCGGCGACGAGCTGGTGGTCGGTGTCTCGACCGACGAGTTCAACGCGGTCAAGGGCAAGAGCACGATCATCCCCTACGAGCACCGGGCCGAGATCGTCTCGGCGATCAAGCATGTCACCACCGTGATCCCGGAGAACGGCTGGGAGCAGAAGCGTCAGGACGTCATCGACCACGGGGTCGACATCTTTGCCATGGGCGCGGACTGGAAGGGCAAGTTCGACGAGCTGTCCGACCTGTGCGAGATCCACTACCTGGAGCGGACCGACGGCATCTCCAGCACCAAGCTGAAGGAACAGCTGGCCGACCCCGCGGCTCTCGACCTCGACCGGGTCCGGCACGCCCTGGACACGCTGCAGCAGGTCGTCGACAACTACAGCACCCTGCGCTGACCGGTCAGCTCGACGCCCCGGGGGCCGACTCGGCGTTCTCCTGCGCGAACGCCATCGCCCCGGCCCCACGTGGGGACGGCCACAGCGACCTCAGCAGCCGGGACCGTCTCTGGTTGAGCCACAGCGCGCTCAGGGCGACCGTCCGTTCGGCCGCCGCGGCGACGCCGCTGCGGTCGCTTCCGTTGGTGAACGCGAAGTGCCGGTACAGCACGTGCCGGAACCCGTTGCGCCACGATCCTGGCAGCTCGCAGTAGGCGGGCAGGCCCGTGGCGGCGCGCTGGGCAACAAGCTCACACACCCGCTCCAGCCAGGTGTCCTCGGCGGGCGGGTGGAAGTAGTTGTCCGCGCACCACGCCAGATCGGCGTGGCGGAAACGCCCCTCGACGACGTCGTCGGCCGGGCCCAGCAGACCGCTGCCCCGCAGGGACAGGTTGATCTGCGAGACGCCCACCCCGAAGTCGTCGACGGCGACGGCCGGGACGCCGGCGGCGACTGCCTCCAGGAGCGCCGTGGAGCTGACCGTCACGAACCCGCTCGCGCCGTCGAGATGGTGGTGCATCGGCCCGGTGCGCACGACGAGGTTCACGGGACGCTCGGGCAGCGTCTCCACGAGCTCGGTGTAGGAGACCTGCTCGTGATGGGTCTGCGCCTCCCCTGCCCTGGCCCGCACCTTGACCACGACCTCCCGGTCGGGACGGGCCCGGGCGGCAGCGGCGAGCCGTTCGACGAGCCACTGGCGCTCGGACCGTCCCGACGGCACGAGGGCCTGCGCCGCGAACACGACGGGACCCGCGGACGGTGGGGCCGGCGTCCGGCGCGGGCGATGCAGGTCGAGGCGTTGCAGGTACGGCAGCCGCGCCAGCTCGAAGCGGTCCGGCAGGCCGAGCCGTCGGCTCGCATGCCGGAACTCCCGCAGCTCGCGGCGGCTGTGCACCACGAACACGTCGGCGGCGCGGCGGAACCCCAGCCCGTACGGCAGCACCGGGACCCCGACGCCCGGCAGCCCCGTCACGATCACCGGCCGGGTGGGCGCGTTGCGCACCACCGAGACGGCGGCCTGCACCGTCCACCCACGGGCGGCCAGCACCAGCACGTCCGGCGTCTCGTCCTCCAGCCGCCGGCGCAGGTCCGTCAGACCGATGAGCCGAGGCGCCCTGCCGGCGTGGCTGGTGCCGGCGAGCGCGTCGGCGACCTGCGAGGGGCTCGGCAGCGCAGCCCCTCGAGCGATGAGGAGCTCCACGTGCCAGTCGTCCGGGAACCGGTCCGCCAACGCCGCCCCCCACTTGACGTAGGAGTCGGTGTCGGCGAGCACCAGCACCCGGACGACGTCGTCGTTCAGCACGTGGCGACGCGACAGATCCCGGTCACGACGCTGCGCTGACCGGGTCCGTGTGGCGACGCAGCCGAGCCATCGGCTGGTGCTCGCCGGGCATGACGCGCTTGACCCCGTCACCGAGAGCCTTCTCCACGGTGCGGATGTCCTGCACGAGGTCGATGAACGGCTGCGGTTCGAGGCTGGCGGCCTGGTCCGAGCCCCACATCTCGCGGTCCAGCGTGATGTGCCGTTCCACCGCCACCGCGCCGAGCGCGACAGCGGCCACGGAGATCTCCAGGCCTGTTTCGTGGCCGGAGTAACCGACCGGGACCCCGTAACGCTCCTGCAGGATGCTGATGACGCGCAGGTTCGCCTCCTCCGGGGGCAACGGGTACGTCGAGGTGGCGTGCATGATGACCAGCTGCTCGGTGCCGAGCACCTCGACGGCGCGGTCGATCTCCTCCAGGGTGCTCATCCCCGTGGACAGGATGACCGGCTTGTGCGTACCGCGCAGGGCGGCCAGCATCTCAAGGTCGGTGACCGACGCGGAGGCCACCTTGTGGCAGGACACGTCCAGGTCCTCCAGGAACTCCACCGAGGGAACGTCCCACGGCGAGGCGAACCAGTCGACACCGCTGCTCTCGGCGTGGCCGGCGATCTCGGCGTACTGCTCACGCTCGAACTCCACCCGGTACCGGTAGTCGAGATAGGTCATCTCTCCCCACGGCGTCTGGCGGATGGTGTGCCGCACGTCCTCGGGCGTGCTGAGGTGCGGCGTCCGCTTCTGGAACTTCACTGCCTGGGCACCGGCCTGCGCAGCGACGTCGATCAGTTCCTTGGCCACGCTCACGTCACCGTTGTGGTTGATGCCGATCTCGCCGATGACGTACGTCGGACGACGGCGCCCCACGATCTCCTCACCGATCTTCACCCATTCAGCCATGGTTCGGCCCCTTCTGTTGCGTTGAGTCCTGCGTGAACAGATCCTTCGGCGCGAGCACACGGTCTGCGAGCTCGCGCACCGCCCCGGCTCCCCCTCGATGCCGCAGCACGTGACGTGCGACGACCCGGCAGGCGGGATGAGCGTCGGCCGGGACGACCGGCCAGCCCACGGCGGCCAAGGCCTCGACGTCGTTGACGTCGTTGCCGAGATAGGCGATGTCGTGCAGGCCGACATCGTTCTCACGGGCCCACTCGCGCAGGGCCGTGACCTTGTCCGAGCACCCGGTGATCGCGTCGACGCCGAGCTTCTCGGCACGGGCGGCGACCACGGGGTTGGTCTCGGTGGACAGGATGAGGATCGGCCGTCCGGCCCTCCTCAGGCGGGCGACTCCCATGCCGTCGGAGCGGCTGACGACGACGGACTCGACGCCATGGGAGTCCACGCGCACGCTGTCGTCGGTGTGCACTCCGTCGAAGTCGGTGACCACGGCACGCGCCCTGATGGGCGCGGACGCGGTGTCGGTGCCGGCGGCCTCACGACGCAGCAGCAGCTCCTCCGCGAGGCGCAGGTCGTGCTCGGTGTCGATCTCCAGGGCGTCGACCGAGTCCACCTCGACCATCTTCAGGCGTCCGAAGAACCGGTGCCCGTGCTCGAGGAAGCCGTCGGTGCGCATGACGTAGAAGGCGCCCGTCTCGATGAACTCCGGTGCACGGTCCTGGCGTCGATGCCGGCGTGAGACGTCGTGGTTGACGCCCTCCGGTCCGTCGTCGCCATGGCGCCACACGTGGGCGTGCGTGCGGGTGACACTGAACGCGACGTCGCACTCGTCGTCACGCACCGCAGCGATCGCCTCGGCCAGACGGTCGGGATCGATGAACGGGCTGGTGGCCTGGACGAACAGGACGATGCCCGGCACCGGACCGTCTCCATGAGACCCGGCCAGATGGGCCAGCGTGTGCTGGATCGCCGACTCCGACGTGGCGAGGTCGCCGGAGAGCTGGGCCGGCCGGTCGACGATGCGCGCCCCCGCTCCGCGCGCGGCATAGGCGATCTCGACGTCGTCGGTGGAGACCATGACCACGTCGACGCCGGGGGTTCCGCGGACGGTGCGGACCGCTCGCACGACGAGCGGCTCGCCACCGAGGGTCCGCAGGTTCTTGCGCGGCACCCCCTTGGAGCCACCCCGGGCGGGAATGATGGCGCACACGTCGGCGGTGGGCGCGAGCGTGGGTGGCGACGCCGGCCGCCGGGCGACCGTGAGGTGTTGCAGGGTCATGTCTGCTGACGCTAGGCAGCACGGTCGACCGGAGGGTGAACGAACATCCCCCCGGAGACGAACGTCGGACGTCGCACCGGCGCGGTCAACCGGGTCCGGCGAGCAGTCGGGGGCCATCCGGTGACGGGTGGGCGAACGCACAGCCAACACTGCTGCCGGGCCTGGCGTGGAGGTTCGCGTGGCTGATGCATCGCACTACCGTGCTGGCGTGCCTCCTGCCGTTCCTCCCGCCGCTGCTCCGACGGCGCTCGTCGTCGCTGCCTTCGACTCCCAGCTCAAGTGGGCCTCGGCCATCTGGTCCGAGCTGCGCTCGAGGGGGTTCGCCTGCCGGGTCGCTGCGCCGCGCACGATGGCGACGCTCTCGCAGGAGCAGATCGCGGCGACGGGGGTCGATCACGTGGAGCTGGTGGCGGCCGACGAGCTGGTGGACGTGGCCCTCGAGCACGACGTCGTCGTCAATGCCCTGTCCGGTCCGTTCGTGCACGACTTCACCCTCGAGCTGGCCGAACGCGGCGGCGACGGACCAGGACCGGTCGTGGTGGCCGGCTGGGTGGGCGTCATCATCGAGAAGCTCACCGCCGGCTACCTGGACCGCAGCGCGGCCGACGTCGTGGCCGTCAACGCCCAGCACGAGCTGCAGCACTTCGCAGGCGTCGCCCGGAGGCTGGGCATCGGCACCGACAACCTGCTGCTGTCGGGTCTGCCGATCCTGTCCACGTCGCCCCGTCCCCAGGACACTGGTCCGATCCGGACCGTGCTGTTCGCGGACCAGCCGACCGTCCCGAACGGGCCGGTCGAACGCCTGCACCTCTACCGCCGGCTCGTCGATCACGCACGGCGACACCCCGAGCGCACGGTCCTGCTCAAGCCCCGGCACCGACGTGGCGAGGGCACCTTCCACCGCATGCACCACCATCCGCAGGACCTGCTGGCCGATGACGACCTCCCGGCCAACGTCGAGTTCACCCACCGTCCGGTGCCCGACCTGCTGGAGGAGGTCGACCTGCTGCTGACAATGTCGTCCACGGCCTGCCTGGAGGCCGTGGATCGCGGCCGGCGCGTCGCCCTGGTGCTGGACCTCGGCGTCCACGAGCGGCACGGCAATCATGTCTTCCTCGACTCGGGTCTGCTACGCACGTTCGACCAGGTTGACGTCGACGACCTCGGCGCACCGGAACCTGCGTGGATGGACAGCTGGTTCGGGGGACGCGAGGTGGCACCTCCGGTGGCGATCGTCGACCGGGTGGAGGCTCTGCTCGCCTCGGGTGATCGTCCGTCACGGACGGCCTTGGGCTCGCCCTACCTGCAGGGCGCCCTGGCACTGCACCGTGCCCGCGGCGCAGCGCAGCGACCACGCCCACCGTCAGCGTGGACCCGTCGCCGGCACAACCACGGGCCCCTCCTGGGCACCGCCATGCACCTGGGGTTCGAGTGGGCCCCGCCGGCGGTGCAGCGGCCGGTCCGGCGCTGGTGGCGAGAGCACCGGCCCCTCGGCTGAGGGGGTGAGGCTGACCGCTCATCCACAGGCGTCACCTGGAGCCCGCCACGCAGACGATATCCGTGCCAGCATGAGCAGCCATGGGAGCGATCCGTGCGACCGAGCGCCTGGATGATCACCGATGATGACCGGCCTCGGAACGATCATGGTCGTCGCAACGCCCGCTTTGGCCTTCATCGGCTCCGTGTTGGGTCACCGATGGGCGCGCAGAACCGCGACAGAGCTGGATCGGTGGCGCAAAACGTGAAGAGTGAGTTCCGCCATGACGATCGACCGGACTGAACATTCTGATTCCGCGACGACTCCTGATGACGTGCGCATCCTCGCGGCACAGGTCAGCATGAAGGCCGACCGTCGGCTCGGACGTCAATCACCAGAAGCTATCGTCGCCCTGGCCAACGCGGAGCCGGCTCACGGCCGCTGAACGCTGCCTCAGCCCCCTGGCCGCAGGATGGGTTCGCTCTGCTGCGACTTCCACTCCCGGAAGGACTCCTCGGTGTCGCCGTGACGCCAGTAGGCGGAGATGGAGGCGTCGGCCCGTGCGACTCCTCGCTCCTTCATGAGGTACGGCCGGACACTCGACAGCAGACCCGCCTCGCCGTGCACGAAGACCTGCACCCGACCGGCCGGCCACTCCCAGGCCCGCACGGCATCGTCGAGCAACGTCGTCGTGCCGGGCTGCGCGCCGTCGCGGTGCAGCCACCGCAGGTCGACGTCGGCATCGCTGCTGACCGGCTGCTCCTCCTCAGGGCCGGCGACCTCGAGGAACGCGGTGGCGCGGCTGCCTGCCGACAACGACTCGAGCGAAGCGGTGATGGCGGGCAGCGCGGCCTCGTCCCCCACGAGGAGATGGTGGTCGGCCTCGGGGTCCGGTCGGTACGCGCCACCCGGTCCCCGGACGTGGATGGTCTCGCCGGGCTCGGCCTGCGCAGCCCACGGTCCGGCCACCCCCTCGTCGCCGTGGACGACGAAGTCCACCCACAGCTCCCGGGCCTCGGGGTCGAAGCGACGGACCGTGTAGGTACGCAGGATCGGCCAGGCCTGCGGCGGCATCGTCTCACGGATGACGGCGAGGTCGAGCGGCTCGGGATAGGTGTGCCCCACCGCGAGGAAGACGAGCTTCACGTAGGAATCGGTGCTCCCTGTCCAGCCCGCCGCGAAGGCGTCGAGCTGGTCGGTCTCGCCGGGAACATCACCCAGCACGAGGCGTCGCATCGTGGGGGTGAGCAGGTCGTTGCGCAGCACGCTCAGTCGTGCGGGACGATTCTTCGACACGTCGGTAGCCTAGCCAGCGTGAGCCAAGCAGATCCCGCCCCCGCCAGCGCCCAGCCCGCCATCGACGTCACGACGTTCGACCCCGAGATCCGCCCGCAGGACGACCTGTTCCGCCACGTCAACGGTCCGTGGCTGCGGACGACACCGATCGCCGCCGACCGCGCCACCGCAGGCGGGTTCGTGACCCTCGTCGACGAGGCCGAGAAGGTCGTCCGCGCCATCGTCGAGGCCTGCCGGGACGAACCAGAGGCCGACGACGACGAGCAACGCAAGATCGGCGACCTCTACACCAGCTTCATGGACGAAGAACGCGTCGAGCAGCTCGGCGCCGCCCCTCTGGCCGAGGACCTCGCCAGCATCGAGGCCATCGAGACGGTGCCCGGCTTCGTGCAGACCCTCGGCCACCTGGAGCGTTCAGGCGTCGCCAGCGTCGTCGGTCTGTACATCGCTCCTGATCGCGGCAACCCCGACCGCTACGTCATGCACGTCGACCAGGGCGGCATCGGGCTGCCGGATGAGTCCTACTACACCGACGACGACTTCGCCGACATCCGCACGGCCTACGTCGAGCACGTGCGCACCATGCTGGCGCTGGCCGGCCTGGACGGCTCCGGGGACAGCTCGGCGCGCGCCCGCGCCGAGCGAGTGATGGACCTGGAGACCCGCATCGCCTCCCACCACTGGGACCGGGTGGCCTGCCGCGATGCACAGAAGACCTACAACCTGCTGCCGTTCGCGCAGCTGCAGACGTTGGTGCCGTCCTTCGACCTGACGTCGTGGATGCGCGCCGCACAGATCCCCGACGCCGCCCTCGCGGAGGTCGTGCTCGGTCAACCGTCGTTCCTGCAGGGGCTGGAGGGGCTGCTCACCGAGGCCGACCTCCCCGCGTGGCGTGACTGGTTGCGCTGGAACCTCGTGCACAGCGCAGCACCGTACCTGTCCACCGATTTCGTCGCCGCCAACTTCGCGTTCTACGGCAAGACGCTCTCGGGCACCGACGAGCTGCGGCCGCGGTGGAAGCGTGGCGTGGGATTCGTCGAGTCCAGCATGGGCGAGGCCCTGGGCCGGATCTACGTGCGCAGCGAGTACCCGGAGACGGCCCGGGCCCGCATGGACGATCTCATCGCCCACCTCATCGAGGCGTACCGCCGCAGCATCAGCGACCTGGAGTGGATGAGCGATGAGACCAAGGCACGAGCGCTGGAGAAGCTCGAGTCGTTCACGCCCAAGATCGGGCACCCGGTGCGGTTCAAGGACTACTCGGCCCTGGAGACCGACCCCACCGACCTGCTCGGCAACGCCCAGAGGGCACTGGCCGTCGCCATGGACCGGGAGCTGGCCAAGATCGGCTCGCCGATCGACCGAGACGAGTGGTACATGACGCCGCAGACCGTCAACGCGTACTACAACCCGACGATGAACGAGATCGTCTTCCCGGCCGCCATCTTGCAGCCACCGTTCTTCCACGCCGACGCCGACGACGCGGTCAACTACGGCGCGATCGGCGCGGTGATCGGTCACGAGATCGGGCACGGGTTCGACGACCAGGGCTCTCACTACGACGGCACGGGCGCCTTGCGGAACTGGTGGACCGATGAGGACCGGGAGGCGTTCGAGGCGTTGACCGGCGCGCTGGTCGAGCAGTACGACGTCCTCTCCCCGGAGGGCGCCGACGGGCACACCGTCAACGGGTCCTTGACGATCGGGGAGAACATCGGCGACCTCGGAGGACTCGGCATCGCGTTCAAGGCGTTCCGGATCGCGCGCGAACGCGCTCAGCAGGAATCGGGGACGGACGCAACACTGATCGACGGGCTGACTCCCGATCAACGCTTCTTCCTGTCCTGGGCGCAGGCGTGGCAGGGCAAGGTGCGTCCGGCCGAGTCAGTACGCCGGCTGACGATCGACCCGCACTCCCCGCCGGAGTTCCGCTGCAACCAGGTGGTCCGCAACATCGACGCCTTCTACGAGGCCTTCGGCGTCACCGCCGACGACGACCTCTGGCTGGATCCGGCGGACCGCGTCACCATCTGGTGACGTCCGGTCCTCAGCCAGGGGTCTGTGGGAGCAGCCGGCTCACTGACCCTCGGCATGCTCCGTCGGGTGCAGCGTGTCCTCGCCGCTGGTGAGGCGGCGGCGCACCAGGAAGGACTCCACCGCGAGCAGCATCGCCACCGACACCATCCCGATCACGAAGAAGCCGAGTACCGCCAGCACGTCCTCCCCGGGGGCGAGCAGCTCGTTGTCCTCGCCCTGCCACGGCCACAGGGAACGCAGCGAACCGGCCATCAGACCCGTCATCAGGGCCAGGGTGATGCGGCGACGGTGCATGAGCAGCCAGCGCAGCACCTGCACGAACAAGCCCAGCCCGAGGATCGCGCCGAGCATGAAGACGCCGACGTAGCCGAGGTCGCGCTCGTTGAGGGCGGCCAGCGTGGGCTCGTACAGACCGACCGTCACCAGGATGAAGGAGCCCGAGACACCGGGCAGCACCAGTGCACAGACCGCGAAGGCCGCGGCCATCGACACCAGCCACAGCGGCGGGTCGGACGGGTCGAAGGCCGGCAGGCCGGTCAGCAGGAAGCTGGTGAGTCCGGCGACGCCGGCCACGGCCCACTCGCGACGCGTCCACCGACCCCCGACCATCCGCGCGGGCACCGCGAGCGAGACCAGGATCAGCCCGGCGAACAGGGCACGCGCGAACACCGGATGATCCTCCACGAGCGGCGCGACGATCCGCGCCCCCACCAGGATCGCGGCCATCATGCCGATGCCGATGGGGAGGAGTACGCGCCACTGCACCGCGGCGAAGTGCTCCCCCGCACGACCCAGGCCCCGCCCGCGTGGCAGGTCGACGACGGCCCGCACGATGCCACGCACCAGGTTGCCTGCTGAGTCGATGAGGATCTCGTAGACACCGACGATCAGGGCGATCGTGCCGCCGCTGACGCCCGGGAGGATCTCGGCCACCCCGATGAACGCGCCGCGGAACAGGTCGATGAGTGTGCGCACGAAGCTCACGGTGCGGTACCTCCTCTGGTGGGGACGACGGGGCGACGTCGCGACGAGGACGAACGAGCCTCGGTCGTCGATCCCGACCTTTCAAGCAGCATCGATCCTCTCATGGCGACCAGCCGGCTGCTTTCGCCCTCGGCGAACGCAGCCACACTCAGGGAATTGAGTCGCCTCGGCTCAAGTTATGTGAATTGAGTCGGTCATGGTGGCCGGCGGCACGATCCCCAGGAGGTACTCATGTCCACTCTCACCCTGCGCTCACGGCGCGATCCGTTCTTCTCCGACTTCGACGCCCTCGTCCGGTCCGCGTTCGGCACCGGAGCCGGCACCGGCTCGGGACAGAACGTCGCCTTCTCCCCCGCCGTGGAGACAGCGCGCGACGGTGACGACATCGTCGTACGACTCGAGCTTCCCGGCGTCGACGTCTCCGAGGACGTCAGCGTCGAGGTCGTCTCCGGGCGCCTCGTCGTCAAGGGCGAGCGCCGCGACTCGCGCTCGGAGGAGTCCGAGAGCCGTCGGCTCAGCGAGATCCGTTACGGCTCGTTCCAGCGGACGTTCTCCCTGCCGTCCCACGTGACGGCCGAGGCAGTGACGGCGTCCTACGACGCCGGCATCCTCAGCGTCCGCGTCGCGGGCGTCTACGCCGGCACCGAGCCGACACGCATCTCCATCGAGAGCTGATCCGCCCGATGCCACGACCCCCGTCCGTCCGGGCGGGGGTCGTCGCACGTCACAGGCCGTTGCGACGGCTGAAGGCGGTGGCCAGGCGCTGGTAGTGGGACCCCGTGACCCGCACCATGACGTCCAGGACCTTGGCGTCGGCGCCGACCAGAACTCGAGCACGGTCCTTCTCGACCGCCTGCAGGATGATCCGTGCGGCCCGTTCGGGCGATGTCCGCGCCAGCTTGTCGAACGACCGCACCAGATCGTCATGGTCGCGCGCGCGAGCCTGCTCGCCGTTGCGGGCGATGTTGGTCCGGATGCCGCCTGGGTGGACGCAGGTGACCTTCACCGGATGACCCCCGAGGATCATCTCCTGCCGCAATGCCTCGGTGAAGCCCCGCACCGCGAACTTGGCTGCGTTGTAGGCGCTCTGGCTGGGCACCGAGAGGATCCCGAACAGGCTGGAGATGTTGACGACGTGACCGTCGCCGGAGTCGATGAGGTACGGGAGGAAGGCCTTGGTGCCGTTGGCGACGCCCCAGAAGTCGACGTCCATGACCCGGTCGAGGTCCTTGAACGGCATCTCGGCGACGCTGCCGGTGTAGGCGATACCGGCGTTGTTGAACAGCAGGTTCACCCGGCCGAAGCGCCCCGCGACGTCCTCGGCGTACTGCACGATGAGCTCGCGCTGGGCCACGTCGAGGTGGTCGGACCTGACGTGCGCCCCCAAGGCTGTGGCCATCTTCTCTGTCTCGGCGAGCCCCAGCGTGTCGACGTCGCTGATCGCCAGCTCAGCGCCGCGGCGGGCCAGCTCGACGGCGAGCGCCCGGCCGATGCCCGATCCTGCGCCGGTGATGACGGCGACCTTGTTCGTGAAGTGGGTCATGAGGCTCCTCTATTCGAGATACCGTTGGTATCTCGAACGGACGCTACACCGTGCGCCAGCCACCACTCAAGGGCCAGTACTCAAAGAGCCAGCGCTCAGGCGTCCCGTCGCCGTGGGGCCAGGCGAACCTGCGGCAGCGGTGGTGCCGGGATGACCTTGCCGCCATGACCGTCGACGTGGCCGAACCGCTCCGCAGCCTGCTCCCACTCCTGCCGGGCGGCCACGACCTCCTCGTGGGTGCGTCCGATGAAGTTCCACCACATGACGATCTCCTCCTCGAACGGCTCACCCCCGATGAGCAGGAGCGTGCAGTCGACGTCCGAGGCGACCTCGATGTCCGTGCGGCCCGGAGCCAGGTACTGCATCTGCCGGTGCGCGACGTCGTGGCCCGCCACCCGGACGTCGCCGTCGACGGCGAGGACGCCGTGCTCGAAGGCCGGGTCGACGGGGATCGTGGCGTGTCCGGCCTTCACGGACAGCTGCGCTCCGAGGAGGGGCGTGTGGGCGTGCGCGGGCGAGGTCTGCCCGTCAAGCGTCCCGATGATGACGAGGGCAGACCAGCCCGGACCCTGCGCACGCGGCAGGTCGGTGACGTGCTCGAAGTCTGCGGGCCCCTTGCGCGTGGCGTCCGGCAGCGCCACCCACAGCTGGATGCCGTGCATGGGGGCATCGGGATCGCCCACGGAGAACTCCGAGTGCGAGACACCGTCGCCCGACGTCATGAGGTTGAGCTCACCGGGGCGCAGCACCACGTCACTGCCCAGGTTGTCGCGGTGCCGGATGGTCCCGGCCAACGGCCAGGTGACGGTCTGCAGCCCCGTGTGCGGGTGCGGCAGGACGGCCATCGGCTCCGTGGTGGGTCCGAAGTGGTCCACGAAGCACCATGCTCCGATGGTGGGGATCCGCCGCTGCGGGAGCGTGCGGTGAACGGTGAGTCCGCGCAGGCCGCCGAGCGGGACGTCACGCGACTCCAACAGCTGGTCAGCAGGCATGCCACCACTGTAGTTCGGCCGCCCACGACCTCACTATCGTCAAGCCATGGACCTCCCCGACCTCCCGCCCGGCATCCGAGCCGCCCGCGCTGACGACGTCACCGCCATCCTGCAGCTCGTCCTCGCGCTCGCAGAGCACCAGAGGGCCGCCGCGCCGGTGGAGACCACGGCAACCCAGCTCCACAACGCCTTGTTCGGCGCAGAGCCGGTCGCACGGGCCCTGGTCGCCCAGACCGGGGACGAGGTGGTCGGGTTCGCGCTCTACTACCTCACGTTCTCCACGTGGGTCGGTCGCGCCGGCCTTCACCTGGAAGACCTGTACGTCCTGCCCTCGACCCGCGGTTCCGGCCTGGGCCGCAGCCTCATGGTCGCCCTGGCCCGCATCGCCACCCACGAGGGCCTGGGCCGCCTGGAGTGGGAGTGCCTGGAGTGGAACACACCGTCACTGGAGTTCTACCGGCGGCTCGGCGCATCCACCGTCGACGGCCACGTCACCTTCCGCCTCGCCGGGGACGACCTGCACCAGGTCGCCGAGCACCCGACGCCCGAGGCGATCAGCTGAGCGACCCGCCCAGCATCGACTCGCGCAGTCGTTGGACGTCGCCCGCCGTCCCCCCGGCGGACTCGTACCAGCCGACAGCGCCTCCGGGATGTGAGTGCCAGCGGTCCAGCACGAGCTGCAGCGCGTCCGCGGCGACGGCGTGAAAGACCGGGTTGACGGGGTAGGCAGCCTCGTCCCGGCGCAGTCGGGCGTCGATCGCCTGCAGGGACTCGCGCGTGCGCAGGTAGTCGGCCTCGATGTCCGAGACCTGCACGCCGAGCAGGCTCAGCACGAGGGCCACCGAGATGCCGGTGCGGTCCTTGCCGGCCGCGCAGTGCACGAGCGTGGGTCCCTGCGCCGCAGCCACCTCGCGCACCAGCTGCACCAGCAGGTGCGCGGAGTCGTCCAGGACGAGTGCGTAGAGGTCGACGAGCGACGCGCCCTGCATCCAGCCGGGCCGCAGCGAGTGCAGCAGCGGCAGGTTCACCAGGCGCGGCCCGAGCGGCGTGAGTGGATGCTCCTGCCCGTGCTCCATGGGCGAGCGAAGGTCGATGACGAGCGACGGCGGCCAGGTGATGCCCTCAGGGGCGACGTCGTCGTGGAACGGCAGGGCGCTGCGCAGGAGCCGACCGGGGGCGACGACGTTGCCGTCGAGAGCGCGCAGGCCACCGACGTCGCGCAGGTTGGGCACGGTGATGGTCACGAACGCCATCGTAGATGTGAGCACCCACACTCCTGCCAGGGGCAACGAGGCGACCGGGCCGAAGGCACCGGAACCTAGGATGAGTGCATGCGTTCCATCAGGAAGGCGGCGATCCAGGCTGCCGTCGGAGGTGGCGCCGTCCTCACCGGGTACCAGGGCATGCTCATCGCGCAGGCCCTGATCGCCAAGCGGGCGATCGGCGTCACCGATGCGCGGCCGCCCCGGCCCGAGGGGATCTACGGCGACGACCTGCCCGGGGCCCCGTTGCGCGTCCTCGTGCTCGGCGACTCCGCCGCCGTCGGCTACGGCATGCACACCGCCGACGCCACCCCACCGGCCATGATCGGCATCAGCCTGGCCCACGTGCTCGACCGTCCCGTGGACGTCCGCTCCGAAGCAGTCGTCGGCGCCCAGACCTCCGACCTGCGCGAGCAGATCGACGTCGGCCTGGAGCACGAGCCCGATCTCGTCGTCATCATCGTCGGGACCAACGACGTCACCCACCGTGTCCCCGCGTACGCCTCCACCCGGCTCCTCGCCGCGGCCGTCTCCCGGCTCGTGGAGGCCGATGCCCAGGTGGTCGTCGGCACGTGCCCCGACCTCGGCACCGTGGAGCCGATCCCCCAGCCGCTGCGCCACGTCGCGCGACGCAAGAGCCGCTCCCTGGCCCGCAAGCAGACCGTCGCCGTGGTGCGTGCCGGCGGACGCGCCGTCTCCCTCGGCGACCTGCTCGGGCCGGTCTTCGCCGAGCGGTCCGACGTCATGTTCGGCGACGACCGCTTCCACCCCTCCGAGACCGGCTACGCCAACATGGTCTCCGCGCTCGTGCCCTCCCTCGCTGCGGCCTGGCGCGAGCGCGACCGCGAGCTCGCCGCTCCCGAGGTCGGCGGCAGGGTCAGCTCGGTGTCCCTCACCGAGGCCGCCGAGCGCGCCGGTCGCCGCCCCGGCACCGAGGTGAGCCGACAGGGCCGCTGGGCGCGTGTGCTGCGCCGCGCTCGCGGCTGAGCACCCGCTCACCACGGCGAACGGGCCGGCCCTCCCCGAGGAGGACCGGCCCGTTCGCCGTGACGTAGGAGTGCGTCAGTCGCTGCTGGCGAAGATCGCCAGGATGCGCAGCAGCTCGATGTACAACCACACCAGCGTGACGGTGAGACCGAAGGCCGCACGCCAGGACTCGCGCTCCGGCAGCCCGGCCTCGATGCCACGCTCGACCATGTCGAAGTCCATGATCAGCGTGAAGATGGCCAGCACCGCCAGGCCGATCGAGACGACCAGTCCGAGCGTGTTGAAGCCGCGCAGTCCGCCCTGCTCGAGGACACCGAACATGCTGAGGCCGAAGTTGACCAGCATGATGCCGAACACGCTGACCAGCGCGATCGTCATGACCTTGCGGAACTTGTCCGTGACCTGGATGTTGAAGAACTTGTACGCAGCCAAGGTGGCCCCTGCGGCCACGAAGGTGGCCAGCACCGCCTGGAAGACGATCGACGGGTCGCCCACGATGTAGAACGCGATCATCTTGGACAGCGCGCCGACGAGGACACCCTGCAGGGCGGCGAAGGCCAGCACCAGCGGCGGGCTGACGACCTTCTTGAAGGAGTTGACCATCGACAGGGCGAGACCGCCGAAGATGCCGACCATGAGCAGTCCACCGAGCAGGGCGGTGTTCCTGCCGGCATCGGGGTTGCCTGGATCGAGATCACCGGTGGCGAACCACGTGATGGCAGCGGCCACGACGACCAGGCCGAGCGAGATGGCAGTCTTCTCGATGACGCTCGAGATGCTCATCCGGGTGGCGTCGGTGGTGCCGATCGGCGCCTCGGGGCCGCCCGCGGCGCCGTCGAGGTCGATCTTCCAGCTGGCGGGGGAGGCCGTGGTCGCACTACCGCGGCCGTTGAACCCCTCAGATCGTGCGAAGACGGGATTCTTGCTCTGCATCGGTTCCTCCGGGGAAAGAGAATGGTGACCCCGTTGCGAGGGGCCTCGTGGTCTCACTCTACATAACGTCGTGACAGGTCGTTTTGATCCCGGTTCACGTCGGTTTCTGCCTGAAACGAATTCATGCACCGACGTCGACGAGATGGTGCCGCACGTCGTGCCACAGGTACTGCACCAGCGTGGCGACGGTGAACACCGAGCCGTCACCACGGCGACCCGTGCGGTCCCACTGACCGCCCTCGACGTCCTCGAGACGCCGAGCCAGGTCTGCGCCGTTGCGCTCCAACGACCCGGCGACGTCGCCCGGGGCCTGCCGGGCATAGTCCTGCTCGACGGCGGTGGCGTCCTGGTCCCAGTTCGTGAACTCCGGGTCGTCCTCGGTGAGCATCAGCCGGACGCGTTCGTCGAACAGCCGGTAGACGTCGCGGACGTGGCAGGCGTACTCCAGCGCCGACCACGTCGACGCCTCGGGCCGCACCGCCACGTCGGGACGCTGCAGGACGTCTCGCCACGCCGGGACCGAGTCCCGTACGAGAGTCGCGACGTCGGCGGGGCGCACCTGCCAGGCCGCGAGGCCGCACTCGGGGCAGGCGTCGGTCAGGACCCACGTCCAGTCCTTGGTGTCCGGCTCGATGCTCATACCGGCCAGCATGGACCACCGCCTAGGGTTCCGGACATGAGCGATGCTGCCGAACAGCCCCGAGATGGCGCCACCGGGCACCGCCGCGAGCTGGTCTCCTTCACCCGGCGCGGCGGACGCCTGAACGAGCGTCAACAGCGTGTGTGGGACGAGCTGGGCAACCGCTACGTCATCGACGTCCCCCGGGACGCGGCGACCACGTCGGTCCATCCCGACGCTCACCTCGACGTCGAGGCCACGTTCGGACGCGTGGCGCCGCTCGTCGTGGAGGTCGGCTCGGGTCACGGGGACTCCGTGTGCGCTGCCGCCCAGGCCCACCCGGACGTCGACTTCCTGGCGCTGGAGGTCTGGGAGCCAGGCATCGCCCAGACACTGCTCGGCGTCCGACGACTCGGCCTGACCAACGTGCGAGCCGCCGTCGTGAACGCTCCGGAGGCGTTCGCCACCTGGCTGCCCGCCTCAGGCGTGCATGAGGTCCGGACCTGGTTCCCGGACCCCTGGCACAAGCGGCGCCACAACAAGCGCCGCCTGGTCACGGTGGAGTTCACCCATCTCGTCGCGCGGGTGCTGGAGCCGGAGGGCGTGTGGCGCCTCGCGACGGACTGGGCCGACTACGCCGACCAGATGGCAGCCGTCATCGCCGAGTCCGACGTGGTGGACGGCGGGCGCTGCGAACGGTTCGAGGGACGGCCCGTGACGCGGTTCGAGGCCAAGGGCATCGCCAAGGGTCGCCAGATCCACGACCTCGCGGCACGACCGGTCAGCTGACGACGGGCGGATCCGCCGTGGCGCTGCGCAGCCGCTCCAGCTGTGCCATCACGTGGTAGACCACGATGGCCGCGACCGAGCCGAGGGCGATGCCGGTGAACTCCAGGTCACCCGTGGTGACGGTGAGGTCGCCGATGCCGATCACGAGGGCGACCGCGGCGGTGAACTGGTTGACCGGCCGGGAGAAGTCGACCCCGTTGTCGATCCAGATCTTGACCCCGATGATGCCGATGAGCCCGTACAGCGCCACGGTGACGCCGCCGAGGACACCGGGTGGGATGGTGTTGATGAGCTCGCCCACCTTGGGTGAGAGGCCCAGGAAGATGGCGACGGCGCCGGCCACCCAGTAGGCGGCGGTGGAGTAGACCCGGGTCGCGGCCATGACGCCGATGTTCTCGCCGTACGTCGTGGTGCCCGAGCCGCCGCCGGCGCCCGCGAGCGTCGTGGCGATGCCGTCGGCCAGCAGCGCACGCCCGGTGAGCTTGTTGATCGAGTCGTCACCGGCGAGGTGGGCGACGCTGCGCACGTGGCCGACGTTCTCCGCCACCAGCACGAGCACCACCGGGAGGAACGCCGGGACGACCACCCAGGACACCTCGGGGGTGCCGAAGTCCGGGAGCCCGAACCATGCCGCCTCGCGCACGGTCGTGAAGTCGATGGCTCCGGCCGCGACCGCGAAGACGTAGCCCAGAGCCACGCCGACGACGATCGACAGCCGCGCCAGCAGACCGGTGAAGACCACGGCGGTCAGCAGCACCACCGTCAACGTCACCAGGGCCGTCCACGGCGCCTCCTGGACGTTGCCCGTCGCGACACCGGAGAGGTTGAAGCCGATGAGCGCGACGATCGAGCCGGCCACCACCGGCGGCATGAGGGCGTTGATCCACCCGGTGCCGGTGAGCACGACGATGCCGCCGACCACGGTGAGCAGCACGCCCACCGCGAGGATGCCGAAGAGCGCCTCACCGGTGGAGCCGGCCGCCGTCGCGGCCGTGATGGGCGCGATGAACGCGAAGGAGGACCCCAGGTAGCTGGGCAGCCGGTTGCCCGTGATGACGAGGAAGAGCAGCGTGCCGACACCGGAGAAGAAGAGCGTCGCCGACGGCGGGAACTCGGTGATGATCGGGACGAGGAACGTCGCGCCGAACATCGCGACGACGTGTTGTGCGCCGAACCCGATGGTTCGCGGCCAGCTCAGCCGTTCGTGAGGGGCGACGATCTCGCCCGCCGTGACGTTGCGTCCGTCTCCGTGAAGCTGCCAGGTCATGGACAAAGACTGGCGTATCGGCCCGCGGTTCGATCCACGGGGTGGCCGTGAGCCTCAGCTGTCGTTCTGGGGACCGTCCTCGGCCCGGGCCCGCAGGCCCTGGTAGACGTCGAACGCCCCGAGCAGCACCAGCACGATGCCCAGGGGCCGCCCGGTGAACCACAGGAACTCCGCGTCGGCGAACCCGAGCGCCAGCACCGCGCCGGTGACCAGGAGCAGCAGACCGATGGACAGGTGGGCGATCGCTCTCATACCCCTGACCGTAGGGCACACCCGGAGGTCGGTCGCTCACTGGCTCGCATCGACGAGCCCCGCACGGTGTGCGATCACCACCAGCTGCGCGCGATCACGGGCGTCGAGCTTGGCGAGCAGCCGGCTGACGTAGGTTCGCGCGGTCGCCGGGCTGATGAACAGGCGCTCGCCGATCTCGGCGTTGTTCAGACCGCGGCCGACCTCCGCGAGCACCTCCACCTCCCGTGGCGCGAGCCCGGAGACGAGCCCGGGATCCACCGCTGCTCGCGGGTGCGCAGCGGCCCGCATCACGGTGGCGGCGACACTCGGAGACAGCGCGGGGTCGCCGGCCGCGACGCCACGGACGGCGCGCCTGAGCTCGCCGGGGTCGACGTCCTTCAGCAGGTAGCCGGCCGCCCCCGCCCGCAGCGCCTCCACCACCGTCTCGTCCTCGGCGAAGGTGGTCAGGACCAGAACGCCCACGTCGGGCAGGTCGGGGTCCTCACTGATCAGCTGGGTGGCAGTGATGCCGTCCAGACCGGGCATGCGGACGTCCATGAGCACGACGTCAGGGCGGGTCTGGCGGACCTTGGCCACCGCGGCGCCACCGTGCTCGGCCTCGGCCACCACCTCGATGTCGCCGTCGTGCTCGACGAGGGCACGCAGTCCGCTGCGCAGGAGCGTCTCGTCCTCGGCGATCACCACCCGGATCACGGCTGCTCCCCCGCCGGCGGAGCGCCGATCGGCAGCACCGCGTCGATCCTCAGCCCGTCGGCCCCCGGGGAGAGCGAGACCGTCCCTCCCTGCTGCCCCACCCGCTCACGCATGCCGCGGATGCCGCGGCCCTCCACCAGCCCCTCGGCCCCTCGGCCGTCGTCCTCGACCCTCACCACGAGGTTCCCCCCGGCCTCCTCCAGCCGGATCCACACTCTTGTGGCGCGGGCGTGCCGC
This sequence comes from Aeromicrobium sp. CTD01-1L150, assembly GCF_041951745.1. Lineage (GTDB taxonomy): Bacteria > Actinomycetota > Actinomycetes > Propionibacteriales > Nocardioidaceae > Aeromicrobium. Next base: position 3,149,161 of record NZ_CP169555.1, read on the forward strand.
AGCACGTTGGTCAGAGCCTCCTGGACGATCCGGAACACGACGCTCGAGACGTCCGGCGGGATCGCCGAGCCATCCAGGTGGTCCTGGAGGTCCACCTCGAGGCCAGCGTCCCGGGCCGCGTCAACCACCGGGCCCAGGCCGCCGGCGGCCGCCGGTTCACGGTCCCCTGCAGCACTCAGGGACGTGAGGGTCCGGCGCAGGTCGGCGAGGGAGGTTCCCGTGGCCGACACGACGTTGTCCAGCGCCTGGGCAGCGGCGGCGTCGTCGGTCCCGAGCGACTGCTGGGCCACACGCGCCTGCACCGAGACCAGGGACAGGGCATGTCCCACCGAGTCGTGGACGTCGCGCGCGAGGCGGACCCGCTCGGCCTCGACCTGCCGGTTCACCTGTTCCTCCCGGTGTTGACGTTGCAGTCGCACGACGCGTTCGTGCTGCTCACGCAGGGCCTGCCGACTGCGCACCGTCGACGCGAGCGCGATGGCGCAGCCGATCAGCGCCGCGTTGGTGATGACGTCGTAGGCCAGGAGCGAGCTGGTGACCTCGTGATCAAGCCGGAAGTACAGCGAGACGCCGACGAGCAACACCCCGATGCAGGCCGACACCACGACCCGTCCACGGCCTGCAGCGGCGTAGAACGCACCCACCACCGGGAGCGCCATGCCGATGGGCGGCAGGCTGGCGGCGTAGTAGGCAAAGACCCCGAGCACCGCCACCACCAGCACCAGGACGGGGAACCTGCGACGCAGCAGCAGGACGGCGCCGAAGCCCACCGCGAACAGGTAGGCGAGCGCCTGGGTGCTCCCGCTGTCGTGCGAGCCGATCGCGATGATGAGGGCGACCGAGATCGCCTGGGCCGCGGCGACCAGGACGTCGAGCACCCAGTCCGGGACCTCCTCGTGGCGGCTGACCTGCGTGGACACGGCGTCCCCTCCTCGTTCTCTGGGAACCATCGTGGCAGCGTCGTGCCCTCACCGTGTACGTCGAGAGGCGACGTCAGGAGTCGCTCGTCGACCGACGCGCCCGGCCATCGTGCAGACCTAGCGTGATCCACATGAACTTCAACTCCGTGATCCGTGACCTCAACTGGCCGCTCGTCCTGGGCCTGGGCGCCCTCGCCCTCCTCCGTCCGCTGTTCTCGATCGTCGGCCTCAGTGACGCGCTCGGCAAGCCCGCGACCCCGCTGCTGCTGACCGCAGCCATCACGTTGGCGTGGGTGCTGATCGTCGGACTCAGCTCGGTGCGCCAGCCCGTGGCGACGCTGGTCGCGGCAGGGCTCGCCTACGCGGTGGGGGCCATCGTGCTCAGTGCGGTGCTCTCACCCATCCTCACCGGTGAGCTCCAGGGACCCCTGGCCATGCCGCTGGCGATCATCCCCTTGTTCGTCACCAACGCCATCTGGGGACTCATCGCCGGCGCGATGGCGCTCCTGCTGCAGCAGATGAGGACGTCCGGTCGAACCTCATGACGTGGCCTGCCGCGACGACGGCCCAGACCACATAGCCCAGCAGCATGACTCGGCCGAAGAGCCCGGTCAGCACACCCGGCCCGAAACCGTCGGTGGCTCCGGCCGCAGTGATCATGAAGGCGGCCGACGCCGCGAGCGTCGCTCCCGTGACAACCCACAGGATCGGCATCACCGAACGCCAGGAGGCGACCCGCTGGAGGCTGATCGTGAGCAGCAGGACGGCGAACGGCGTCAGGTTGAGCTGTCCGCCGACGTTGTGCAGCGTCCCGGAGAGCGTGGCCTCCTCAGCGGTGATCGGGTCGGTCGGGAAGGTCGCGGCGATGACCATGCCCGCCGCGCTGACGGCGGCCAGCACCGCCCCGGCCCGTCCGACCCGGCCGGGCACCTGTCGCCACATCAGCACGGCGAGGGCCGCGGAGCAGAGAGCGACCGCCAGGAACGCGGCCGTCATGAGGAAGCCGGCCGGTCCGAGCGCGTACTCGCTGACGAACCGCCAGGTCGGGTCGAGCTCCGGCCGCACCACGTGCAGGCAGCCGAGGAGGACCGCGAAGGTCACAGCCGAGGCGGCAGCGGTGCCGGCAAGGTGATGGTCGGACACACGCACGTGGTGCGGGCGGCGGGTCTCGATGGTGTTCATGGTTCTGCGTCCTTTCGACGACGGTGACGTTCGTGCTCACGAGGTGAGGAAGGCCCGGGCGGAGTCAGCGACGTCCCCGGGGGCGAGCCAGAATGCGGAGTGGTCCTGGCCGGGCAGGACCTCGATGGTGACGCGAGGGAGGATCTCGGCGAGGGCGTTCGCTCCCTCGAGGACGAACGGCTCGCTGTTCTCGCCGACCACGACATGGACGGGGGCACGGGTCGACCATCGGTCGCGGGGCAACGCGGTGCCGTCCTGCAGCCCTCGCATGATGCGACCGTCGTAGGCGTAGGTGTGGGCCAGAGCGGACATCTGCTCCCACGACGGGTCCTGCTTCATGCCCTCGACCCACTCGGCGGGGATGCCCAGGGCCTGCGTCATGAAGTACTCGACTGCGTCGCCGCGTCGCCCCTCGGCGACGAGCTGCTCCTGGTGCTCCACGTAGTCGGGTGGCATCGGCGGGCGGGCGTCGCTGACGATGAACGGCGGTTCGTACAGGTACAGAGCCGTCACCGCCTCGCCGAGCGCGTCGGCGGCATCGAGAGCGAGGGCGCAACCGGCCGAGCCGCTCAGCAGCGCGGCTGCTCCCCCGAGCGTCTCGATCAGTGCACCGATGTCCTCGATCTCGCGGGCCGGGTCGTAGGGCTGAGGGTCGCCACTGGCACCGCGGCCGCGCCGGTCGTAGGAGATGACCGTGAAGTGCTCCGCCAGCAGCTCGGCGAGCCCGGCCACACCGGTGCGGTCCTCCGCGACCGTGCTGATCAGGATGACGGCCGGTCCGCTACCGGACGTCTCGTAGGCGATCGTGGTGCCGTCGGCTGATGTCAGGGTGGCGTTCGTGGACATGACTGCTCCTTCGGTGGTGGGTCAGCTGCTCTGACGAGCCAGGTGGCCCGCCAGTCGGTCGAGGGCCTCGTGGAACCCTTCGCCCATGCCGAGATCGATCGCGCGTCCGAGTGCCTCGGTCGTGGGGAAGGCGGCGGCGACGCTGACGCGTGTGCGGTCGTGCTGGTCGGCGAACGCCACCGTCGTGGGGAAGGTGTCGGTGCCCAGGGCGTTCCAGTCGTCGTCAGCGAAGGAGTCGGCGAAGCCCAGGAGGTTCATGGGTTCGACCGTCCTGTAGGTCGCCAGGGTGCGGACGGGATCGTCGGAGCCGTCGTCGGGCACCATCGTGTGGCGCCAGCGACCGCCGGGCCGTGCCTCGAGCTCGTGGACGGTCGTGGTCCACCCCTCGGGCCCCCACCAGCGCTCGAGCGCCGCCGGTTCGGTCCACGCTCGCCACACGCGCTCGATGCCCGCGTCGTAGGTTCGGGTGACGTGCAGGGTGTTGGTCTCGTCGTCGACGATGATGCCGTCGCTGGTCATGAGGGATCTCCTGGCTCTGTCGTGTCGAGGAACTCATCGAGCCGAGCCATGCGCCCGGACCACAGGACGGCGAAGCCGCGCATCCATTGGTCAAGCTCGCGCATGGAGTCGGGTCGCAGCCGGTAGATGCGCTGCTGCGCCTGCTTCTCGACGTCCACCACCTCCTCCTCGGCGAGGAGCCGCAGGTGGCGCGAGACCTGGGGCTGGCCCATGCCGAGCGCATCGACGATCGAACCGACGCTGCGTGGTCCGTCCTTGAGCAGCTCGACGATGCGAAAGCGCGTCGGTTCGGCGATCGCGTTGAGTCGGGCCTGGACCTGGTGGGTGTTCACAGAACACAACATACGCATATCTGTATATATTGTCAAGCGTATATACAGACGATGACAGGAGCACGCCGTCCACCTCGGTGCTCCCGGTGGGGTTCGAACCCACACTGGGGCGGGTTTAAGCCGCCTGCCTCTACCGGTTGGGCTACGGGAGCGCCCCCACAGCGTAGGCGCAGGCTCAGACCAGTGCGGCGTCGATGGCCGCGATCTCCTCCGCGCTGAGCTGCAGGTCCGCCGCGGCGGCCGAGTCGACGGCCGACTCGGGCCGCGAGGCGCCGGGGATCGGGACGACCACCGGGGACAGCTGCAGGTGCCACGCGAGCAGCACCCGGTGCGGGCTCACCCCACGCTCGTCAGCGAGCTTCTGCAGGACGTCGTGGTCGGTGCCCAGCTCGCCGGCGCGACGGATCCCGCCGAACGGGCTCCATGGCAGGAAGGCGATGCCCAGACGGGCGCAGTGCTCCAGCTCAGGACGGCTGGACAGGAACGCCGGCGAGAACTGGTTCTGCACCGAGGCGAGCCGGCCCCCGAGCACGTCGTTGGCCTCGTCGATCTGCTCCACCGTGGCGTTGGAGATGCCGGCCATGGCGATAACACCCTCGTCGAGGAGCTCCGCGAGCGCGCCGACGGACTCCGCGTACGGGACGTCAGGGTCGGGACGGTGGAACTGGTGCAGGCCGATGGCCTCGACTCCGAGGCGCCGGGCCGATGCCCTGGCCGCCTCCTTGAGGTACTCCGGCCGCCCGTCGACGACCCACGAACCGTCGCCCGGGCGCAGGTGCCCCGCCTTCGTCGCCACCAGGACGTCCGAACCCGACGGATGAGCAGCGAGAGCCTCGGCGATCAGCTCCTCGTTGTGGCCGACCTCCCCGGCGTCGCGGTGATAGGCGTCGGCCGTGTCGATGAAGGTGACGCCCGCGTCGAGGGCCGCATGGATGGTGGCGACGGAGCGGTCGCGGTCCGGGCGACCCTCGATCGACATGGGCATCGCGCCGAGCCCGATCGCGCTGACCGGGACGTCGCCGATGGTGCGGTACTGCATGAGATCCTCCGATCGGTGACTCAGAACGTCATCGTCAACCCGAGACGTCCACGACGCATTCCAGCTGCTCACCGGCCTGTAGATGGGCCACCTGCCGACGCACGAGCGTCTCGACCCGGTCGGCCCACGTCGTGACCGCTCCCCCGACGTGCGGCGAGACCAGCACGCCCGGTGTCGTCCAGAGCGGGTGGTCGGCGGGCAGGGGCTCGGGGTCGAAGACGTCGGAGGCGATCCGCACGTGCCCGCTCGCCGCGTGACGGACCAAGGCGTCGGTGTCGGCGACCTTGCCCCGCGCGACGTTGACCAGCACCGCCCCCTCGGCCATGGCGGACAGGAAGGCGTCGTCGACGAGATGGTGGGTGGCCGCAGAGTAGGGCACGGCGACGATGACGGCGTCGGCATCGGGCAGCAGGTCACCGATCTCGTCGATGCCATGGACCGGGCCGTGCTCGTCGGACCTCGCGCGGGAGGCGACCCGGACGATCTCCACCCCGAACCCGTCCAACCGGCGGTGGGTCTCCTGGCCGATGCCGCCGTAGCCCACCAGCAGGACCCGGCTGCCCAGCAGGCCGTGGCGCATGGGCCTCGGTTCCCACCGACCCTCCGGCATCGCCCGTGCGAAGTGGTCGATGCCGCGTTGCGCAGCGAGCAGGAGAGCCACGGCGATCTCGGCCGTGGGCCCCTCGTGCACCCCCACGGCGTTGCACCACGTGATGCCCTCGGGGACCTTGCCGATGGCGTCGTCGTAGCCGAGCGACTGTGTCTGGACGGCCCGGACCCGTTCGGCATCCAGCACCGACAGGTCGCTCTTGAGCACGTAGGGACGGACGGCGAGGTCGATCGGCGGGCCTTGCGGCGCCGGACCCCTGAAGTCCCACAGGACCAGCTCCACGTCAGGCAGGTCGGTGTACCGGGCGAGGGTCTGCTCATCAGGCAGGCTCAGGCAGAGGGTCATCGGGAATCAGCCGCCTCCCAGGCGATGCCGTCGAGGATGTCGTGCTCACTGACGGTGAGGACGTCGGTCTGCAGCGGCAGGACGTCCAGCAGGCGATCGAGGATCAGTGCCCCCGCGCCGATGACGTCAGCACGGCCCGGGTGCATGAACGGCAGGGCCCGGCGGTCGGCCACCGACATCTGCACCAGCGACAGGCAGGCCTGGCGGACGTCGTCGACGGCCAGCCGGCTGCCGTGGATGACGTCGGAGTCGTAGGACGGCAGGCCCAGCGAGTGCGCTGCCACCGTCGTGACCGTCCCGGCGACACCCACCACGGAGGCCACGGGCTCCAGATCGGCCACGACAGGGGCCAGGACGGCATCCAGGTGGGTGATGCACTCCGAGATCTCCTGGACGATGGGCGGGTCGCCGCCCAGGAACCGTTCGGTGAGCCGCACGGACCCGACGTCCAGCGACGTCGCCCAACCGACCTGGCGGTTGCGCCCGGTGACGAGCTCGGTGGAGCCGCCGCCGATGTCCAGCACGAGACTGTCGGTGTCGACGAGGTCGCGCGTGGCGCCGAGGAAGGAGGCCCGGGCCTCCGCCTCGCCGCTGAGCACCTCGACGTCGACTCCGAGGATCGCGCGGACGCCGTCGAGCAGCTCGTCGCCGTTCTCGGCGTCCCGTGCGGCCGACGTGGCACAGAACCGCACCTGCGTGGCGCCGAGCATGGCGATCAGCTCGCCGTACTCGCGGGTGGTCTGCAACGTCCGTTCCAACGCCTCGGGCGCGAACCGTCCCGTGCGGTCGACGTCCTGACCCAGCCGGACCACCCGCATCTCCCGCACGACATCGCGCTTGTGATCCTCCCTGACATCCGTCACCAGCAGGCGGAGGGAGTTCGTGCCGCAGTCGATGGCGGCGACGCGACGGGCATCGGGCATGTCGTCGACCCTATCGAGTGGGCGCGCAGGCCGACTGGCCCCAGTACTCCCCCAGGAGCACGACGGCCTCGTCACCCAGGGGGTTCAGGCCGGGCCCCTTGGCCAGGGAGTGGCCGACGAGCACGTGCAGGCACTTGACGCGCGTCGGCATGCCGCCGGCGCTGACCCCCTCGATCTCCGGGACGTTCCCGATCGCCTCGCGCTCACGCAGGTAGTCCTCGTGCGCGGCGGCATACCGCCGGGCGAGGTCCTCGTCCTGCGTGAGACGCGCGCTCATGTCAGCCATGAGACCGGAGGCCTCCAGCGTGCCGACGGCACCGGCCAGCCGTGGGCACGTCACGTAGTAGAGCGTCGGGAACGGGGTGCCGTCTGGCAGGCGGGGCTCCGTCTTGACCACGGCAGGATGCCCGGAGGGGCACCGGGCCGAGATCTCCAGCGTCCCGCGCGGCGGGCGGCCGAGCTGCGCTGCGACGGCGTCGAGGTCGCTCTGGGCCACACTCACTCAGACTCCTCCAGCACGCTGTCGGGGTCGGGACGCTCGGTGCTGGTCTCCGGCGGGACCCCCGCCTCCTGGGTACTGCCCCACAGGGACTCGTACCACGGCTTGGTCTCGGGGTCCGGTGGCTCATCGAGCGTGGGCACCGCACCCTGCACCTGTCCGTCCGAGCCGATCACGCGGTAGCCCACCTCCCCGGGCATGACCCAGCCGAACCGCTCGCGTGCCTGGGACTCCACGAAGGCCGGGTCCTCCCATCGGGCCTCGGTGTCGGTGAGCTCCTCGATGGCTGCCTCGCGCATGGCGATCTCCGCCTTGGTGGCCTGGATCTCGCCACGCTGCTGCCACCACGCGTGCAGGGACGAGGTGTAGGAGGCGAGCAACAGGAGCAGCACCGACATGAGGAGCACGGCTCGGGTCGTGAACTGCGGCGCACGCCGCGGCTTGGCCGTGCGTCGTGCCGACTGGCGCCCGGGGCCCGGGCCACGGCCCGGTCGCGCCGAACCGCCCGGCCGTCTGCTGGACGACCGGCCGGGACGACGGGTGGGGCTCATCGACGAATCACTGCCGAGGGGTCAGGGCTGGACGAGCCTCGGGAACGCCGAGACCCCGGCGTAGACCGCCGAGCGGCCCAGGTTCTCCTCGATGCGCAGAAGCTGGTTGTACTTGGCGACGCGGTCCGAGCGTGCCGGCGCGCCGGTCTTGATCTGTCCGCAGTTGGTGGCGACGGCGAGGTCGGCGATCGTCGTGTCCTCGGTCTCGCCCGAACGGTGGCTCATCATGTTGGCGAAACCGTGCCGGTGTGCCAGCTCGACGGCGTCGAGGGTCTCGGTCAGCGAGCCGATCTGGTTGACCTTGACGAGCATCGCGTTGGCCGCCCCGGTCTCGATGCCACGGCTCAGACGGTCGACGTTGGTGACGAACAGGTCGTCGCCCACGAGCTGGACGCGGTCACCGACGGCCTCGGTGAGCGCCACCCAGCCGTCCCAGTCCTCCTCATCGAGCGGGTCCTCGATGGAGACGATCGGGAAGTCGTCGACCAGCCCGCCGTAGTAGGCAGCCATCTCCGTCGAGCTCTTGCCGGCGCCCTCGAAGGTGTAGGTGCCCTTGTCGTGGAACTCGCTGGAGGCGACGTCGAGCGCGAGAGCGATGTCGGTGCCGAGGGTGAGCCCGGCCTCCTCGACAGCACGCGCGATGAGCTCCAGCGCGGCCCGGTTGGACGACAGGTTGGGCGCGAACCCGCCCTCGTCGCCCAGACCGGTGGACAGTCCCTCGGCCTTCAGCACGGACTTGAGGGCGTGGTAGACCTCGGTGCCCTGGCGCAGTGCCTCGGCGAACGTGGGCGCGCCGATCGGGGCGACCATGAACTCCTGGACGTCGACGTTGGAGTCGGCGTGGGCGCCGCCGTTGAGGATGTTCATCATCGGCACCGGCAGGACGTGGGCGTTGGGGCCGCCGACGTAGCGGTACAGCGGCAGGCGTGCGGAGTCGGCGGCGGCCTTGGCGGTGGCCAGGGAGACGCCCAGGATGGCGTTGGCGCCGAGCTTGGCCTTGTTGTCGCTGCCGTCGAGCTCGGCCATCGCGGCGTCGACGGCACGCTGGTCGTCGGCGTCGAGGTCGACGAGTGCGGAGGCGATCTTGCCGTTGACGGCGGCGACGGCCTTCTGGACACCCTTGCCGAGGTAGCGCTTGCCGCCGTCACGCAGCTCGACGGCCTCGAACTGGCCGGTGGAGGCACCGGAGGGTACGGCGGCCCGCCCGATGGTGCCGTCGTCGAGCGCGACCTCGACCTCGACGGTGGGGTTGCCGCGCGAGTCCAGGATCTCGCGTGCTCCGACGGCTTCGATGCGTGCCACTAGGTGCTCCTCGGGGGGGTCGGGTGAGGTTCGGGTCCCAGCCTAGTGCGCGACCCACCCCTGTCCGGGGACGCGTCGCCCACCCGTGATCGGTGCCTCTGCAACTGAATGACCCAAAGTCGACGCATCGGTGTCTCAGCAACCCGAAGGGGTGCTATTCGGTTGCTGTCGCACCGATGCGGGGCCAGGCCGTTGATCGGTGCGACATCAACCGAATGAGTGCCCTTTCGGTTGCTCAAGCACCGATGCGGGCGCGGACCGGAGATTCGGTTGCTCAGGCACCGATCAGGGCTCGGCGCGATCGCGGACCGTCCGGCGCAGCGCCGCCTCGGGGTCGACGCCGGCCTCACGTGCCTCGGCGACGAGCGCGAGCAGCCGGGAGCCGATGTCGTCGCCGTCGGTGGCGACGTCCGGGACCCGCTCGAGCGCCTTCGTCGCCAGGGCGAGTGCGGGCAGCGTCGAGGCAATGCCCTCCAGCGGGTGCTCGCGCGGCTTCTCCACCGCCTTGACGGCCTGCCACGCGGCATCGATCTCCTCCGGCGTGCGGGCCGGGCCGTCGGCGAAGACGTGCGGGTTGCGTCGCACCAGCTTGGCCGCGATCCCCGCGGCGACGTCGTCGACGTCCCAGCCGCCCTCAGGCCGCTCGGCGGCGATCGCAGAGTGGAAGACCACCTGCATCAGCAGGTCCCCGAGCTCCTCGCGCAGCAGGTCGGCGTCCTCGTCATCGAGGGCCTCCAGCGTCTCGTACGTCTCCTCCAGCAGGTAGCGGCTAAGCGAGGCGTGGGTCTGCTCCCGGGTCCAGGCACACTCGCGACGCAGTCGGCCCATGACCGCCACGACGTCCAGCAGCCGGGCGCCGGGCAGGTCGAGCGAGCCGTGCACCACCTCGACATCGGCAGGGACGTGGGCCGGCCAGGTGACGTCGCCGGGTGCCGGCACCCAGATCGCGTCGCGCTGTGCGGGAGGCTCGCCGATCGCCACGTCCACACCGGCATCGCGCAGCGCCTGCGCGTGGGCGTCGTCCAGCGCTGCCACCACCGGCACACCACTGCGTACGAGATCCCAGGCTTGTGCGGTGAGCTGGCCGGGAGCGGTGCGAGGGCTCAGGACGAGCACACGCATGGTCAGGAGCAGGTCTGCGTGTCGAGGAGGGGCTGCGCCGTCTGGTCGGCGACGCCTTCCTCGGAGTCGTCACCGGTGTAGGCAGCCAGGCTGCCCGGCTGCTGCACGACGTCGGCCAGGTCTCCGATCGCAAAACGCGGGCTGAACTCGGCGTCGGCCTCCCCCAGCGCCTGGACGAGCGCGGCACGACCGGCCTGCTGCAACGCCTGGGCGTTCTCCTGCGTGACCTCCTCGCCGGCTGCGGATGCACCGAGGGCCTCGGCGACACGGGCGACGCGGGTGCTGGTCTCGAGGACCTCCACCACGGTGTCGATGTCCAGGTCCGGGAACTGCTGCGCGATGGCGCGGCGATCAGCGTCGGCGACGCGCACGTCGCTCTCACGGATCTCGATGCCCTCGGTCTCGGCGACGTCGGCGGCGACGAGCGCGAGCGCGAGCTCGGCCGCGGCCTGGCCGCGGACCTCATCACCGGGGAAGGAACCACCCGGCTGCTGGGCGAGGGAGAGCTGGCAGATGACCTCTGCGGCCTCATCGACCGTACTCGTGGAGATGACCGTGCCGTCGACCACGACGGCCGCCCCCGGACGACCGGTGCTGCACCCCACCAGAACCAACGCCACGGCGACCGCGGCGACCACACGCATCCTCATGGGCTCACCCTACGGGGGGTCAGCCCGTCAGGGTGTCGAGGACCCCGGCGACCCATTCGAGCAGCTCGCGGCCACGCAACGGCCTGCCGCCGACGGCAGCGGTCCTCGGGTGCGGCACGAGCGCCACCTTGGCGGCGTGCTTGTAGACGCTCTTGGGGTGGATCCGGCGCAACCGCAGCTGGGCGGACTCGGGCAGCTCCACCTCTGAGAACCGCACGTTGGACCCGGCCGAGGTCACCTCGGTCAGACCCGCATCTCGGACCTTGACCCGCAGGCGGGCCACGTCGAGCAGCACCTCGACCGTCTCCGGCGGCTCGCCGTAACGATCGACGAGCTCCTCGCGCAGGGCGTCGACCTCCTGCAGTGCCCGGACGTCGGCGAGCCGCTTGTACATCTCCAGCCGGAGCCGCTCGCTGGGCACGTAGTCGTGCGGCAGGTGCGCCTCGACCGGCAGCTCCATCTTGACCTCGCGCTCGGGTGCGCCCTCGCCGCGGAACTCCGCAACCGCCTCACCCACGAGTCGGACGTAGAGGTCGAACCCGACGTCGGCGATGTTCCCGGACTGCTCGCCACCGAGCAGGTTGCCGGCGCCACGGATCTCCAGGTCCTTCATGGCCACGGCGATGCCGCCACCGAGCTCGGAGTGCTGGGCGATGGTGGTGAGCCGGTCGTGGGCCGTCTCCGTGAGTGGCTTGTCCGGTGGGTACAGGAAGTAGGCGTAGGCCCGTTCCCGTCCGCGTCCGACACGGCCCCGCAGCTGGTGCAGCTGTGACAGTCCCAGGACGTCGGACCGCTCGATGATCATCGTGTTGGCGTTGGAGACGTCGAGCCCGGACTCCACGATCGTGGTGCACACCAGCACGTCGAAGCGTTTCTCCCAGAAGTCGACCATGACCTGCTCGAGCCGGTGCTCGCCCATCTGACCGTGGGCGGCAGCGATGCGCGCCTCGGGCACGAGCTCCTGCAGCTTGGCGACCGCCTTGTCGATGCTCTGCACCCGGTTGTGGATGAAGAAGACCTGACCCTCACGCAGCAGCTCGCGTCGGATGGCGGCCTTGACCTGCTGGTCGTCGTAGGCGCCCACGAAGGACAGGACCGGATGGCGCTCCTCCGGCGGGGTGGCGATCGTGGACATCTCGCGGATGCCGGTGATCGCCATCTCGAGCGTGCGTGGGATCGGCGTGGCCGACATCGCGAGCACGTCCACGGCGGCCCGCAGGTGCTTGAGCGCCTCCTTGTGCTCGACGCCGAAGCGCTGCTCCTCATCGACGATCACCAGGCCGAGGTCCTTGATGCGCACCCCGGGCTGCAGCAGGCGGTGGGTACCGATCACGAGGTCGACGCTGCCGTCGGCGAGACCGTCCAGCGTCGCCTTGGACTCAGACTCGGTCTGGAACCGCGAGAGTCCACGGATGGTGATGGGGAACTGCCCGAACCGCTCGGCGAAGGTCGCGAAGTGCTGCTGGACCAGCAGCGTGGTGGGGACGAGCACGATGACCTGCTTGCCGTCCTGGATGGCCTTGAACGCCGCGCGCACGGCGATCTCGGTCTTGCCGTAGCCGACGTCACCGCACACGAGCCGGTCCATGGGGACCGAGCGCTCCATGTCCCGCTTGACCTCCTCCACGGTGGAGAGCTGGTCGGGCGTCTCGACGAAGCCGAAGGCATCCTCCAGCTCGGCCTGCCACGGGGTGTCGGGGCCGAAGGCGTGGCCCTGCGTGGACTGCCGCGCGGCGTAGAGCTTGATCAGCTCGTCGGCGATCTGACGGACCGCCTTGCGGGCCTTGGCCTTGCGCGAGGACCAGTCGGAGCCGCCGAGCCGGTCCATGCTGGGGTTCTCCCCGCCGACGTAGCGGCTGACCTGGTCCAGCTGGTCCATGGGGACGAACAGCCGGTCGCCGGGCTGGCCCCGCTTGCTGGGTGCGTACTCGATGACGAGGTACTCGCGGGCCGCGCCCTGCACGGTGCGGGTGATGAGCTCGACGTACCGGCCGACGCCGTGCTGCTCGTGCACGACGACGTCGCCGGGCTCCAGCTCCAGTGGGTCGACCTGCTGGCGGCGGCGTGCCGGGATGGACCGTTCGGTGCGCTCGACCGCCCGCTGGCCCACGAGATCGTCGTGGGTCAGCAGGACTGCCTCGGGAGCCACCAGACCGTGGTCCAGATCGGCCTCCACGACGGCCACGACCGACGCGGGCCCCGACGCCATGGCGTCGGGCTCGGCGAGAGCGGCGGGGACGTCGTGCTCGGCGAGCCACTCCACCGTGCGCTGCGCCTGACCGGCCCCGGTCCCGGCGATCGTGACACGACGGCCCTCACCGAGCCAGCGACGGATGTCGGCGACCGCGGCCTCGGTGTCGCCGCGGTACAGCGGCGCGGCTTCGACGTCGAGAGGGACGGTGGTGTCGTCGTCCAGACCGAACGACGCGATGCTCCACCAGGCGAGGCCGGCCTTCTGGGCGGTGGCGCGCACCTCGTCGAGCTCGTGGAAGGCTGCCGGTCCGAGGTCGATCGGGGCCTCGCCGCCCGCCGCGGCCGAGGCCCACGACGCGGCGAGGAACTCCTCGCTCGTCGCGGTGAGGTCTGCAGCGCGCGCCCGGATGCGTTCCGGCTCGGCGAGCACGACACTCGATCCCTCGGGGAGCACCTCGACGAGGAGCTGCATCCCGCCGCCCTCCACCAGCACGGGCGCGAGGGACTCCATGCCCTCCACCGCGTGCCCCTCGGCGATCTTGCCGAACAGCTCGGCCAGCTGCGGGTGGACGGTGGCCAGCTCCGCGGCGCGCTCACGGACGTCATCGGTGAGCAGCAGCTCGCGGCACGGCGGCGCCCAGAGCCGCTCGAGGGCTTCGAGGGACCGCTGGTCAGCCACCGAAAAGTGCCGGATCTCATCGACGTCGTCGCCCCAGAACTCCACCCGGACGGGGTGCTCCTCAGTGGGTGGGAAGACGTCCACGATGCCGCCGCGGACGGCGAACTCACCGCGTCGTTCCACCAGGTCCACACGGGTGTAGGCCGCAGCGGCGAGGTCGCGGACGACGTCGTCGAGCGGCGCCTGCTGCCCTGCGGCGATCTCGACCGGGCGCAGGTCGGCCAGGCCGGCCACCTGAGGCTGCAGCACCGAGCGCACGGGAGCCACCACCACGCGTACCGGTGGCGCGCCGGGACCGGGATGGGCGAGGCGGCGCAGCACCGCCAGCCGCCGCCCGACCGTGTCGGAGCGGGGCGACAGGCGTTCGTGCGGCAGCGTCTCCCAGGCCGGGTAGACGGCGACCGATTCCGGATCCATGAGCGCCCCGAGGTCGGCGGCAAGGTCCTCGGCCTCACGTGCGGTGGACGTGACAGCAAGGACGGTGCCCCCCGCCGGGGTTGCCGACTGATCGGCGAGACCACGCACGACGAACGGCTGTGCGGCGGCGGGCGCCTGCAGGGTGAGGGTGCGGGGACGCTCGCGCAGCGCCTCGTCGAGGCGGGCGTCGGTGAGCCAGGTGGAGAGTGTCATCTAGGAGTTGAACGCCGACTGGGTCCGCTGAAGTCCTTGGGTGATGAGGCTCTCCACGGCGTCGGCCGCCTCCTGAACGTTCACGTCCAGCTCACGTCGTTCCGCCGAGGACCACGGCTTGAGCACGAAGTCGTGCACGCTCTGACGTCCCGGCGGACGCCCGATGCCAACGCGAGCACGGTAGAAGTCTCCGGTGCCGATGGACTGACGGATGGAACGCAGCCCGTTGTGACCGTTGTCGCCGCCACCGAGCTTGAGGCGCAGCGCCCCGAAGTCGATGTCGAGCTCGTCGTGCACGGCGACCAGGTGGTCGGGCTCGACGTCGAAGTAGGACATGAGCGCCTTGACGCCGCCGCCGCTGGTGTTCATGTACGAACGCACGCGTCCGAGGACGGCACGTTCACCGGCGAGCCGGCCCTCCACGACGTCGGCCAGGCGGGAACCGTGGGCCTTGAACCGTCCGCCCATGCGCTCGGCGAGCACATCGGCCACGAGGTACCCGACGTTGTGTCGAGTGCTGGCGTACGTCGGGCCCGGGTTGCCGAGCCCGACGACGAGCCAGGTCACTCCGACTCGGAGTCCCCGGACGGATCGGCGGCCGCCGGGTCGGCAGTCTCCGCTGCCGCGTCGTCATCGGAGTCGTCGCGCTCGATGCCTGCCTCGGCCTCGGCGTCCTCCAGCTCGGCCTCGACCTCGGCGGCGGTGGGCGCGTGGGTGATGTTGACGATGAGCAGCTCGTCCTCGACCGCCAGGACGGAGCCGTCCGGCAGCGGCAGGTCCGAGGCCAGGATCTGCGAGCCGGCCTCGAGGTCCTCGACGGAGACGGTGACCCACTCGGGGATGTGGGTGGCCTCGACCTCGAGCGCCACGCTGGAGTTCTCCAGCACCACGAGCGCGTCGGACTTGGCCTCGCCCTCCAGGTGGATACCGACGTCGACGGTGACCCTCTCGCCCTTCTTGACGATCAGCAGGTCGGCGTGCTCGATGAAGCCCTTGAGCGGGTCACGCTGGACCTGCTTGGGGATGGCGAGGTGCTTGTCCTTGCCGAGCGTGATGGACAGCAGCGCGTTGGAGTTCTTCAGCGCCAGCATGAGGTCGTGACCGGGCAGCGTGACGTGCAGCGGGTCGTTGCCCTGTCCGTACAGGACGGCAGGGACCTTGTCGGTGCGGCGGATGCGGCGGGCAGCGCCCTTGCCGAACTCGGTGCGGGTCTCGGCGGCGATCTTGATCTCGGCCACGGGGGTCGTGCTCCTCGGAGTGGTTCTGGTGCGGGACGCTGGTCTCAGGCGCTTGGGACGTTGCTGGGCGCTCGACACAGCACTCCTGTGGAGCGCCCTGTCGATCACGGTCGCTGGTGCGACCCTCGCCGAGGCAACCGTGGGAGTCTAACGCAGCGGCCCTCGCTCAGAGAAATCGTCCGAGGGTCCGCACTCAGTCCTTGAACAGGCTGGTGACCGAGCCGTCCTCGAACACCGCGGCGGTGGCCTGCGCGAGCAGCGGCGCGATCGAGAGGACGGTCAGCTTGTCGAAGCGCTGCTCATCGCTCAGCGGCAGCGTGTTGGTGACGATGACCTCGCTCGCCACGGAGTTCTTGAGCCGGTCCACCGCCGGCCCGGAGAAGACCGGGTGGGTGGCGGCGATGACGACGTCGGAGGCGCCGTCGGCCTTGAGTGCCTCGGCCGCCTGGACGATCGTGCCGCCGGTGTCGATGAGGTCGTCGACGAGGATGCAGACGCGCCCCTCGACCTCGCCGACCACGCGGTTGGCCTTGGACTCGTTGGGCTTGTGCGGATCACGCGACTTGTGGATGAAGGCCAGCGGGACCCCGCCGAGGGAGTTGGCCCACGACTCGGCCACCTTGATGCGGCCCGCGTCGGGCGAGACCACCGCGAGGGGGTGCTTGCCGTACTTCTTCTTGACGTGCCGGGTGAGGATCGGCATGGCCAGCAGATGATCGACGGGGCCGTCGAAGTAGCCCTGGATCTGTGCCGTGTGCAGGTCGACGGTCATGAGCCGGTCGGCGCCAGCGGACGTGAAGAGGTCGGCCATGAGTCGGGCTGAGATGGGCTCGCGGCCGAGGTGCTTCTTGTCCTGGCGGGCGTAGCCGTAGAACGGCAGGATCACGGTGATGCGCTTGGCGGAGGCCCGCTTGAGGGCGTCGATCATGATGAGCTGCTCCATGATCGCCTCGTTGATGGGCGCGGAGTGGCTCTGGATGACGAAGGCGTCGCTGCCGCGGACCGACTCATCGAAACGCACATAGATCTCGCCGTTGGCGAAGTCGTACGCCGTGGTCGGGACCAGCTCGACCTCGAGCAGGTTGGCGACCTCCTCGGCGAGCGTCAGGTGCGCCCGCCCCGAGAAGAGCATGATCTTCTTCGTGGCGGTCTTCTTGAGCAGGTCACTCACCAGCGGGCTCCTGGGCAGGTTCATCGGTGGGGTCGGCGGCCTGTGCGGAAGGGGTGCCCGGCCGCTTGCGCTGCACCCACCCGACCATGGTCCTCTGTGATCCGGCGCTCACGGCAAGCGCCCCCGGGGGTACGTTCTCGCGGACCACGGCACCGGCCCCGGTGAAGGCTCCGTCGCCGATCTCCACGGGGGCGACGAAGACGTTGTCCGAGCCGGTGCGGGCATGCTTGCCGACGACGGTGCGGTGCTTGGCGACTCCGTCGTAGTTGGCGACGATGGTGCCGGCGCCGATGTTGCTGCCCTCACCGATCTCGGCGTCGCCGACGTAGGAGAGGTGGGGCACCTTGACACCCTCGCCGAGGGAGCTGTTCTTGACCTCGACGAACGTCCCGACCTTGGCGCCGTCGGACAGCTCCGCGGCAGGACGCAGGTAGGCGAACGGGCCGACGCTGGCCCCGGCCCCGACGACGGCGTCGTTGCCCTGTGTGCGGATGATGCTGGCTCCGGCGCCGACCTCCACGTTGCGCAGCGTGGTGTCGGGGCCGATCGTGGCGTCGCTCGCGACGGTCGTGGCTCCGAGCAGCTGCGTGCCCGGGAGCAGCGTGACGTCGGGCTCGAGGGTGACGGCGGAGTCGATCCACGTCGTGCGGGGGTCCACGATCGTGACGCCTTGGCGCATCCAGTGCTCGGTGGTGCGCCGGTTGAGCTCGGCACCGACGGCAGCGAGCTGGGCGCGGTCGTTGACGCCCTCGGTCTGCCAGACGTCCTCCAGGACGTGCGCGCCGACAGGACGTCCTTCGTCGACAGCCTTGGCGACGATGTCGGTCAGGTACAGCTCGCCCTGGGCATTGGTTGCCTCGAGCTGGTCGACGGCGCGGCGCAGGAAGCCGGCGTCGACGGCGAGGATGCCGCTGTTGATCTCGCGAATCCGTCGTTCGGCGGCGCTGGCGTCCTTGTGCTCACGGATGGCGGTGACGGAGCCGTCGTCGTCGCGAACGATGCGTCCGTAACCGGTGGGATCGCTCTGGTGAGCCGACAAGATGGTGACGGCCCGGTCGCCGGCCCGGTGCTCGATGAGAAGGCTGGTGAGGGTCTCCTGCTGCAGCAGCGGGACGTCGGCGTAGGTGACCAGCACGGTCCCGTCGGTCGCGTCGTCGAGGGCCTCGAGCGCCACGCGGACGGCGTGCCCGGTGCCACGCTGCTCGGCCTGCACGGCCTGCACGATGTCCTGGCCGAGGTCGGTGATGGCTGCGGCGACCTGCTCGCGGTCGTGGCCGACGACGGCGACGATCCGTGATGCCCCGATGCCGCGGACCGCCCCGATCGCGTGGCCGACGAGGCTGCGCCCGCCGATCTCGTGCAGCACCTTGGCGCGGCGAGACTTCATACGGGTCCCCGCACCGGCGGCCAGGACGATCACGGTCAGCGAATCAGACACGCCCGTCAGTGTACGGATCGACCTACCCGTGCGCCTCCTCCTCCGCGAGAGCCGTGAGCCGCGTGATCGACGCCGCGAGCGACTCACTGGTCGTCGCGCGTGCTCGCGCCATGCGGTTCGGATCTGTCAGCGCCGACCAGTCGTACGTGTGCCTGACGCGCGTGTGGTCAGCATCGATCGCCTCCACCTCCCAGCGCCACAGGTGACCGGCGGGTTCCTCGTCGACCTCGGACGGGCACCACGCGATCCGTCGGCCCTCCTCGAACTCGACCACGTGGTTCTCCCTGACCGCGCCGTCACGGGTCAGCGTCATCACGAAGACGTCACCGCGCTGGTGCACCCGCTGACCGGGCGGGGCCTCGGCCAGGTTCTCGTTGCCGTCCCACTCCGGTTGGAGGGACGGGTCCGCGATCAGCTCGAAGATCACCGCGGGGGGCGCCTCGACGACGCCCGAGGCACTGACGACATGTCCGCTGTCCATGGGCTCAGGCTCGCAGACCGATGATGAGACGTCCACGTCGTTCAGGGGTGTCCATGTCACCCGATTCCGCCCCGCCGGTGAGCACCGACGGGGCGGAATCGGGTGACGCGGCTCAGAGGAGTGCTTCCTCCTGGCTCGTGGGCTTCACCCCATCCGCCTTCTCCTCGCCTCGGGGAGACCTGCGCGGACGCGCCGGCCCGGGACGTCCGTGGGTGGCGTAGATCACCAGGCCGACGAACATCAGCCCGCCCACGAGGTTGCCGAGCACCGTCGGGATCTCGTTCCAGACCAGGTAGTCGACGACGGTGAAGTCGCCGCCGAGCATGAGCCCGATCGGGAAGAGGAACATGTTGACGACGGAGTGCTCGAAGCCGAGATAGAAGAACACCAGGATCGGCATCCACATCGCGATGACCTTGCCAGGAACGCTGTCGGAGAGCATCGCGCCGACGACGGCCGTGGAGACCATCCAGTTGCACATGACGCCACGGATGAACAACGTCAGCATGCCGGCCGCGCCGTGCTCCGCATAGCCGACTGTGCGCCCCTCCCCGATCTCCTGCAGCGCCGCACCGACATCGCCCGGGTCGGTGGAGAACCCGTACGTCAGGTAGACCGCGACGAAGCTCGCCGTCGTGAGCGCGCCGGCGAAGTTGCCGAGGAACACCAGTCCCCAGTTGCGGAGCATCTCCCCCAGCGTCACGCCGGGCCGCTTGTCCAGCCAGGCGAGCGGCACGAGCGTGAACACAGCCGTCAGGAGGTCGAAGCCGAGCAGGTAGAGCATGCAGAAGCCCACCGGGAACAGCAGCGCACCGATCAGCGGCTGGCCCGTCTGGGTGCCGACCGTGACCGCGAACGCCGCCGCGAGGGCCAGGATGGCGCCGGCCATGTACGCCCGGATGAGCGTGTCGCGAGTGGACAGGAACAGCTTGGACTCCCCGGCGTCGACCATCCGCGTCGCAAGGTCGTGGGGCTTGACGTAGCTCATGATCGTCTCCTGGTCCTGGTCACCACTGGTACGGCAGGAACTTGCCGTCGATCGTGACGATGACGCGGTCCCCGTCCGGGTGAGCCTGGCGGTCGAAAGCGATGTTGCAGTTGATCGCGCTCATGATCCCGTCGCCGAACTCCTCGTGGATGAGGGACTTGAGCGCTGGGCCGTACACGTTGACGAGCTCCAGGAAGCGGTAGATCGTCGGGTCGGTGGCGAGGTCGGGGTCGGCGACGCGGTATGGCTGACGCTGCAGCGCAGTGACAGTCTCGTCGCTCAGCGAGAGCAGCTCGCCAACCGCGACGGCCTCCTTCTCCGGCAGCGGGTGGCTGCCGAGGAGTGCGGCGACGGTCCATACGAGCGGCCGCTCGATGTGGTCGGCGATCTTCTGCCAGCTGAGCCCGGTGGTCCGTCGGGCGTCCTCCACCGTGAGGGCCGGCGCGGCGATGGCGTTGTGGGTCATGGTCGTCTCCTGAATGGATGGGGCGGTGCACGGGGCGGATCGGGTCTCGCCCGCGTCCCTTTCATCGCACCGTCAACGCACCGGCACGGACAACGGCGAAACGCGCAGTGCATGAGGCGTTTCGCGCACGGCGAGGACGTCGTAACCGAGGTGTTACCGGCGTCGAACGGTGGTGACATCGCGGCTGTCTAGCGTCGGTGGAGACACCGACCGGAGTGATCACGATGACCCGAATGCCGACCAGCCCGACCCCGACCGATCCGAATGTGCTCTCTGCCGTCATCGAGGTGACGCCGACACCGCTGTGGGTGATCGGCACGGACGGGACGGTCGCACTGGCCAACCAGGCGGCAGTCGCACTGCTCGGGTACGGCTCGACGGCCGACGTCGTCGGTGCGCCGAGCCACGACACGCTCCACTCGTGGCACCCGGACGGCTCGCGCTACCCGGCGCACTCGTGCCCCATCCTCGAGCGGACGTCCACCAACGCCGTCTCGGACCCGGAGTGGTTCATCACGCGAGAGGGCCGGGCGCTGCCGGTGTCATGGTCGACGCGTCCGCTCGGATCGACGGGCCACACGCTGCTCTCGTTCGCGGACGCGACGGAACAGCTCGAGGCACGCTCGGGTGAACCGCTCACCGACGAAGGCCGACGCCTGCGCGACGCGGCCACACGAATGGGCGCGATGTCACGCCCGTCGGTACGGGACCGCATCGTCGAGCACGTCGAGACGCGGTTCCGCGACCCGGACTTCGATGCCCCGACGCTCGCGCGCGAGTGTCACCTGTCCCTGCGTTCGGTGCAGCAGCTCCTCGCCGAGGACGGCCGTTCGCCGGCCGCGGAGATCCGCGACCGTCGCGTCGACCTGGCAGCCGACCTCCTGCGCAGCGGCTCGACGGTGCAGTCGGCCGCGCGGGCGAGCGGCTTCTCCGACACGACGACGTTCACCCGGGCCTTCCGCCGCCGCTTCGGCGAGGCACCCGGACGCTGGGCAGCCCACGAGGCCGCCGAGTCCAGCTCGGCCTGAGGCCAGCTTCCGAAGAGGTTGGGCACCACGTCAGCGCTGATCACCCACCACCGCATCCACAGTCAACAGACACGGCCTACGCGCCTTCGGACCATGTCCGGACCGCCGCGGCAGTCACCTCACGCAACGTGCCGTCCGGGTCCGCCATGGCGCGGGCGGAGCCGACCTCGGTGCTCATGGACCACACTCCGTCGAACTCGGCTCCGAGCTCCTCCGGGGAGAGCCCGTCCACGACACCAGCGACGGCAAGGACGGGGAGGTGACGGGAACGGGCCAGACGGCTCACACCCACCGGGACCTTCCCACGGAGGCTCTGGGCGTCCAGTCTGCCCTCGCCGGTCACGACGAGGGCGGCGTCGCGGAGGTGATCGTCCAGACCCACGGCCTCCAGCACCAGGTCCAGCCCGGACTCGACCCTCGCCCCGAGTGCCAGCAGGGCTGCGCCGAGTCCGCCGGCCGCACCGGCTCCGGGTGTCCGCTCCACGTCGATGCCGGTGGCAGCACGGAGGCTGGCCGCGCAGCCGGTCAGAGCAGCGTCGAGGACGGCCACCTCATCGGGTCCCGCTCCCTTCTGGGGACCGTAGACGGCTGCGGCGCCATCCGGTCCGGTCAGCGGGTTGTCGACGTCGGTGGCCGCGACCAGGGTGACGTGCCGCAACCCCGGATGGAGACCGCTCAGATCCAGCTCGCCGACCCCGGCAACGAGCGCCCCGGCAGGATGGAGCTCTGTTCCGTCGGCGTCCAGCAGCCGTGCGCCGAGGCCGGCGAGCAGACCTGCCCCACCGTCGGTGGTGGACACACCACCGAGCGTCACGACCACCGTGTCGACGCCATGATCGAGTGCTGCGCCGATCAGCTGGCCGACACCGAGACTGTGCGCCTGGAGCGACGTCCGAGGACTGGGTGAGATCAGCTGCAGCCCACATGCCTCGGCGGCCTCGACGACTGCCGTCGTACCCCGCACGGCGAACCGTGACGTCACCGGATCCCCGAGGGCTCCGGTGACGGTGAGCACGTGCTCGCACGCTCCGGCCTGCACGACGGCGTCCACGGTTCCTTCACCTCCGTCGGCCATCGGCACCAAGGCCGTGGCGGCCTGCGGCAGAGCGTCGCGGACGCCGTCGGCCATGGCACTGGCGGCTTGCGCGGCGGTGAGGGTGCCCTTGAACTTGTCGGGCGCGAGGACCACCGTGGGCCGGTGCTGCCTCGCCTCAGCCGACATCGACGGCCTCTGCGTTGACCACGTTCGGCGGGACGTCCCCGGTCAACGCCGCCACCACGTTGGTCGCAGCGATCTCCGCCATCTGCCGTCGGGTCTTCTCGGTCGCGCTTCCCAGATGGGGCAGAAGCACGACCCGCTCGGTCAGTGCCAGCAGATCGGGGTGCACCCGCGGCTCGTCCTCATAGACGTCGAGACCTGCGCCGGCGATCTGCCCGGAGCCGAGGGCTCGCGCGAGCGCGGCCTCGTCCACCAACGGGCCCCGTGAGGTGTTCACGAGGATTGCCGTGGGCTTCATCCGCTGCAGGGCAGCGTCGTCGACAAGATGGTGCGTCGCCGGGGTCAGCGGCGCATGCAGGGACACGACGTCGGACTCGCCCAGCAGCTCCTCGAAGGACAGGTGGCGGACACCCAGCTCCCGCTCGATGTCGGCGGGCAGCCGGGTGCGACTGTGGTAGCAGACCTCCATGCCGAACCCGTGGGCCGCCCGCCTGGCCACGGCACGACCGATCTGGCCCATCCCGACGATTCCGAGACGTGCACCGTGGACCGGCAGGCCGAGCTGCTCCTGGTGCAGCGTCCACCGCTTGAACCTTCCGGCCCGCACGAAGGCGTCCCCCTCGACCACTCGTCGGGCAGACGCGAGGATGAGCGCGAAGGTGAGGTCTGCGGTGTCCTCGTGCAGGACCCCGGGGGTGTTGGTCACCGCAACGCCGTGGCGTGAGGCAGCCGCGACATCGATGTGGTCGAACCCTGCCGAACAGGTCGCGACCACCCTCAGCCGAGGGCCGGCGGCCAGAACGCTCTCATCGACCGCATCGGTCAGCTGGCACAGCAGGGCGTCGGCGTCGGCGACCATCGCGGCAAGCCCTTCGCCGCCGACAGGCTCATCGGAGTCCCGGACGACCACGTCCAGGCCGGACTCACGCATCAGGGCGATGCTCTCGGGGAACAGGGACTGGGACACGACTACCGTGGCTGGCACCGGCGACCTTCCTGACGTGGCGATGGTGAACGACTGCAGCCAGCGGCAACAGCCGCCAGCAACGATGTGGCTAGAAGGTGATCAGAGGCTTGATCTCACGCTCGGCCTTCATCGAGGTCAGGGCGTCGTTGACCGTCTCGAGCGTATAGGTGTTGGTGATCAGGTCCGTGAATGGGAAGTCGTCCTGGAACCGCTCGAAGAAGCGCAGGGCGTCCCAGTAGTCCCGCACGCCGCCAGAGAACGATCCCATCACCGCGAGGTTCTTCGCGGTGATCATCGACGGCGCGACGGCGACCTCACCCTTGCCGAGCTGGCCGACGACCATGTACCGGCCGCCCTTGGACGTCAGCGCCAGCCCCTCGGCAAAGGCGTTCGGATTGCCGGAGAACTCGAAGGTCACGTCGGGCCCGTACCCCTCGGTCCAGCCGGCGATGCGCTCGGCGCGTTCGGCAGTCGACGTCGCGGTGACGTCGAGGACGTTGGTCGCCCCGAAACGCTTGGCCAGCTCCAGCCGATCGCTCGGTCCACCGATGACGGTCACCGACCGCACTCCGGCCGCGACGCTGACCGCAGTGGCCAGCAGCCCGAGGGGGCCGCTGCCCTGGATCAGGACGTGCTCGGAGGAGGAGAGGCTGCCGACCTCGCGGAAGGCCTTCATCACCGAGCGCAGTGCACAGCTGGCGATGCTCGCCAGGTCGCTTGACACCTGATCAGGGACCCGGACGCGACCGGAGTCAGGCAGCACGTAGACATACTCGGAGAAACCGCCGAGCAGGTACGGAGGCTCCGCGCAGGTCTGGAACATGTAGCCCAGCCGGTTGACGCACAGGGTGACCTGGCCCAGCAGACAGAACTTGCACGACCCGCACGCGGTGTGGGTCCAGATGATCCGGTCACCAACACTGAGCTCCTGGTTGAGGGAGTCACGCTCGGCACCTGCACCCACCTGGACGATCCTGCCGACCATCTCGTGACCGAGGATCACCGGCAGGTCGACGCCCAGGGACAGTTCTCCCTGCCACAGGTGCAGATCGGTGCCGCACACCGAGCAGGCCTCGACACGGACCAGGAGGGCGCCGGGTTCGAGAGCGTCGGGGATCGGGACGTCCTTGACCTGGACGGGAGATCCGAAGGCCTCGACGACGACGGCTCGTGAGGTGGCGGGGATGGTGGCGGGGGACATACGGCGACCTTTCAGCTCTGGTGCCAGGTCGTGAGGACCGGCAGGTACGTGATGGCCAGCTGCACGCAGGCAGCGGCCACGAAGAAGGGGGCGATCCACCGCAGCATCGACATGATCGGGGCGCCGATCGTCTTGCTCGCGACGAACAGGTTGGCGGCCAGCGGCGGCGTGATCAGTCCCAGCTCGATGTTGGTGACGAGGATGATCCCGAAGTGGACCGGGTCGACGTCGTAGGCCATGGCTGCGGGCACCAGCAGCGGCGCCATCAGGAGCACAGCCGCATTGGTCTCCATGAACATGCCGACGAGCAGCAGGACAAGATTGATCATGAGCAGGAACACCAACGGGTTGTCGGTGATCCCGAGGGCCCAGTCCGTGATCCCCTGGGGAATGCGCTCCAGGGTGATCGCGCGGCTGAAGACGCTGGTGAACACGATGATGCTCAAGATGGCGATCGTCGGCAGCGCCGCCGCGTAGAAGATGTGAGGCAGGGCGCGCCAGCGCAGCGTCCGCAGCACGAGGGCTGCCGTCAGTCCGTAGAGGCCGGCGACGGCCGCGGACTCGGTCGGAGTCATCACCCCGGAGTAGATCCCGCCGAGCAGGATCACCGGCATCAGCAGGGCTGGCATCGCCTTGACCAATGCCGGACCGAACGCCGTCCGTGCCTGCTTGACGTCCACGTGGGCCGCTGCCCCGGTGCCTCCGGGTGCTGCCGGCTGCGCCCCGCCCAGACCGTCGCCGGATGCCTTGAGCCGAGGGATGAGGAGCCGATGCACCACCATGAACACCCCGGTCATCAGCAACCCCGGCACGATCGTCGCGATGAAGAGATCGCTCACCGCGACGCCCGAGGCCGAAGAGTAGACCACCAGGGGGATGGACGGCGGGATCAGCGCGCCGAGCAGTCCGCAGGCGGCCGTGAGTGAGGCGACGTAGGGGCGGGCGTAACCCGTGCTGACCATGCTTCGGCCGACGGTGGCGCCCATCGTCGCCACCGTCGCGACCGAGGACCCGGTGATGGCGCCGAGCATCGCGCTCGCGGCGATCGTGACGTACCCCAGCGCGCCGCGGAGCCAGCCGAGCACACTGTGCGCGAGCGTGATCAGACGCTCCATCAGGCCGCCGCGCTGCATGGCCTGACCGGCGAGCAGGAAGTAGGGGATCGCGACCAACGCAAAGGACTGCGCAGTCTCGTTGGGCACGCTGGCCGCGAACGTGTTCGCCGGCATCCCGAGCGACTCGGCACCGAGGATCGTCGGCAGGGCGAAGGCCACGCCGATCGGGGTCGCCAGGATGAGGAGGAGCAGGATCGCTCCAGCGATGACCGGCATGGTCAGGCCACCGCACCCTCGTCAGTGAGAAGCGCCGCCCGACGTGAGTCGCGATAGCGGTCCTCCCCGAAGACGACGCGCAGCGCGTTGCCCACCGTGTGGAGCAGCATCAGGGCCGCGCCGACCACCATCACGGCCGCGGTCGCGGCGATCGGCAGCCCCAGCTGGAGCGTCTTCTCCTGCCAGCCGATCCGCGACATCAGGTCCCAGGAGTAGTACCCGAAGATGACCGCGAAGACGCCGGTGGCGAGCATCCCGGCCAGCCTGAACACGGTGCGTGCCACCTCGTGCCGCACGAAGTCCAGCACCTCGATCGCGATGTACTCCGCGGTGTAGGTGATGATCCCGCACCCCACGAAGATCAGGGTGATCATGGTCATCGTGGTGATCTCGTCGGTGCCGGCGCTGCGCTGACCTGCCATGCGGATCGCCACCTGGAGGACGCCGACGACCAGCAGCAGCATCATCAGCAGCTGGACGAACCGGGCCTCGAGGCGGGCCAGGAGCCCTTCGGCCCGGGCCAGTCGGGCCAGGACCCCATCGGCAGACGCGCTGGCCCCGGCGGCCTCGTCGGACGGGGCTGTGGGCCCATTCATCCGAGGGCCTCCACCTCGGCGCGCAGGGCGTCGACGCGATCCTGACCGTAGGTGCCGGCGAAGTCGTCCCACAACGACAGTCCGAAGTCGCGGAACTCGGCGAGCTGCTCCTCGCTGAGCTCGGTGACCTCGACGTTCTCGGCGACCCGGTCGAGGTACTCCTCGACGAGGACACGGTTGGCCTCGACCTGCTCGGCGGCGACCTGCTCGGCCACGGTCCGGACCAGCTCCTGCTGATCGTCCGTGAGCCCTTGCAGGGTTTCCTCGCTGATGACGATCGAGCCGATCGCGTACACGTGCTGCGTCAGGGTGTAGTAGGCCTGGCTCCGGTCGAGGCTGTTGTCGTGGGTGATCAGCACTCCGTTGTCCTGGCCGTCGACCGTGTCCTGCTGCAGACCGGTGATGAGCTCGGGCATCGGCATCACCTGGGTCTGGGCACCGGCACTGTCGAAGAAGCCCCGGATGGCAGCAGATCCAGGCACACGGAGCTTCAGACCTCTCAGGTCATCGACAGTCTCCACGGCGTGCTTGCTGTTGGACACGCCTCGGAACTCGAGCTCGAACGACGCCAGCGACTCCATGTTGTGCTCGGCGAGGGTCTCGCTGAGGGTCTGAGGGATGATTCCGTCGCCGAAGAAGATCTCGTCGGCCTGCTCGTTGTCGGAGACGATGTAGGGCAGGTAGTGGAAGTCCAGGAGCGGGTCCATGGTGGCCAACGAACCCGGATTGAGGAACGCCATGTCGAGCGTGCCTCGGGAGACATCCTGGCCGAGGGTCTCATCCCCACCCAGCTGGCTGGCAGGGTAGACGTCGACGGAGAGTTCACCCCCGGACTGCTCCTCGAGCTGTTCGGCGAACGCCTCGGCGGCTTCGTTCTGGGTGGAGTCGATGGCGAAGACGTGCCCGAGGCGCAGCTCGCCGCCGGACTCCGACGAGCCGCTGCCACAGGCGGTGACGGTCAGGATCGCGGCGACGCCGGCGGTGGCGGCCATCGTGCGTCGGACATTGGTACGGAACATTGGTGTCTCCTTCTAGGGTTGTCCCGAGATTGCTGTGCAGAAAGCCGACCGCGGGCCACGTCGTCGTGACGTCTTTGGTGGGTTGGAGTCTTGTTCAGGCCTTCACCGAGAACGGGTCGCTGGCCACGGGTTGGGTCTCCACCCATACGGCCTTGGTCTCCAGGTAGTCCTCGACCGCATGGACGCCGTTCTCGCGGCCGATGCCGCTGGACTTGTAGCCACCGAACGGCATCGCCGGTGCGTTCGCGCGGTACATGTTGACCCACACCGTTCCCGCCTCGAGCTGGTCAGCGACGCGGTGAGCCCGGCCGACATGCTCGGTCCAGACACCGGCCGCCAGGCCGAACTCACTGTCGTTGGCGATGGCCACCGCCTCCTCGTCGTCGTCGAAGGGGATGACGGAGAGGATCGGACCGAAGACCTCCTCGCGCGCGATCCTCATGTCGGGCCGGACGTCGGCGAACACCGTCGGCTGGAAGTAGAAGCCCTCTGCGCCGCCGCTGACCGTGGCTCGCGAGCCGCCGCTGACCAGGACGGCGCCCTCGGCCTGGGCGATGCCGCTGTAGTCGACCGTCTTCGCCAGCTGCGGACGGTTGGCCATCGGTCCCATCTCGGTGGCATCGTCCATCGGGTGTCCCACCCTGATCGTCGAGACCCGATCCTGTAGGCGCGCCATCACCTCGTCGTAGACCGAGCGGTGGACCAGTGCGCGGGAGCCGGCGACGCAGGTCTGGCCCGCGGCCGCGAAGATTCCGGCGAGGAGGCCGTTGACAGCGGCGTCCAGCGGAGCATCGTCGAAGACGATGTTCGCGGACTTTCCGCCGAGCTCGAGTCCCGTGGGGGTGAACTTGGCCGCTGCGGTCTGGGCAACCGCCCGTCCACCACTCCCGCTGCCGGTGAACGAGAGGCGACGCACGTCGGGATGCTCGGCCAGCGCGTGACCTGCGGTCGGGCCGGCGCCGGTCACGACGTTGAAGACGCCCGCGGGGAACCCCGCTCGCTCGAACGCACGGCTGAGCAACAGGGTGGAGACCGATGCGTGCTCGCTCGGCTTGACCACGACCGTGCACCCGGCGGCGAGCGCAGGAGCGAGCTTCCAGGCGGCGAGGAACAGGGGCGAGTTCCACGGGGTGATGCAGCCGACCACGCCGACCGGCTCCCGGCGGGTGTAGCCGAAGATCGAGGGCTGCTCCAACGGGATGGTCTCGCCCAGAATCTTGTCCGCGACCCCGGCGAAGTAGCGATACCACTTGGGCACGGCCTTCAGCTGGGTCCGCATCTCTCGGATCACCTTGCCGTTGTCGCGCACCTCCGCGACGGCAAGCTCCTCGGCCTCAGCCTCGATGGCATCGGCCAGGCGCAGCAGCAGCTGGGAGCGGGACCCCGGGCTGAGCTGCCCCCACTCACCGAGGAACGCGCTGCGGGCGGCGCCGACGGCCGCGTCGACGTCCGACGCGCCGGAGTCGACGATCGATCCGACCGTTGCTCCGGTGGCCGGGTCCTCGATGGGGAGCCGGTCGGTCGAGACGGGGTCCACGAATCGCCCTGCGACGTAGTTGCGGAGGTCGCCGTGGTGGTAGGTCGTTGCGTGGGTCATCAGGAGTCCTTCGGGGCGGAGTTCTTGGGGGGTGCAGGAGTCGACGGCGCGGCCTGGCTCTGTGCGGCCCGAGCGAGGAGCCGCTCAGAGCGGACAGCGATCGGTCGGTCGATCATGGCGCCGTCGAGCGATGTCGCGGACTGGCCTTGGCTCTCTGCCTGGGAATAGGCCTCCACCACACGCCGAGCGTGCTCGAGCTCGGCGGCGGAGGGCAGGAAGCCCTCGGCAGCGAGCGCTGCCTGGTCCGGGTGGATGCAGTATGCGCCCACGTACCCGAAAGCCTGCGAGCGCCGCACGGCGACGCGGTAGGTGTCCAGGTCCCGGAAGTTGCTGAACGACCCGAGCAGGCCATAGGGCCAGATGCCGGCTGCCGTCGCCGCCATCAGGACCCGGCCGTGGGCCCAGGCCAGGTCAGTGTCCGGGCCGTCCGGATCGATGCCGAGCTCGGTGGCCAGGTCCTCGACCCCGAGCATCATCGATGCGATCCGTGGGAGCACCGTGGCGAGAGTCGGCGCAGCCAGCACCCCCGCCGGGGACTCGATCTGGAGCTCGAGCTCGACGGAGTTCTCCGCTCGTGCGTTGTCGCGCTCCCAGGCGTCCAGCCAGGCATCCACCATGGCGAGTAGCTCGCGGTCCTCGACCTTGGGCAGCACCAGTGCCTCGACGCCGGCCTCCAGCGCGGCGTGGACGTCGCCCTCGAGCAGGCTGCTGGTGTTGTTGACCCGGACGAGCACGCTCTTGCCGCCCTCGCGAAGCGTGTTGGCAGCGGCGGGCAGCAGGTCACGGGCAGCGAGCTTCTCGGCTGCCGGGACGCTGTCCTCCAGATCGAGAATGACCGCTGACGCCGCTCCCCCGGCAGCCTTCGCCGGGAGGTCGGTCCGTGTCGCGGGCACGAAGAGGTGCGCGGCATGCGCCGACCGCCGGCCATCGCGAAGTTCAGGCGTCATCGATGTGCTCCTGAAAGGACGCCGGTGAGACTGCTGCCTCGCCGGCCAGCATGCTCTCGATCACCTCGGGCTCACGTCCCAGGTCCGACGAGATCAGCTCGGCGGTGTCCGCTCCGATCACCGACGGACCTGGGTCCGGAACCTCGCAGTGGTGCCGGCTGAAGCGCGGGTAGACGTTGGTCATGCGTACCGGACCGAGAGTGGGATCCGCGGCGACGGCGATCGAGTCTCGAGCCCGTACCTGCGGGTTGTCGAGCATGGTGGCCACCGTCTCGAGGGGGCCGACGGCGCCCCCTGCCTCGGTCAGTTCCGCGATGGCTTCGTCGCGGGTCCGCCGACTGCACCATTGGCTGATCACCTCGTCGAGCTCTGCGACGTGTGCGGTGCGGTCGGCGTTGGTGAGGAAGCGGGGATCCTCCGCGAGCTCATCACCGCCGACGGCTCGCAGGATCCGGATCGCGACGCTCTGCGCGCTGCCGGACAGAGCCAGCCACTCACCGTCAGAGCACAGGTAGCTCCCGCGTGGAGCGGCCGGGCCGTACACGTTGCCGCGACGCTGTTGCTCCGTGCCGAGCTGGTCGTACTCCAGCACGTTCACCTCGAGGAGCTTCAACACGGCCTCGTAGATCGCCAGGTCGATGACGTCACCGGAGCCGCTGTGGTCCCGCGCGCGCAGGGCGGCGAGCACGGCCGCGCTCCCCAGCTGGCCGGCCATGATGTCGGCCAGTGGGTAGGCCGGCAGCAGTGGTGGCCTGTCCTGCCATCCGGAGACAGCGCCGATCCCCGACATGGCCTCGGCCAGGGTGCCGAACCCAGGGCGATCTCGGTAGGGCCCGTCCTGTCCGTACGCGGTCACCCGCAGGACGACCAGCCGCGGGTGGCGGGCGAGCAGGTCCGAGGGCGCCAGGTTCCACTGCTCGAGGGTGCCCGGTCGGAAGTTCTCGATCACCACGTCGAAGGTCCCGATCCATTCACGGACGAGGTCCTGGACATGTGTGGCCCGAAGATCGAGGGCCACGCTCCGCTTCCCTCGTGACAGCGCCTTCCAGTAGAGGCCCTCGTCACCCTTTTGGGGACCGAAGTGACGCAGATGGTCCCCGCCTGCAGGGTTCTCGACCTTGACGACATCGGCCCCGTAGTCGGCGAGCATCACGGCAGTGGTGGGCGCCGCGATCATGGTGGAGAGATCCAGGACCCGCAGTCCGGACAACGGAGGGCTGAGCCGTTCTGCCTGCTCGCTGTCGAACGTGTTCACGACACCTCCCCCGTGGTCGAGCGCAACGTGTGCTCCTCGCGGTAGCGCAGGAGGGAGTCGCAGGAACGCAGGATGTGGTTGCGCATGGCCTGCCGGGCAAGCTCGGGGTCGCCAGCACCGATGGCCTCGATGATCTGCCGGTGCTCGGCAGCCGCCAGCGTCGGCTGGTCGGGCACGACGTCGGGGGTGTACGGCGCTATGCCCTGCCACATGGTGTGGGCAAGCCGCTCCAGCCATGGGCTGCCACACTCGGCCCAGATGAGGGCGTGGAACTGTCGGCTCAGCCCGACGTGCTCGGAACGCTCCTCACCCGACGCGATGCCCTCGAGTGCCGTGTACACCTCCTCGAGCGGGCCGACGTCGATGCCACGCTGCGCACAGCCGGCTGCCGTCTCACCCTCGATGAGGGCACGGACCTGGTAGTGGTCAGCCACCTCCGGCTCATCGAACTGTGCCACGACCACGCGACGGTTCGACTGGACGACCACCAGCCCGTCACGCTCCAGCATCTGGATGGCATCACGCACCGGTAGGCGTGAGGTGCCGAACCGGCTGGCGACCTCCTCCTGACGCAACTCCTGACCTCCCCGGAGTCTCCCGTTCACGATGTCGCGGCGCAGGGCGTCCGCAATGAGCACACCGAGGGGTTGCGGCTTGATTGAGTTCATAGTGACCTGTTCCACATGAGATTATGTATACCGTTTTCCGAGAACAATGTCCAGAGAGTGTGTGACCGGGCTGACGCAGCACCGCCAGCCGTCATTCACGGACGGCGCCTGGGCGACCCGAGCCGAGCAGGCGATCGAAGCCCGGCTCCGCCTTGGGGCCGGAGCATTCACACAGACCAGGGCGTCGGCGCGGTCACACGCGGTCCGGATGCTCTGCCGGTGCTCGTCACGTCATCGCGCTCGCCGCTGTGAGAGCGGGCCACCGATCCAGGACGCGGGGCAACGGCTCGACGCCAGGAGCGAGCCCGGACCCACGAGGGGTGGGTCCGGGCCGTCCCGGGATCGTGAGAGATCACCGTGGTTCCGCGGACCGTGGCTCCCCGGGTAGGAGTCGAACCTACGTCGCTAGTCCTGATTCAAAGTCAGGCGGGCCCTGCCGACAGACCAACCGGGGATCGCACGTCAGGCTACCCGGCCCACTGATCAGGCAGCGACCTCGCTCCTCCCGACGAGCGGGACGGCCAGGCGCAGCCGTGCCCGCCGAGGCAGGCCGAGCTCCCCCGCCGCATGCGCCGGCGTCGGGCGGTCGACCGCCGAGAACACGGCCCGATCGGCGTGCTGCGCCACGTCAATGAGGCGCGGTGGCGCCTGACCGTGGTGCTGCCAGTGCACGAAGGCCGCCTCGCTCGCCCACTCGGCCAGCTCGCCCATCACGTCCGCATGGGCCCCGGAGTCACGGAAAGCCACGGCGTCGCGGCCGTGCTCCCACTCGGTGAGCGTCCAGTACACGCTCGCGGACTCCGCATAGAGATGGACGCGGCGGATCCCCGCGGACGAGCGGGCCTGCAGGGCGCACCGAAGACTGGCCCTCAGCAGCCGCGCGACGTAGCGCGGCTCGGCCGCCATGAATCGGGTGACGATCACGATCGAGGACATGGAACCTCCCACCGGCGGGGTCATACACCTCAGCCTGAAGGCCCCACGGCCGGCGATCCAGTGGAAGGTGTCATCAGCCAGGCATGACACCTGTCATGCCTGCGGCCGCTGCGTCATGCCTGCGGCCGCTGGGCGACGACGAAGACCCGCTCGAACGGCAACACCGTCCCCCACGGCCGCCGAGGGTAGGCGGTGCGCAGTGCCGCCCGGTACTCCCGCTCGAACCTCGCGCGCAGCCCGTCCGGAAGTGCTTGCAGGATCGGCCGGGCGCCGGTACCGGAGATCCACGAGAACACTGGATCGTCACCGGGCAGGACGTGCTGATAGGTGGTGGTCCAGGCATCGACGCGCCACCCGAGCCCGGCGAACAGCTCCAACCACGAACCGGCGTCAGAGCCGCGCGCCTCGTGCAAGCCCTCGGTGTGCTCGGCATAGGGCGGCCGCGAGGCGATCTCGTGCAGGAGCACGTGGCTCGGGGCCTCGAAGTTGTGGGGCACCTGCAACGCGAACGTCCCTCCCCCGACGACGTGCTCGGCGAGCCTGGTCACCACGGCCTGCGCCTGCCGAACCCACTGGAACAGGGCGTTGGACACCATGACGTCGACCGGTGGGTCCGGATACCACCGTGAGACATCAGCCTGTTCAAAGGTGACGCTCGGGTCGGTGTTCTGCTGCTGGGCCCGCCCGATCATCTCCGCCGAGGAGTCGATGCCGTGCACATGGGCCTGCGGCCAACGCTCGCGGAGCACGGCGGACAGGTGCCCCGGCCCGCAGCCGAGATCGACCACGGTCCGCGCGTCCCCGGCGATACGGCCCACCAGGTCCAGGAACGGCCTGGAACGTTCGGCACCGTGGCGCAGGTAGAGCGACGGGTCCCACCGCGGAGCCGGGCCCCGCATGGCCCGATGCTCGGTCATTCCTGCTCCAGCTGCGCCGCAAGAGAGATGAGCGTGGCGTCATCGTGCCGCCGACCGACGAGCTGCACGGCCAGCGGGAGGGGCCCGTCCGCCCCCATCGGCATCGAGACGGCCGGCAGACCAGCGTGGTTCCACTGCGCCGTGTACGGGTAGAAGGCATTCATCGACAGCAGCGTCCGCAGTCCGCCGCGTCGCGAGAACGAGCCGACCTCCAGCGCCGCCGAGCTCATGACCGGTGACAGCAGGACGTCGACCCCCAGGTCGTCGAGCACCCGATCACCCCAGCGCTCACCGGCGGCGCGCGCCCGCTCGATGCTGCGCGGGCCGAACGGACGGCCCAGACGCATGATGCGGCGGGTGCGCGACTCCAGCAGCGTCGGGTCCTCGACCAGCTCCCCCTTGGCGCGGATGCCGGCGAGATAACGCACCGTGAGGGCCTTGGCGTCCCGCCCGTAGGGGACCTTGACGGGACGCACCTCGTGGCCGTGGCCGGCCAGGAGGTCGGCTGCGTGGGCGAGCGCGGCCTTCACGGGCGGGTCGAGCCGGTCCGCCCGCAGCGCCGCGGAGGCACTCGTGGTGACGCCGATCCGCAAGGGCGACGGCTCCTCGGCGCTGGCTTCGACGAGCGAGGTGGAGAAGGTCCCGAGGGCGTCCAGGTAGAGAGCCGCGTCGACGACCTTGCGCGCGAGCGCACCCTGGGTGGACAGGCCGTACCAGCCGCCGGAACCCGGCATGGTGCCGTGCGTGGGCTTGAAGCCCACCAGGCCGCAGCACGCGGCCGGGATCCGGACCGACCCGGCACCGTCGGAGGCGGTCGCGACGCCGACGGCACCGGCGGCGACGAGAGCGGCCGAGCCGCCCGAGGAGCCGCCCGGCGTGTGGTCCAGGTGGTGTGGGTTGCGGGTGATGCCATGTGCGAGTGACTCGGTGAATCCGAAGATGGCCAGCTCCGGCAGAGTGGTCGTGGCCATCGGGACGGCACCCGCGCGGCGCAGGGCCGAGACGAGCTCACCGTCGTGCGGGGTCGGGGTCCACATCGCGCGCGAGCCCAGGCCGGTCACGTGGCCCGCGACGTCCGCGTCGTTCTTGATCGCCGTCGGGACGCCCAGCAGCGGAGACCGCTCACCGCGGGCCCGACGCTCATCCGCCTCGGCCGCGGCGTCGAACGCCTCATCGGTCAGGATCTCCACGACGGCATTGAGGCGCGCGTCCTCCCGCTCCACGGCAGCCAGCGTCGCGATGGTGAGCTGCCGCGACGTCACGACGCCGTCGTCCATGGCCTGCACCTGAGCCACCGGCCCGGCTCCCACCAGCGTCTCCACGTCCACGTCCACATCGCGAGCCTAGGACACACGATGGGCCATGGCGGTGGCTGCCACGGCGGTGTGAGACCGACAACAATCTCGACATCAAGATTCTTGACGAACTACGCTGACGGGATGGAACCGGACGAGGTCGACATGATCGTCGAGGCGTGGCAGCGCGAGCTCCCCGGCACCGACCTGTCACCCATGCAGGTGCTGAGCCGGATCAACCGTGTCTCGCACCATCTGGATCGTGCCCGCAAGGCCGCCTTCGCCGCGCACGACGTGGAGCCCTGGGAGTTCGACGTCCTGTCTGCGCTGCGACGCTCCGGCACGCCGTACCGCCTCTCCCCCGGCCGCCTCGTGGCCGAGACCATGGTCACTAGCGGCACCATGACCAACCGCGTCGACCGGCTGGTCGAGCGCGGACTCGTGGAACGCTCGGCCGACCCCACCGACCGCCGAGGCGTCCTGGTGAGTCTCACCCAGCAGGGACGCAGCACCGTGGACGCTGCCCTCGAGGAGCTGCTCGCCCAGGAGCGAGCCATCCTCTCCGCACTGGCGCCCGAGGAGGCCCAGCACCTCGCCGACACGCTGCGCGAGCTGGCCCGCAACGTGTGACGGACCCGGTCAGTGCTGCCGGACGCGTCGTCCGTCGATGCGCTGCGGGGTCATCTCCAGGAGCAGGTCGCGCTCGCCGGGCACCCAGGGTCTCGGGCGGCCGCTCCGGGCCACCTGCTCGATCATGTCCTGGTCGGTGACCTCGTGCACCGTTCCGGTGGCCGTGACGCTCCACGCCTGCTGGTAGAGGTCCTCCACGTGATCGGCCTGCAGGGCGACGTCGTCGTGACCGTCCGCAAGAGCACCCAGCACCGTGCCTGTCGCCGTGCGCACGTACACGCACCGACCGTGCAGGGCGTAGTTCACCGGGAGCAGCTGCTGGCGACCGTCGGCGTCGATGAAGGCGATCCTCCCGACCGGCCGCAGACCCAGCAGCTCCCAGCACTCGTCCTCAGGCAACGTCACCAGCGCCCCGTCGTCCGTCCCGGTCATGTGTCCTCCTCATCGCTCTCCTCCATTGTCCGTCACGAACGAAGACCTGCGCGCTGACGAGAGGCTCATGGTCGACACGGACCGCTACCCATTAGCCTGAAACAGGCGCTCATCTCGTCGCCGAGCGTCGATCCGGCCACGAAGGGAGAGGCGATGTCGGACGGACCCCAGGAGCAGCCCTCGGGCGCCCGAGGGCGCTGGCTCATCGCTGCCGTCACCGCAGTGGTCCTGGTCGCAGCCGGGGTCGGGGGCGTCGTGGCCCTGGGAGGCGACGACGCCGAGGACGACGGACCGGTCGGAGGCAGCACAACGGACGCGACCCCCGGTCCTGACCAACCGGCCGATCCGATCACGGCCACCCACACCCTCGACGGCGACCTCTGCGACCAGATCGAGCTCAGCGCGGTCGACGACCTCTACGACGCACCGGGCGCCGTGGACCCCCTGGAGGGCACCATGGTCGCCGAGCAGGAGCTCTACTGCACCGTGGAGTCGCTGGACTCCGGCCTGCACTCCGTCCGCTCGATGAGTCATGACAGCACCGAGCAGGCCGAGACGACCTATCAGAGGCTCCGCGACTCCGAGCTCCCCGACGGCGAGGCGGTCTCTGCCCAGATCGAGCAGGTCGACGGGGAGTGGGACGTGGCCGAGGCCGTCGTCGCCTCCCATGGCGGCACCTTGGTGGCCCGCGCCAACGACCTGGTGACGGTGGCGACGGTCTACCCGCCCGAGGGGGAGGACGTCGACACTGCCGCCGCGCAGGAGGCTGCTGCGAGCATGGCAGAGAGCCTGATCACCGCCGCGCGTGACTAGGGGTACCGGCACACCTGCGGCCCGCCCCGCAGCGGTCAGTGCGTCGCTGTGCTGCCGCCCGGGTCCCTCAAGCTCGTTGTAGCGTGCCCTTCATGAAGCGACACCTGGGGGCCCTGGCCGCTGCCCTGCTCCTGCTGACCGCCTGCGGTGGGAGCGACGACCCTGAACCCACGCAGGAGCCCAGCCCGACCCAGACCTCCGAGCCGGAGCCCACCTCCGCGCTCCCCCAGGGCAGCGGTTCCGGTGACGTCGACCTGGTGGTGGACGACCAGTCGCTCGTCGGCGACGACTGGGAGCCGTCGTGCTCGGAGTCCGACGGCGTCATCCGGTTCATCGCCAACACTCCGCCGCTGCAGACCGTGCAGCTGGAGCTGTCCGCCGACGGCGACATCGAGGAGTTCGTCGCCAGCGGTGAGGACTTCGGCCCGTACGGTTCCGACGTCAACGGACTCGGCGACCTGACCGTCGAGATCACCGACTCCGCCTTTGTCCTCTCCGGCAGCCTCGAGGACGGTACGTCCGTCGCCGGGGCCCTCACCTGCCCCGAGTGATGAGGGCCGACGCGAGGATCACTCCAAGGTCTCGCTGACCTCGAGCCACTGCTCCTCCAGGGCCTCACGCTCGGCGACGACGTCGGCGCGCTCACGGGCGAGGGGTGCCAGCGCGGAGGCGTCGGTGGCGGCCTCGACCATCTGCTGGTCCAGCTCGGCCTCGCGCTCGCTGAGCCGCTCGATCTGCCGTTCGAGGCGGGCCACGTCCTTGCGGGCCTGCCGGTCCTGCGCGGCCGACGACGCCTTGGTCGCCGGCTTAGGCCGGGACTGCTCGCCCCGCGACGGTCGCGTCTCCGCCGCGGCCCGCAGCCGCAGGTACTCATCGACCCCGCCGGGGAGGTGCCGTAGACGCCCGTCCATGACGGCGTACTGGTGGTCCGTGACGCGCTCCAGCAGGTAGCGGTCGTGGGAGACGACGAGCAGCGTGCCGGGCCAGGTGTCCAGCAGGTCCTCGACGGCGGCCAGCATGTCGGTGTCCAGATCGTTGGTGGGCTCGTCGAGGATCAGCACGTTCGGCTCGTCGAGCAGGACCAGGAGCAGCTGGAGCCGTCGGCGCTGCCCGCCGGAGAGGTCGCGCACAGGGGTGGACAGCTGCGTGCTGGTGAAGCCGAGGCGTTCCAGCAGCTGGCCCGGCGTCATCTCCTTACCCCCGCTCACGTAGGTGGCGCGCTGACGCCCGATCACGTCGCTCACCCGGTCGGACTCGACGTCCTCCAGCTCGTGCAACGACTGCGACAGCGTCGCCACCTTGACGGTCTTGCCACGCTTGACCCGGCCGGCCGACGGGCGGACCTCCCCGGTGACCAGGCCCAGCAGCGTGCTCTTCCCGGCGCCGTTGATGCCGAGGATCCCGGCTCGTTCACCCGGTGCGATGCGCCACTGCACGCCCCGCAGGACCTCGCGCTCGCCGAAGCTCACGTGGACGTCCAGCAGGTCGACCACGTCCTTGCCCAGCCGGGCGGTGGCGAGCTGCTGCAGCTCCACGGCGTCGCGCACAGGAGGTTCGCGCTCGATGAGCTGGTTGGCGGCATCGATACGGAACTTCGGCTTGGACGTGCGCGCGGGAGCGCCGCGGCGCAGCCACGCCAGCTCCTTGCGCATGAGGTTCTGACGCCGCTTCTCCGACGCCGCGGCCTGCCGGTCGCGCTCCACCCGCTGCAGCACGTAGGCCGCGTACCCGCCGTCGAAGGCGTCCACCACACCGTCGTGCACCTCCCACGTGCGGGTGCAGACGGCATCGAGGAACCAGCGGTCGTGCGTGACGACCGCCAGCGCAGTGTCATTCGCCGCCCTCCCCCCAGGCCCGGCACCTCCGCCGGAAGACGTGGCCCGGCCCGAGAAGTGCTCGGCCAGCCAGGTGACGCCCTCGAGGTCGAGGTGGTTGGTGGGCTCGTCGAGGAACAGGACGTCGTGCTCGCCCACCATCACCTGTGCGAGCGCCACCCGGCGACGCTGGCCGCCGCTGAGGTCCCCGATCACGGCGTCCCGTTCCACGTCGTGCAGCAGCCCGGTGACGATGTCGCGGATCCGTGGGTCGCCGGCCCACTCGTGGTCGGCGCGCTCACCCACCACGGCGTGGCCGACGGTGCCCCCGGCGTCGAGCAGGTCGCGCTGCTCCAGGAACCCGACCCGCAGGTCACGTCGCCAGGTCACGCGGCCGGAGTCGGGCTCCTGACGTCGCGCGAGTACCCGCATGAGCGTCGACTTGCCGTCGCCGTTGCGGCCGACGATGCCGACACGGTCGCCCTTGCCCAGCCCGAGCGTGACCCCGTCCAGGACGTCACGCGTCGGGAAGGACAGGTGCAGGCCCTCGCCTCCGATGAGCGGGCGGACACCATCGGGCTGCGGGCGGCTGTCAGACATCGGCGGGGGGTCTGGGGGTACCTCCCAGCACGGAGCGCAGCGCAGTGCTTGGGGGAGGGCGGCGAGCAGACACGTCTAGACGAACCGGACGCCGGGAACGGGGCCCCGCGCCTGGACGACGTCGGCGCAGGCGCCGGCACCTGCCAGGGCGATGGCGATGTCGAGGCTGTGCTCCTCGTCCTGCGCGAGGAACAGGCACGTGGGCCCGGAACCGGAGATGATCGCGCCCAGCGCCTCGGCCTCGCGCCCGAGGTTCAGGGTGGACTGCAGCTCGGGGCGCAGGGAGAGTGCCGCCTCGGTGAGGTCGTTGCTCAGGGCCAGGCCGAGCAGCTCGGCGTCGCCGGAGCGCAGGGCACCGAGCAGCGTGTCGGAGATCTCCGGGTCGGCGACCTCGCGGCCCTCGGTGAGCCGGTCGAACTCGGCGTAGACCGATGCGGTGGACAGTCCCTGCTCGGCCACGGCCAGCACCCAGTGGTAGCTGCCGCGCGCCAGCACCGGGCTGACCGTCTCGCCCCTGCCGCCACCGATCGCGTTGCCGCCGTGTAGCAGGAAGGGGACGTCGCTGCCCAGCTCGGCGGCCAAGGGCTCCAGATCGTGGCGGGACAGGCCGGTCCCCCAGATCTCGTTGCAGGCCACCAAGGTGGCAGCGGCGTCGGCCGAGCCGCCGGCCAGGCCGCCGGCCACTGGGATCACCTTGCGGATGGCGACCTCGGCGCCAGCCTCGACACCGGTCTCCTCACGCAGCAGCGCGGCCGCCTGCAGGGCGAGGTTGTCCATGCCCTCGGGGACGTCGGCGCGCTCCTCCTCGGTGGCATGGGTGACGACCGACAGCGTGCCGGTCTCGTCCAGGCTGGCGCGGATCTCATCATGCAGGTCGAGCGCCTGGTAGACCGTGGCCAGTGGGTGGAAGCCGTCGTCGCGCACCGGACCGACGCCCAGGCACAGGTTGATCTTGGCCGGGACACGGACGGTGGCTGAAGTCACCCGCCCAACCTATCCATCACCGGATCAGCCTGCGGACGGCACCGTGCGGTGTGGGGTCCTCGGCACTCGCGCGAGAGGCTCAGGGCAGCTCGGCGCCAATGCGGGTGAAGCCCGCGACCGTCAGCTGCTCCCCCCGCGTCCGGGGGTCGACGCCTGCCGAACGCAGCAGCTGCTCCGCAGCGGCCGAGGATCCCACCAGGGGTGACAACGCCGAGCGCAGCATCTTGCGCCGCTGGGCGAAGGCCGCGTCCACCACGGAGAACGTACGGCGACGCAGGTCCTCATCGCCAGGCTGCTCGCGGCGGTGTAGCGAGACCAGGGCGGAGTCGACGTTGGGTGCCGGCCAGAAGACCGACCGCCCGATCGTGCCGGCAAGCGTGACGTCGGCGTACCAGCCGGCTTTCACGCTGGGGACGCCGTAGGTCCGCGATCCCGGGCCGGCTGCCAGACGGTGCGCCACCTCGGCCTGCACCATGA
Organism: Aeromicrobium sp. CTD01-1L150; assembly: GCF_041951745.1. Classification (GTDB taxonomy): domain Bacteria; phylum Actinomycetota; class Actinomycetes; order Propionibacteriales; family Nocardioidaceae; genus Aeromicrobium. Next base: position 3,190,011 of record NZ_CP169555.1, read on the forward strand.
CCAGCACCCTGCGCAGGCTCGGGAAGTGCTCCAGGAAGCTCAGCAGGACCGGCACGGAGACGTTGTAGGGCAGGTTGGCCACCAGGGCCGTCGGCTCGGGACCGGGAAGGGCCGTGACGTGCAGGGCGTCGGCGTGCACGAGGTCGAGGCGGTCGGCGAGCCCGGGGGCGTGCTCGGCGACGGTGCGTGGCAGGCGGTCGGCGAGGACGCCGTCGACCTCGACGGCGACGACGCGGCGGGCCGTCTCCAGCAGTGCGAGGGTCAGCGATCCCAGACCGGGCCCGATCTCGACCACGATGTCGTCGGCCCCGAGTCCTGATGTTCGCACGATGCGCCGCACCGTGTTGGCGTCGACGACGAAGTTCTGTCCTCGCTGCTTGGTGGGACGTAGACCGATCTCGTCGGCGATGCGCCGCACCTCGTTGGCACCCAGCAGGCGCACCGGTTCATTCACGCGCCCATCCTGCCCGAGGTGCCGCTCACCTCAGGGACGTGGTGCGTCCGCGACAGCCCCGAGACCGCCACCACTGGCGAGCTCAGACCACCCACCACACGGCCGGGCCCCGGCGGGGGTCCCGGGCCGTGGGCGGGAGATCAACTCAGCGCAGGCCGAGCTGGGACGCGCAGGAGGGCCACTGGCCCCAGCCGGACTGCTGCTGCAGCTTCTTGGCGTACTTGATCTGCACCTCGCGGCTGTTCTCGTGCGGCAAGCCGGGGCCACCCATGGAGGACCAGGTCTGGGCACTGAACTGCACGCCGCCGTAGTAGCCGTTGCCGGTGTTGGCCTGCCAGTTGCCGCCGGACTCGCACTGGGCGAGGCGGTCCCACACGCTGCCGTCCTCGACGCTCGGGGCGTCCTCGTCCTCGTTCTCGGCGGGTCCGGTGCCGCTGGCGACGATGCGCTTCTCGGCCTTCTGGATGTTCTCGCTGGTGAGGACGAGCCGGTTGGTGACCTTGCCGTTGGTCTTGGTGAGCAGGACGGTCTCCTTGGTGATGCTGGGCTTACCCTCCTTGAGGACCTTGGTCTCACCCTCGGGCAGCTCGTCGTCCTCGCGCTTCTCGACGGGGGCCTTCTTCTCCACCTCCTCGACGTCGTGCTCCATCTCGATGCGATTGACCTCGATGGTCTGTCCCTCGGTGACCCAGGCGTTCTGGCCGCCGGCGACCCGGTCGTTGGCGTCGAGCTCGACGCCGGCCTCCTCGAGGACCTCAGCAGCGGTGGGGGCGGCCGTGGTGAGCTTCTTCTTCTCCTTGCCGACCTTGACCACGAGCTCCTTGGGGTGGCTGACGACGACGGCGTCGTTGCCATCCTCCAGGAGGGTGTCGTCGTCGCCGGAGACCCAGGCGTCGTCGCCGGGCTGGATGTCCATGGCGTCGAGGGCCTCGCCGACGGTGGCGGCAGGGACGGTCTCCTGCGTGACCTCACCGTCGACGGCGAAGGTGAGCTTCTTGTCGTAGCGAACCTCGATCGTGTCGCCGTCGGCGACCTGCTCGGTGGGCTTGGCATTGACCTTGTCGGCTTCGTCGAGGTCGACGTCACGCGACTTCAGGACCGAGGAGACCGAGGCACCGAACGTGCGCACGTCCTCGGTCTCGCCGTCCACGTCGACGGTCACGGTCTTGCTGAACGCTCCGTAGGCGGCAACGCCGCCGGCGAGAACCATGAGCACCGCCAGGTTGAGGGCGATGACGAGTCTCTTGCTGATGCGACCCGGTGCGTCGGTCATGACTGGATTGGACGAATGACGGGGGTGGTGCACAGAAGACCTCACGGTCGGGGACAGGGACAACCGATTCACCATGATGCCAGTCCTCAGGTCAGGTCAAGCGGCCTTGGCCCAGGGTCCCCCGAAGGCCCGGTCGGTGTTCTCGTCGATGGCACGGCACAGATGATCAAGGGAAATCCCTGAAAAATCAGCGATGAATCGCACTGTGTGGGGCACGAGGAAGGACGCGTTGGGCTTGCCTCGGTGGGGCATCGGTGTGAGGAAGGGCGCATCGGTCTCCACGAGGATGCGGTCCACCGGTGTGGTAGCCAGCGCCTCACGGAGCGGCTCGGCGTTCTTGAACGTGACCGTGCCGGCGAAGGAGAGGAACGCTCCGCGGGCCAGGCACTCCCGGGCGAAGTCGGCGTCGCCGGAGAAGCAATGCAGGACGGTGCGCTCCGGGACGCCCTCGTCGTCGAGGATCCTGAGGACGTCGTCGTGGGCGTCACGGTCGTGGATGACGAGGGTGCGGTCGTGGCGGTGTGCCATGCGCACGTGCTCCCGGAAGCTGTGGTGCTGGGCATCGCGGCCGTCGGCGCCGGTGCGGAAGTAGTCGAGACCGGTCTCCCCCACCGCGCGCACGTTCGGGTCCTGCGCGAGCCGGTCGATCTCTGCGATGGCGTCCTCGAGCGTGCCGTCGGCGGACAGTCGGGGGGCTTCGTTGGGGTGCAGTGCCACGGCGGCCACGATCGAGGCGTGCTCAGTGGACGTCTGGACCGCCCATCGCGACCCCTCGACGTCGCAGCCCACCTGCACGATGCGCGGCACCCCGACGGCGGCGGCCCGGGCGATGGCGTCCTCGACGTCGATCAGCAGGCCGCCCTTGATCCTGTGGTCCAGGTGGCAGTGGTTGTCGACGACCGGCGACGGCAGCGGGGCGGGCGCCTCGGGCCAGGGCCAGCCCACGGCTCCCTCAGGCATCCTCGTCCTCGATGCGCGGGAACAGGCTCGGCACCTTGGTGATGGTCGATCCCGGGGCCAGCTGCCCCCAGGTGGCGACGTCGTCGATGCGCTGGTCCGCGAGCGGACCGAGGGTCGGCTCCGCCCCGAGAGAGTCCCACAGGGACGCACAGGCCTTGGGCATGACGGGGTTGAGCAGCACCGCGAGGACACGCAGACCCTCGGCGGCGGTGTTGAGGATCGTGGCGAGACGTTCGCTCGCACTGTCGGCGGCCTGCGGCCCCGCACCCCCGCCGGTATTGACCTCCTTGGCCACCAGCCAGGGCGCCTGGTCGGTGAGGTAGCCGTTGAGGTCGTCGACGATGCGCCACACCTGCGTCAGGGCGTCCTGCGGGGCGATGCGCTCGATGGCCTCGTCGGCGGCCCGCGACGCCTCGGCGACGGTGGCCTGCAGCTCGGTCTCGGCGGCGCTGGGAGCCCCGGCAGCGGGTAGCTCGCCACCGAAGTACTTGCCGATCATGCCTGCGACGCGGGAGGCGAGGTTGCCGAAGCCGTTGGCGAGCTCGGCGTGGTAGCGGGCCCGAATGTCCTCCCACGAGATCGAGCCGTCGGCGCCGAAGGTGAGGGCGCGGGAGAAGTAGTAGCGGTAGGCGTCGGAGCCGAAGACGTCGACCAGCTCGTCGGGCCGGATGCCGTTGGCCTTGCTCTTGCTCATCTTCTGCCCGCCGACAAGCAGCCAACCGTGGGCGAAGACCCGGTGCGGGACAGGACGGCCGGCCGCCATGAGCATCGCCGGCCAGATGACGGCGTGGAAGCGGGCGATGTCCTTGCCGACGATGTGGACGTCGGCCGGCCACAGCCGGTCGAACCGCTCGTCGTCGACGCCGTACCCGGCGGCGGTGACGTAGTTGAGCAGCGCCTCGATCCAGACGTACATGACGTGCGAGGTGTCCCACGGCACGGGGACGCCCCAGTCGAACGTCGAGCGGCTGATGGAGAGGTCCTTGAGTCCGCGCTCGACGAAGGAGATGATCTCGTTGCGGGCGGAGGCGGGCTGGATGAAGTCGGGGTTCTCGCGGTAGAGCTGCAGCAGCTGGTCGGCGTACTTGCTCAGCGGGAAGAAGTAGTTCTCCTCGGTGACCCACTCCAGGCGGGACCCGTCGAGCGCGGAGACCTTGTGGCCCTCGTCGTCGTCCTCGCCGTCGGCGACGTCGTCATCACCCACGAACTCCTCCGACCCCACGGAGTACCAGCCGGAGAAGGAGCCCTTGTAGACCTCGCCGCGCTCGTAGAGGTCGCGCCAGAAGGCCTGGGACCCGAGGGTGTGACGTTCCTCCGTGGTGCGGATGAAGTCGTCGTTGGCGATGTCCAGCGTGTCCAGCACGGGAAGCCACTCGGACTCCACGAGACGGTCGGTCCACTCCTTGGGCGAGACGCCGTTCTGCTCGGCCCGACGCAGCACCTTCTGGCCGTGCTCGTCGGTGCCCGTCAGGTACCAGACGTCCTCGCCGCGCTGCCGGTGCCAGCGGGTGAGCACGTCACCCATGACCGTCGTGTAGCCGTGGCCGATGTGCGGCGCGTCGTTGACGTAGAAGATCGGCGTGGTGACGTAGTAGGACACACCCCGATCCTAGTGATCGTCTCCGAGCCCTGATCGGTGCCTGCGCAACCGAAAGGCCGGGGTGCGCCGGATCGGTGCCTGTGCAACCGAAAGCGGCGTTATTGGGTTGCTCAGACACCGATCACCGGGCAGTGCCCAGATCGGTGTCGTAACAACCTTTCACCCGGCACGTCCTCGATCGGTGCCGCAGCAACCGAATAGCGTTCCATTCGGTTGCTGCGGCACCGATCCGGTTCAGGAGTGGGCGGCGTCGTAGACGACGCGTTTGCGGATCCCGGTGCGTTCGACGACGCGGGCGATGGCGTCCTTGCGGCTCAGCCCCTCCGCCTCGGCGTCGCGGACCAGCGAGCGTAGGGCGTCGGGGCCGAGGTCGGCGACGCGTTCGGGCGCACCGGAGACGACAAGGGTGACCTCTCCGCGCACGCCGTGCTCCTGGGCGTCGACCCACTCCACCAAGGCGCCCAGCCGGTCACGCACGACCTCCTCGTGGGTCTTGGTGAGCTCGCGGCACAGCGCGGCCGGACGGTCAGGCCCCAGGGTCTCAGCCATCGCGGCGAGGGTGGCCCGGGTGCGGTGCGGCGACTCGAAGAAGACCATGGTGCGACGTTCGTCCGCCAGTGCCGTCAGCACCCGGTGGCGCTCGCCCTGCTTGCGTGGGGCGAACCCCTCGAAGCTGAACCGGTCCACCGGCAGACCGGAGAGCGCGAGGGCGGTGAGCACGGCGGAGGGCCCGGGCACCGCGGTGACGTCGACGCCGGCCGCCAGCGCGGCGTCGACCAGCCGGTAGCCGGGGTCGGAGACGCTGGGCATCCCCGCATCGGTGACGAGCAGGACGGTGCTGCCGGCCTCGAGCATCTCCACGAGCTCCGGAGTGCGGCCGCGCTCATTGCCCTCGAAGTAGGAGACGACGCGTCCACGCACCTGCACACCGAGGTCGTCGGCGAGCCGCTTGAGCCGGCGGGTGTCCTCCGCGGCCACGACGTCGACGTCCGCCAACAGCTCCCGCAGCCGGGGCGAGGCGTCGTCCGGGCGACCGATCGGGGTTCCGGCGAGGATGAGCACGCCCCCATGCTCCCACCCGGCCCTGCCCGCTGATCGGTGCCTGAGCAACCGAAAGTCAGCAGCGAGTCCGGATCGGTGCGTGAGTCACCGAATGGAGCGCGATTCGGTTGCTGTGGCACCGATCGGGGGCGCGCCGGCCGTTTGGGTTGCTCAAGCACCGATCACAGGGCACCGTGGCACCGTCGTCCACAGGTCGGCATCGCCGGCACACGGCGTCCACAGCTCCGCGGGCCTCCCCTGCCCAACGGTGGTTTCCTCCGGTGCGATGGAGGTATGCGCACTCCTCGCCCTGTTCCCGACGAGCTCTCCGTCGGACCGTTCCATCGTCACCGCGCCCTGGAGCTCGGCGTCTCCTCCCGCATGCTTCAGCACCCGCGATTCGTGCAGATCTTCCCGTCGGTGTACCGACTCGAGACCACCGACATGACCCCACGCGACTGGGTCCGTGCAGCTGAGCTGACGCTGCCCGACGACGCTAAGGTCAGTCACCTCACCCGCTTCGTCGGGCTCGGACTGCAGTACGGCGACCTGTTCCCACTCCACTTCACCATCGGTCGGGACCATCATCTGCCAGCGTTGCAGGACATCTTCCTGCATCGCACCGTCCGCATGCCCCGACACAGCGAACACGGAGTGAGCATCGTCGCAGCCTTTATCGGCGCCGCATCACTGCTGCGACTGATCGATGCCGTCAAGATCGGCGACTGGCTGCTCCATCGTGGCCATCTCACGCTCGAGCGGCTCATTCGCGTCGTGGAGCTCGAGCACTGGCGACCGGGGACCGAGACGGCCAAACGGGCCATGCTCCTGTTCGATCGCGACTCCCGGAGTCTCCAGGAGTCCGAGGTGCGCTGCCTGATGGTCGCCGCCGGGTTGCCGTGCCCTGAGTCGAACGTCGACCTGTACGACGAGAACGGCACCTTCCTGGGATGCGGAGACCTGGTCTACCGCTGGCTGCGCCTGGTCATTGAGTACGAAGGACGGCACCACGCGCTCGACACCGCACAGTTCCAGCGCGACATCCATCGTTACGCGAGGCTCCGGCACGATGACATCGGGTACGTCCAGGTCACATCGGCGATGACCCGTTCTCCGCACACCCTCGTCCACACCATCCACCGCGCCATGGTCGAACGCGGATACGAAGGCCCGCCGCCTCGGTTCGGCATCGCGTGGCAGCGACTGTTTGCCGAGCCGCTTCCGTGGCGGCACCTCCACCGCCCCGCCTGACCAGTCAGGGGTGGTTCGCGCTCCCTTCATCGGTGCCTGAGCAACCCAAAGACGACGCTTTGGGTTGCTCAGGCACCGATCCGGACCGGGCGGGCCGTTCGGTTGCTCAGGCACCGATCAGGGGGTGGCAGGATGACCCTGTGAGGGACAGGCGCGTCTGGGGGTGGCTCGCGCCCACGGGTGTGGCGGTGCTGGCCCTGGTCCTGCGGCTGTGGAACCTCGCGCATCCCGGGCGGCTGGTCTTCGACGAGACGTACTACGCCAAGGACGCGTGGTCCCTGCTCGGCTTCGGTTACGTGCGCGAGTACACCGACCGCGCCAACGAGCGGATCGAGGACGGCGTCCTCACCCGACTCACCCGCGAGGACCCAGCACAGATCGCCCATCCTGACGCCGGCAAGTGGCTCATCGCCCTCGGCGAGCAGGTCTTCGGGATGAACGCCTTCGGCTGGCGGGTCAGCGCTGCGGTCATCGGGGCGCTCACGGTGCTCGTCCTCGCACGCCTCGTGCTGCGCATGACCGGCTCGATCCTCCTCGGCACCCTCGCGGCGCTGCTGCTGACCTTCGACGGTCTGCACTTCGTCATGTCCCGCACCGCCCTGCTCGACGTGTTCCTTGCCTTCTGGGTGGTGTGCGCAGTCGCCTGCCTCGTCGCCGACCACGACTGGATGCAGGCCCGGATCGCCCGGCTCCGACCCCTGCGGCCGTGGCAGCTCGCCGCCGGCGTCTGCTTCGGCCTGGCCTGCGGCACCAAGTGGAACGGCCTGTACGTCCTGGCCGCCTTCGGGCTCAGCGTCGTCGCATGGGAGGTCCTGGCACGGTGGCAGGTGCGTCGGGCCACCGGCGTCGGACGTGGCGCCCTCACCACGACAGCACTGGTGGCACTGCCCGCCTTCGCGTCCCTCGTGCTGGTGGCGCTCGTGGTCTACGTCCTCACGTGGGCGGGGTTCCTGTGGCACCACGACCTGTACGCCCAGCGGTTCGGTGCCGGCGACCCGCCGTGGGGATCGTGGGTCCACCACCCGTCGTCAGGGGCGTTCGGCGGCGCCCTCGACGCACTCCGCACCCTGTGGCACTACCACCTGCTGACGTGGGACTTCCACACCGGCGACTACCTCGCCGACGCGACGCACCCCTACTCCTCCCACCCGTGGGGCTGGCTCGTCCTGGAGCGCCCGGTCGCCTTCGACGCCGTCAACGACATTCCCGCCGAGCGGTGCGGCGCGCCACCGGACTCCTCGTGCATCCGGGAGGTCCTCGCCCTCGGGAACCCGGCCGTGTGGTGGACCGGTGTCCTGGCGCTCCTGGCCGCCCCGGCCCTGTGGCTGCGCAGCCGCGACTGGCGGTGGAGCGTGCCGCTGGTGGCCGTCGCGGCGTCGTGGCTGCCGTGGTTCGTCGGCACGGGCCGGCCGATCTTCCAGTTCTACGCCGTCGCCATCGTGCCGTTCACGATCGTGGCGATCTGCCTGGTCATCAACCACTTCGCCCGCCACGTCACCACCGTCCGCGGCCGGTACGCGACGTGGGCAGGCGCCGGCATCCTGCTCGTGACGACGGTGACGCTGTTCTGCTGGTTCCACCCCGTGCTCACCGGTGACCTCATGACGCGAGAGGCCTGGGAGTCGCGCATGTGGCTCCCGACCTGGATCTGAGCCTCAGCCCTTCCCGGCGAGCGCCAGCCGGAGAAACCAGGCGATGTCGTCCGCGGCTTCGGCCGGCGGCTTGGACGGCCGGGTGATGCACGACAGCACGAGCCGGACGACGACCTCCACCGCGACGTCCAGCTCGTCGTCGGCAAGCGGCAGGGGCGAGAAGTGGTCGACGAGCGACTGCTTGACCACCGCGGAGGACGCGGCGACGATCTCGCCGGACTCGGTGGTGAGGATCGCCAGGAGGTCACCGTCCTGCTCGCCCGTGCCGTCGACCCGCACCGAGGTGACGATGGTGCGCACCAGCAGGCTCTGCTCACCCAGCTCCAGGACACCCTGGCAGGCTGCGCGGACACCGGCGACGAGATCGGCCTCGGCCGCCATGCGCGAGCGCACGACCTCCAGGAAGCGGTCCAGCTCGCGCAGGGCGAGCGCCTGGGCGAGCGTGTGCTTGGTGCCGAGCTCGTTGTGCACGGTCTGACGGCTCACCCCGACCAGCTCCGCGATGCGCGACATCGTGACCTTCGACCAGCCCTGCGTCTCGACCAGGTGCTGCGCGGCGTCGAGCAGACGGTCGCGGGTGGTCGGCACGGCGTCGCGGTACGTGGGGACGGGGTTCTCCAGGGCCGTCATGGCTCAGCCTCCCACCGAGACCAGCGCATCTGCGAGGTCGGCTTCGTCGTCGGCGAGCACCGCGACGTCAGGTCGCGCGCCCTCGGCGATCCACGAGCGGGCGGTCCTGACCTCCCTGGGCCGACCCACCGTGACCGCACCGCGCAGCACCCCCTCGGCAAGGAAGAACGCGGTGAAGTCCCGCGCGTTCAGGGATCCCCGGACGACGACCTCGTGCTGCGCCGACGGCCAGCCGGTGACCTGCAGGGTGAGCCCGTACTGGTCGGACCAGCACCACGGAACCTCGTGGAAACCAGTCGCCTGACCGGCCACCGCCTTGCCCACAGCTGTCCCGTGGTTCTGGGCGTTCTGCCAGTGCTCCACCCGGTGCAGCCCGCCGAGGACGTCGTTGGGCATCCGCGCGACGTCGCCGGCGGCCCAGACGTCGGGCGCGCTGGTGTGGCCGACCTCGTCGACGACGATGCCGCCCCCGTCGGCCGCGGAGGCGACGTCCAGCCCGGCGGCCTGCGCCAGCTCGACCCCGGGCTCCTGCCCGATGGCCAGCACGACGCTCGTCCCGCTCCAGGTGCGTCCGTCCTCGGCACGCACGGTCACGCCGCCCGGGCTCTGTTCCGACCCCGGCCCGGCACCCCCGCCGGGCCGAGGCTCATCGCGGATCTCGGTGATCGTGACCCCGGTGTGCAGCTCGGTGCCGTGGTCCAGGTGCAGGTCGACGCACCACTGCCCCAGGACGGGCGGGAGGACGTGTGGCATCGGCCGGTCCGCGGCCTCGAGCACCGTCACCTCGGCGCCGGCGGCGCGGGCGTTGGCGGCGATCTCGGAGCCGATGAGCCCGGCACCGACGACGAGCACGTGCGACTCGGGCCGTAGGTCGGCCGCCAGGGCGTCGGCGTCGGCGAGGTCGCGCAGCGTGCGCACTCGGGTCGCAGTGTCCTCACCCCCGTGGGCGGCGAGGGACAGCGGGCGGGCCCGGCCGCCGGTGGCCAGCACGAGCGAGTCGTAGCCCAGCTCCTCGCCGTCGGCCAGCGTCACCGTGTGCGCCGCAGTGTCGATGGCGCTCACGGTGGTGCCGGTGCGCAGGGTGATCTGCTGCGCGTCGTACCACTCGGCCTTCTTGATCCGGATGTCGTCGCCGCCCTTGTCGCCACGGACGATCTCCTTGGAGACGGGTGGGCGACGGTACGGGAGCTCGTCCTCGGCACCGAGGAGGATGATCTCGCCGGTGAACCCGGCGGTCCGGGCGCCGGCGGCTGCGCTGACCCCGGCGATGCCGGCGCCGACGACGACGAGGCGGCCCTCGGTCGGATCAGTCACCGGATCAGACCTCGACCATCGTGAAGTCGGCCTTGGCGGCACCGCAGTCGGGGCAGGTCCAGTCATCGGGGATGTCCTCCCACTTGGTGCCGGGAGGGAATCCCTCCTCCTCCCAGCCCTGCGCCTCGTCGTAGATGAATCCGCACTGCTGGCACTCCCACGTCTTCACTGCTGCTTCCCCTCCTGCAGATCCTTCTCCCGCGCCCAGGCGGCTCGGGTCTCCGCGCTGATGATGTTGCCGTCCTGGTCGTTGCCGACGAACTGCTCGATGGGCAGGAAGTCCACCTGCTCACGAACGCCGCAGTCCGGGCAGGTCCAGTCCGGGTCGATGTCCTCGAACGGGGTCCCGGCGGGCCAGCCCTCGCGGGGGTCTCCCTTGTCCTCGTCGTAGACGTACTCGCAGTTGGGGCAGATCCACTCGGCCATCAGGCGGCTCCCTCCACGTCGACCTCACCTGCACCGTACTTCTCCAGGTACTTCTTGGCGGTGCGTGGATGCAGGTTCGCTCGCGTGACGTCGCCGTCGTAGTGCGACAGCACGCGCTCGTCCATCACCTTGCGCCAGATCTGCGGCACCCACGTGGCGACGATCATCCCGGCGTACCCGGTCGGAAGGACCGGCGCCTCCTTGAAGTCCCGCAACGCCTGGTAACGACGCGTCGGGTTGGCATGGTGGTCGCTGTGTCGCTGCAGGTGGTAGAGCAGGACGTTGGTCCCGATGTTGTTGCTGTTCCACGAGTGTGACGGGTTGACCCGCTCGTAGCGGCCGGACTCCAGCTTCTGGCGCTTCATGCCGTAGTGCTCGAGGTAGTTGACGCTCTCCAGCAGCCAGATGCCGATCACGGCCTGCAGCACCAGGTAGGGGAAGATCTCCCAGCCGAAGGCGAGCATGAGCGCGCCCCACAGCACGAAGGAGAATGCCCAGGCGTTGATGAGGTCGTTCTTGAGGGTGAACGGCGACTTCTTCTGCCGGGCGAACCGCTTGGCCTCCAGGCCCCAGGCGCTCTTGAGGCTTCCCCACATGGTCCGTGGCATGAACTCCCAGACCGTCTCGCCGATCCGGCTGCTGGCGGGGTCCTCCGGGGTGGCGACGCGCACATGGTGTCCGCGGTTGTGCTCGATGAAGAAGTGGCCGTAGAAGGTCTGGGCGAGCGCGATGCGGGCGAACCAGCGCTCGTGCTCCTCCTTCTTGTGGCCGAGCTCGTGGGCGGTGTTGATGCCGATGCCGGCGACGATGCCGAGACCGGTGGCCAGTCCGATCTTCTCCACCACGCCGAGCGACTCCGGGATGCCGGGCAGGGTGCCTCCACCCAGCAGGTAGGCGCCCCAGATGAAGCCGCCGATCTGCGCGGGGATGAACGCGTACGTCACCCAGCGGTAGAAGCGGTCCTCCTCGAGCGCCTCGATGAGCTCATCGGGCGGGTTGTTGGGATCGAGCCCGGCGAGCGCGTCGGCGATCGGGACGATGACGAACAGGAAGAACGGGCCGAAGTACCACCACGCCGTCCATCCGGTGGCGGCGTACGCCCCCCAGATGCCCAACGGGATCAACGGGATGATCGCCCCCATGATCCACAGGTAGCGCTTCTTGTCGGTCCACTCGACGACCTGGCCGTCGACGTTTGCCTGGATGGTCATGCTTCCTCCTGCTGGTCGGTGCGGGGTTCCGACATCGCTTGACACCAAGGTAGTGAATGTCAAGTGATTTGACAAGACTCCGACTAGTGTCAAGCAGACGTGAGCAGGGTGGGGATGCGCCTTTCAGTTGATGGCGTAGGCGTAGACCACGGCCGGGCCCAGCACGATGGCGAACAGGACCGGGAAGATGCACGTCATCAGCGGGATCAGGATCTTCACCGGCACCTGCTGCGCCCTGGCCTCGGCCCGCAGCCGACGCCCCAGCCTCATCTCCTTGGCCTGGCCACGCACCACGGAGGCGATCGAGACCCCGAACTCCTCCGCCTGCAGGATGGCCCGGCAGAAGCCCCGCAGCTCATCGACCGACGTCCGTTCGGCCAGCGCCGTGTAGGCCTCCTTGCGACCCATGCCCAGGCTCATGTCCTGCATGAGCCGCACGAACTCCTCGGCGAGCGGCCCCGCGCCCGCCTCGGCGGCACGGGCCAGCGCCGCCTCGAACCCCACGCCGGCCTCGAGCGAGATGACGATCTGGTCGAGCAGGTCCGGCAGCGCCTGCTGGATCTCGCTCTGACGCTTGATGGCGTGGTTGTAGATGATCAGGTCCGGCGCGAAGTAGCCGAGCGCGATCACCGCGAAGCCGAACAGGGTGATGAACAGGTGATCGGTGCGACTGATGACCACGCTGGCGAAGAGCACCCCCAGGACAGCACCGAGCGGCTTGGCCAGCACGATGCGCTCGCGCGTCCAGCCCTCGGGATGGCCGGCCAGCACCATGTTGCGCTCGAGTCGCTTGAGCATGGCGCGAGGAGTGAACCGCTCCCACAGGTCCGCCCGCGTCTGGTCGACGCGCACCACACCGCGCACCGACTCGGCCTCACCCACGTCGGCGTACGCCCGGACCCGCTTGCGCACCGAAGAGCCGCCGATGTTCACCACCCCGACAGCGACGAGCACCAGCAGGAAGGCCGCGGCAAGCAGCAACAGACCGACGAGCGCCATGTCAGAACTCGATCCGCACGATGGATCGCATCCAGAAGCCGCCGAGGACGTAGAGCACCGCGCTGCCGAGCAGGATGACCTTGCCGATCCCCGAGTCGATGAAGACCGACATCCGGTCGGCAGCCACGAAGGAGTAGTAGACGCCGATGCCCACCGGCAGGAACATCAGGATGTAGGCGGACAGCCGACCCTCGGCCGACAGAGCCATCACCTGCATCCGGATGTGCTGGCGTTCGCGGATGGTCTCGGCCACCTGGTCGAGGATCTCGTTGAGGTTGCCCCCGGTCTCGCGCTGCGTCTCGATCGCCTGGGCGATCCAGCCGAAGTCCATCGAGCGCATCCGCACGGCGACGTGCCCCATCGCCTCCACCAGGTCGCGTCCGATGCGGTACTCGTTGACGACGCGGCTCAGCTCTTCCGACATCGGGGTGTCGGCGTCACGAGAGGCGGCGTCCATGGCCTTGGGCAGGCTGTGCCCAGCCCGCAGTGAGGCGGCCATCATCCCCAGCAGCGCAGCGAGCTGACCCGCGAACCTCTTGCGTCGCCGGGCGAGCAGGACCTGCACCACGACCTTGGCGACCACGGGCGCCAGAGCCGCGAGGAACAGGCCGAACAGCCAGTGCTGGCCCAGCAGCAGCATGAGCAGGAAAGTCGCAAGAGCCGCGGCGTTGACGACCACGACCACGAAGGCGGCCGAGCGCTTGACCCCGGCAAGCTCCAGCTCATCGGCGCCGAAGGGACGCCAGCGGCCGCGGCTCAGGAGCCGGTCGACGCTGTGCATGGCCGAGTCCACGGCCCGCCCGAGTGCCGGCCTGGACGTGATCCCCGCGTACTGGTCCACCCGCTGGCGGGAGACGCGGCCGGCCGGCACACCGGCGATCGCCACGTACAGCAGTCCCGCAGCCCCGAGGATGAGTATCGCGCCGAGGAGCAGCATGGCGTTCACCGGCTCATGCCCTGGCGCACCAGGTTGTCGAGGTTGAACGTGATGCCGTGGTCGGCGAAGCGCTCGCTGAAGCGCGGCCGGATGCCGGTGGGCACGGCACAGCCCCGGAACCGGCCGTGCTCGTCCACGCCGGCGGAGTAGTCGAAGGTGAAGATGTCCTGCAGGACGACGGTGTCGCCCTCCAGGCCCATCACCTCGGTGACGTTGACGATGCGCCGGGTCCCGTCGCGCAGCCGGGCGATCTGCACGATGACGTCCACGGCGCTCGCGGCCTGCTCCCGGATGGCCCGCAACGGCAGGTCCATGCCGGCCATGAGCACGAGGGTCTCCAGCCTGGACATGCAGTCCCGCGGCGAGTTGGCGTGCAGCGTGCTGATCGAGCCGTCGTGGCCGGTGTTCATGGCCTGCAGCATGTCCAGGGCCTCACCTCCGCGGCACTCACCGACGACGATGCGGTCCGGGCGCATGCGAAGCGAGTTGCGCACGAGGTCGCGGATGGTGACCTCGCCGCTGCCCTCGATGTTGGGCGGCCGGGACTCCATGCGCACGACATGCGGCTGCTGCAGGTTGAGCTCGACGGCGTCCTCGATGGTGACGATGCGCTCGTGGGTGGGGATGAAGCGGCTCAGCACGTTGAGCATCGTCGTCTTGCCGGTGCCGGTGCCGCCGCTGACCAGGATGTTGAGCCGGGCCTGGACGCAGGCGTCGAGCAGGTTGGCCATCTGGTCGGTCATCGTGCCGAACCCGATCAGGTCGGTCACCGTGAAGGGCCGCTTGCTGAACTTGCGGATGGTCAGCGAGGAGCCGTCGACGGCCAGCGGCGGGATCACGGCGTTGACGCGCGAGCCGTCGGCCAGGCGAGCGTCGACGAGCGGGGAAGACTCGTCGACGCGGCGGCCGATGCGGTTGACGATCCTGTCGATGACGCGACGCAGGTGCTCCTCGGAGGTGAAGCGGGCCGGGGACACCGAGAGCCGTCCACGACGCTCGACGTAGACCTGGTCGTAGCGGTTGACCATGATCTCGGTGACGTCGTCGTCCTCGAGCATCCGCTCGATCGGCCCCAGGCCCAGCGCGTCGGCCTCGAGGTCACGCAGCAGACGGCGACGCTCCTCCGCCGACAGCAACATCTGCTGGTCGCCGTCGATGACCTCCGCGAGCTCCTCGCGCACGAACCCGTGCAGCTGGTCCTCGGTGAGGCCCGGATCGTTGATGCGCGAGCCGACGCGGGCGAACAGCGCCTCCGTGGCCCGCGCCTTCATCTGTGCGTAGGCATCACCCAACGCGCCGTCGGGATCGACGGCGTCCAGCTCCTCGGTCTGCGGCAAGGAGCCGAGCGCACTGGCCTCACGGGCACTGGCCAGACGGTCGCCGAGCGAGCCCATCACGCCACCTCGAGCCGCTTGTGCCCCTGCTTGCCATCGGCGGCCCGGGCCCGGTCGTCGACCCTCTGGGCGAGCGCCCGGACGGTCTTGACGAACTGGCCGGACTTGTTGCTCACCATGATGGGCACGCCCTTGTTGGCGCCCACCGGCACCTCCTTGGCGCGCGGCAGGACGAAGTCCACCGGCACGCCGAGCATCGACTCGACGTCCTTGACCCGTAGTCCGGAGTGCTTGTCGGCGAAGTTGAGCACGACGTGCCGCGACGCCGGCAGGAGACCCAGCTCGCCGACCAGCTCCAGGGCCTTGCGGACGCCCCGCAGGCAGGCGATGTCCATGGTGGAGACCATCACCACGTCGTCGGCCTCCTCCAGGGCCCCGAGCGTCGCCTCGTCCAGTCCGCCGGCGGTGTCCACCACCACGTAGCGGAACTGCTGCTTGAGCTGGCGCACGAGCGAGGCCACCTGCGCTGACGTGACCCGCTCGTTGGCCGCTGGCGAGTCCGCCCCGCAGAGCACGAAGAACCCGGCAGGGTGGACCGTCAGGTAGGTCTTGAGCAGCAGGTTGTCCTGGCTGCCGGACTCGAAGGCCTCGTCCAGCGTGTGGGCCGGGGCGAGATCGAGCACGGTGGCGACGTCGCCGAACTGCAGGTCGAGGTCGACGAGCACGACCTCCATGGGCGACTGACGTGCGAGCGCCACCGAGAGGTTCGTGGCGATGCTGGTCTTGCCCACACCGCCCTTGGGTGAGAGCACCACAAGCCCCCGCGAGGTGAAGTCCACCGAGGCACCGGACGCCTGCTGCCCCGGACCACGCTCGGCCGGCGCCTGACGGGCCGACGCGTCGCGCTGGGCCAGGCGGTCCCGCAGCCCGGCCAGCAGTGCCGGGTCGTCCACGCCGGCGGCGACGTCGCGGAACCCGGCCCGCATGGCCTCCAGCATGATCTCCTTCTCGGTGGCCGCCACGAGGACGATGTCGACGTCGGGCCGCAACGTGCTGACCTCGCGACCGAGGGCCATCGCGGTCTCCAGCGGCACGGCGGAGGTGATGATCATGGCGTCGGGGAAGACCGCCGGATCGAGTCCGCGCAGGAAGGCCGACGGGTCGTCCTGCACCGCCTCGGCACCCATCGAGATGGTCTGGTGCCCGATGAACCCCTGGAGACGGCGGGCAAGCTCCTCGTCGCCACCGACGACCAGCACGAGTCTCATGCGGACACGCCCTCAGACGGCCCACGGTAGGACCGTGCCCGCATGATGTGCCGTCGATCCACGCCCCCACGCTCTCCGTTGCGCTCCGGGCAGGGAGGTGACCCCAGCTGTCGCTCGATCATGGCGCCACGTCCTTGCTGGTGATGGTGCGTCCGCCGGACGTGTCGGTCTCGTCGTTCTGCTTGGTGAGCCAGACGGTGCCGAACTCCATGGCGTGGACGATCCGCTCGGCGTCCAGCGTCTCCACCGCGAACGTCACCTGGGTACCGTCTGCGCCCTCCTCCGCAGCGACCAACCCGGTGTTGACGCCCAGGACGAGCAGGTTGTTGATCGGGTTGGAGGTGACCTTGCTGTCGGGGTAGCTGGTGAAGACGCCCACCTCGTCACCCGGCGCGAGCGCACCGCCGACGATGCGGGCACCGGACAGCGGCACCGCGAGCTCCTGCATGCCCTCGGGAAGTGCGGCGTCGCCCTCGACCTCGTCGGCCTGGGCGAACTTGGCGGTGGTCAGCTGGTCGCCGGGCACGAGCACTCCGCGGGTGACCAGACCGTCGACCTCCGACAGGTCGGTGACGGCACCGTCGACCACGGCAGCCCGCGGCAGCTCGACGCTCTCCACGGAGCCGCTGAGCTCCGAGGCCGGGGTCTTGGCGGCCACCTCGGCGGTCACCTGGAGCACCGGGACCCGCTCGGTGCCCTCGAAGGCGCGGTCCTGCGCACCCTGCACGTAGACGAACAGCGCCAGAGCGCCCAGCAGGGCCAGCACGACGGCGCCGATGATCGCCAGGACTCTGGAGTTCACGAGACTTCTCCCTGTGTCGCGAAGCGGTGATGGGACGCCCCCGGCGGGACCGTGGTCCCACCGGGGGCGGACTTCCTCAGGCGTCGCCCGCCGGCTCCCTCCGCCGGCGGGCGACGATCAGGCGGTGCCTCCGGCCCGAGCCGGGGCGCCGTCCGTCGTCGCCCCGTCCGTCAGGACGGGGTGCCGATCACGGCAGCGCGTTGACGACGGTCTGGAAGCCTGTCCCGATCCGTGTGCCGAGCGTCGCGACGATGCCGACGATGACAGCGGCGATGAGGACGACGAGCAGCCCGTACTCGACGGCGGTGGCGCCCTTCTCATCACGCCGGGGCGCGGTGATCGCACCGGTGACGTACGAGTAGGCGAAGAGCAGCTTGTCCATGATGGTTCTCCCTGTGTGTCTTGCCCCCGCCCGACGGGCGGAGCTCCCGCCACAGAAGGTAGGCCGCGCGCCAGGACTGTCACACACAGTTACATCAGGTTGGTGCACAAATGACCCGAAAGGACCAGTAACTCCTCACCCTCCCAATCGTTGAACTCGCAACTTTCTGGTTCCGACGGGCCAGGGAAGGGCCGAAGCCACGAGCACCGTCGCCTCGATCATCGTCGCGGGAACGAAACACCCGGACGTGAGACGCTTCTGCGGTCAGCGACATGGACACCCGTGAAAGGACCTGACCACCGACCAGGAGGCAGCCTGTGGACGGCACTGCGCACGAGATCGTGTCCGGCTCTGGGGAGCACGCTGCTGACAGCACCCGCGAGGGGGCCGAGCCCGACGCGGTGCTCCACGAACGGGCCGCTGCCGGGGACCGCGGCGCCTTCTCCGAGCTCTACGACCGTCACGTGCGGCCGGTGTACTGGCAGGCCTATCGAGTCCTGCGCGACGGTGACCTCGCCGAGGAGGTCACCCAGGAGACGTTCCTGGTCGCCTGGCGCCGGGTGCGCACCATCCGCGTCGTGGACGACTCGGTACTGCCCTGGCTCCTGGTCACCGCGCGACAGACGGCGATGAACGCCCACCGCCGTTCACGCCGCCCTGACCACCGCACCGTGGAGCTCGACGACCAGACCGTCGCCAGACAGTCGGTGGAGGACGAGGTCTCTGACGCGCTCGTGCGCCAGGAGATCGAGAAGGCGGTGTCGACGCTGTCGGTCACCGACCAGCAGCTGTATGCGCTGTGCCTGGACGGCGACCACACCTACGCCCAAGCCGCCTCCTCGCTCGGCGTCAGTCACGCCAGCGTCCGCAACCGTGTCCACCGCCTGCGCACCCGGCTGCGCGCGGACCTGCGATCCATGAGGGAGATGTCATGACACTCACCGACGAGCGCATCACGCGCATGCGCGAGCACGTCCTGACCGGAGTCGACGCCGATGTCACCCGCCGGGGCCGGCGAGCTCGGCGAGTCCTGGGTGCCGGCGCTGCAGCCTGCTTCGTCGTGGTCATCGGCGGCCTGGGGTTGACTGCCCTCGTGGCCGGACTGCCGGGCGGGCCGATCGGCCCGAGCAGCAGCGGGGACAGCTCCACCGTCGAGACCGCACCTGACCCCGGGGCCGCCGAGCGCGACTCCAGCGGACTCAGCGGCTCCTCCGACGCTGCTGAGTCCGAGGGCGCAGGGTCCGAGGAATCTGGCTCCGACGGCCCCGACCTCACCACGCAGCCGCGGGCCGAGCAGGACGTCGTCGTCACCGGCACGATCGATGCCACCGTGGACCAGCCCCGCGAGGCGGCCGCCCAGCTGGCCACGTGGGTCTCCTCGCGCCAGGGCCGGGTGGACTCGCGCGCCGAGCGCGAGGACGGCGGACGGTCCTCGGCCCACCTGACCATCAGGGTGCCGCTGGGCGAGGTCGACGCAGCGCTCGCCGAGCTGGACGAGGTCGGCGACGTCACCCGGGTGGACGTCGACCGCGAGGACGTGGCCGCGCAGCGTCGAGACCTCGAGGCCCGTATCGAGTCGCTCGAGGTGTCGGTCAAGCGCCTGGAGGGAATCCTCGCCGAGGCCGACGACAGCGCGGACCTGCTGGCCACTGAGCGAGCCATCCAGGAGCGACAGGGCGAGCTGGAGTCGCTGCAGGGACAGAAGGAGGCGCTCGCCGACCAGGTCTCGCTCTCCACGCTCACCGTGAACCTGACACAGACCGACGGCACGGTGGAGGAACCCGAGGACGGCCGCGACGGCTTCCTGGAGGGTCTACGGTCCGGCTGGGACGCCCTGGTGACGACGTCGACGCACGTCGTCCGGGTCGCCGGCCTGCTGGTGCCCTGGCTCGGGGTCGCCGCCGTCGCCTATGGGTCCTGGCGCCTGGTGCGCCGCACCCGCTCGTCCCGGCAGTGACGGGACAGCCGTCGAGGTCGAGGACCGATGAGAACACCATGATCGCCGACACCCGACGACAATCCCTGACACCCAGACCGGTCTCCCCCGCCCAGCCCCACCGCGAACCGCCACATCACCCGCGAGCATCCAACACCGGCACGACCGCCACTACACCGTCAGGCGCACCTGAGCTCGAGTCGAGCGTTGCCCCGTGGAGCGCACGGATACAGTGGCCCGCGTGAACGACACGGTCGAGCAGCAGCCCTACGCGCCCTCGGCGAGGGAAGGCGTCCTCGTCACGGCTCTCGCCGCGATCGGCTTCGTCGCCTCGGTTCTGCTCACCAACGACAAGGTCAAGGCCCTGCAGGCCGAGGCAGACGGCGACGAGTTCACTGCGTCCTGCGACGTGAGCGCCTTCGTCAGCTGCTCAGGCGTCTTCAACACTGACCAGGCGGCGGTCTTCGGGATCCCCAACCCGCTCATCGGTATCGCCGGGTTCGCCGTGGTCATCACGCTCGGCGTCCTCGTGGCGGCACGCATCACCCTGCCCCGCTTCGTGTGGATCGGCCTGTTCGCCGGCTCGGTCTTCGGCATCGGCTTCGTGACCTGGCTGCAGTACCAGAGCCTGTACGAGATCGGGAAGCTCTGCCCCTACTGCATGGTCGTGTGGGCCGTCATGATTCCGCTGTTCGTCATCGTCGCCCGGGCACTCGGGCACACTGTGGCCCCCGACGCCGCCGTGACTCGCCTGCTGTCCCACTGGACGCTGCTCATCGTGCTGCTCTGGTACGTCGTGATTCTCGCGGCCATCTGGTTCCAGTTCGGCGAGACCCTCTGGGCCTGAGGCTCGACCGGATCGGCTCGGACCATCCGCGCGACGGTCCGTCATCTCAGAAACTCGGGGCGTCGACGGCCTCGCACACGGAGGTGGTGCGCGACCTGTGTCATCCGCCCTGACGCTGCCCGCTGCGGAAGAACCTGCGTAGCAGTCACTGACCTGGGTGGAGCATAGGAGATTCGAACTCCTGACCTCTTCGATGCGAACGAAGCGCGCTACCAACTGCGCCAATGCCCCAAGACTGAGGTTGAGATTACCACCGTGGCCGAGACGGCCTGCGGGTGGTCACTCGCCGGAGGCGCGGCGCGGCTCGCCCTGAGCGTCGTCCCCGCGGCCGGGGAGCTCGACGTCCTCGCCCTCGATGTGGCCGGACGTCCAGGCGCCCGGTGCGTCGAAGTCGATCGTGCGGACGGTGCGGCCGGCGCGAGGCTTGGTGACGTAGGTCGGGAGCGTGACGGGCAGCGGGTCCCAGACCGCCTCGCCGGAGGTGGCCAGCGACGGCACGGCGATGACCACCTGGTCGTCGAGGGCGTCCTCGGCGAGGGCGGCCGTCTCCATGACGTGCGGGCGCTCGGGCTCGATGTCGTCCAGCTGGACGATGACCGTGTCCTCCTCGTGCGCGGCCGTGCTTCGTGGGGTGGCACCGGCTCGCTGGCGTGAGCCGTACCGAAGCCGGGGACGGGGGATCCGGGGCACGCGGAGCCAGGCCGGCCGCTGACGGGGCCTGCGCGAGCGGGTGATCCCCCGCTCACCGCGCACCTGCACGCGGCAGGCCACCAGCCAGGCCGCGACCAGTGCGGCAGGGGCCGCCACCCACACGGGGTCGACGACCGAGAAGACGGCGAGCCCACCGACCACCAGCAGAGCGGTGAGCAGGGTGAGCAGGGTGCGCCGACGTCGCTTGGCGGCCAGGGCGGCGGCACGCCGAGAGGATGGAGAGCGCGCAGGCTTCTCGATGCGGGACAAGGCGTCGCGGTCGAGCGCCTGCACGGCCTCCGGCCCGGAAGCGGATGCGGCGGCCTGCACACGGGGGGCGGCCGCGGGATCCTGGGTCACGTCGTCCACCTCGGGGTCGGCGTTCTCCTCGGGCGCAGTGCGCTTCTCCGGTGCTGCACCGCCCCCGGGAGCAGGGGCATCGTCATGCTGCTTGCTCGCGATGACGCGGCTGAGCGGGCTGAGCGACTCCAGCGAGGAGGAGGTGGAGGCGTCGTCGTAGCGGCGCAGGACGAGCGGCACGAAGTACGCCGCCCAGACCGCGACGACGAACGCCACGATCAGTCCATTGGCTCCGCCCATGGGAGAAACGGTAGGCGGCCGGGTCGCTCCAAGCGCGCAGGCAGGGCCGTGTGTCGCTGATGATTGTGTGACTGGTGTGACTCAGGAGGTTGCTGTCAAGCGATCCAGCAACCGGCCGGGCGGAGTGTCCGCGAGCTCCTGGAAGATGCGGTGGTCGCGCCACTGTCCGGCGATGTGCAGGTACCCCCGGGCCAACCCGACCTCCTGCAGGCCCAGCTTGGCGACGATCCGCAGGCTGGAGACATTCTCCGGACGCACCGAGATCTCGATACGGTGCAGCCCGACGACGTCGAGCAGGTGATCGCCGACGAGTGCCACGGCCACGGGAGTGATCCCCCGCCCGGCATGACTGGAGGCGATCCAGTAGCCGATGCTCGCCCACTGGGCCGAGCCACCCGTGATGCCGTTGACGGTGACCTGCCCGATCATCCGTCCGCCCTCGTCGATGACGAACGGCAACGCCGTTCCCTGACGCGCCCGACGCCTCATCGTGCGGATCATCGTCGAGTACGACGTGGACGGGAACCCCGCTCCGGGCGGCAGTGTGGCCTCCCACGGGGCCAGCCAGCCCGCATCCTCCTGCCGCAGCCGCTGCCACTGTCCGGCATCGGAGCGTCGCAGGGGCCGGACCACGACGTCGCCGTGGCGCAACGTCGCCGGCCAGCCGCGGGTCAGCTCGCACCTCCCCGGCGGGGGTGCCGGGCCGGGGGCGGCGGATCAGCAGAGTGATCGAGGCCGCGCAGCTGCTCGACGGCGTGCGGGACGATGCCGGCCAGCACCTCGATGCCGTCCTTGACCCCGCCGCGCGAGCCCGGGAGGTTGACCACCAGTGTGCGGCCGGCGACACCTGCCAGCCCACGGGACAACGCGGCCGTAGGCACCCCCTTGGCCACCCCTGCCGCCCGCAGCGCCTCGGCCACACCGGGCAGCTCGCGCTCCAGCAGCCCCCTGGTCACGTCGGGCGTGCGATCGGTGGGGCTGATGCCCGTGCCGCCCGTGGTGAGCACGACGTCAACACCGTCCACGACGGCCGCGGCGATCGCCTCCCCCACGGGCCCACCGTCCGGCACGACGACCGGATCACCGGTCCGCAGGCCCCAAGATCGCAGGGCGTCCACGAGCAACGGTCCAGTGGTGTCGTCGTAGACGCCACGTGCCGCACGGTTGGAGGCGACGACCACCGCGCCACGGCCCTCGGGCCCTTCCTGCGCGATCTCCCCCTCCGCGGCGCCCTCGTTCACCCGATGCTCCAGTCCCCGCTGCGACCACCGGACTTGGCCACCACCTCGACGTCGGCGATCCGGGCGCGCTTGTCGACCGCCTTGACCATGTCGATGACCGTCAACGCGGCCACACTGACCGCCGTCAGAGCCTCCATCTCCACTCCCGTGCGATCGGTGGTGCGCACCTGGGCGGTGATCACCACGGCGTCGTCAGCGACCTCGAGGTCCACGCTCACACCGCTGATCGCCAACGGATGGCACAGCGGCACGAGATCCGGCGTCCGCTTGGCAGCCATGATCCCGGCCACCCGCGCCACCCCCAGGGCATCACCCTTGGGCACACCGTCGCCACGCAGCAAGGACACCACGTCGGCAGAGACCTCCACCCGGCCCCGTGCCGTCGCCGAACGATCAGTGACCTGCTTGCCCCCGACGTCGACCATGCGCGCGGCACCGGACTCATCGACATGAGTGAGGCTGTGCCGGTCCGCCGCCCCCGGCCCGGCACCCCCGCCGTGCTGGTCTGCCGCCCCCGGCCCGGCACCCCCGCCGTGCTGGTCTGCCGCCCCCGGCCCGGCACCCCCGCCGGGATCGTCGCTGGTCATCTCAGAACGGCCGGTCGAGCACGAGCGTGCGCACGGTGTCGCCCAGGTTCAGGGCGGTCTCGTCCTCGCCGACGATGATGAGCGCGTTGGACTCCACCAGTGAGCCCAGCAGGTGTGAGCCGGGCCCGCCCACCGGCGTGACCTTGGCGCCCTTGTGCGTCACCTCGAAGTAGCCACGCACGTACTGGCGCTTGCCCGACGGCGAGGCCAGGTCCGCCGCCAGCACCGCGTGCACCATGGGACGCCGGTAAGGCACCAGGCCCATGAGGCGTCGGATCGCCGGCAGCACGAAGACCTCGAACGACACGTACGCCGAGACGGGGTTGCCCGGCAGCGTGATGATCGGCGTCTGCTCGTCCATCACCCGGCCGAAGCCCTGGGGACGGCCCGGCTGCATGGCGACCTTGGGGAAGGAGACCGTCCCGAGCGCGGACAGCGTCTGCTTGACGACGTCCTTCTCACCCTCGCTGATGCCGCCGCTGGTGACCACCAGGTCGGCTCGCACGAGCTGCTCGCCCAGGACTCGCCGGAACTGGCGGGGGTCGTCGCCCACGACGCCCACCCGGTAGGCGATCGCGCCGGCGGCCCGCACGGCCGCGGCGATCATGTAGCTGTTGCCGTCATTGATGGAGTCGTGGTCGAGGTGGTCGCCGGGGTCACGCAGCTCCGCACCCGTGGAGACCACCACGACACGGGGACGCGGACGGGCCTTGACGCGAGCCGAGCCGAGCGAGGCCAGCAGCGCCACCTCGCGTGGCCCGATGACCGTACCGGCGGGAATCACGGCATCGCCTGCGGTGACGTCCTCGCCGCGACGCCGCACGTGCGCACCGGAGCTGAGCGCGGCCCGCACCGAGACCCGGGCGTTGCCCCGATCGGTCTGCTCGAACGGCACGACGGTGTCCGCCCCGCGAGGCATCGCCGCACCGGTCATGATCTTGACCGCCGTGCCCGCGGAGATCGCGAACGGCTTGCCGGAGCCGGCGTTCACCTCACCGACCACGGGCAGGGAGACCGGGTCGGCCTCGCTGGCCTCGGCGATGTCCTGGGCCCGCAGCGCATACCCGTCCATGGCGGAGTTGTCGAAGCGCGGCAGGTCCGCGGGTGCGACGAAGTCCTCGTGCAACGGCAGACCGGTGGCCTCGACGACGGGCTGGTCGTAGGGCGCGAGAGGGCCGACGCCACGCAGGATGGTCTCCAGGTGGTCCTCGACGGTCAGCACGCCGTCCGGAATGCTCTCGGGGCGCGGCCGGGGCCGGGGCCCGCCCGGCTGCGGCGCCGACTGTGACCCGGCGCTCGTCACCTGGGAACCCGTGGCAGGACCCGGGTCCGCGTCGACGGCGGACCCGTCGGCGTTGCCGGCTGTCCTGCCGTCCGAGGTGTCAGCAGGCGACGTCTCGGCAGACGTGTCGGCGCTCTGGTCGCCGTCCCCCTCCGCGGGGGTCTCGGGCCCGGAGGACCCGGCCATGGCCGACCCCTCGGTCTCCGGCGTGTCGGACGACATGCGGTTCAGCCTAACCGTGTGCCGGCGGGGACGTGCTGCGCCGTGCCGTCGTCGGCGAGGCGGACCTGCCCGCTCACCACCACGTCACGGCCGAAGCTCCAGTCGCCCTCGACACTCAACGACGTCGCGTCGACGAGCGAGGGCGTGTGCGGGAAGCGGGCGTCGAAGCCGTCGATGGTCTTGAAGAACCGGGGGTCCAGGTCGATCAACGGGCGGGGGTCAACCTGCGCGCGGACCCGGAAGTCAGGGCCCACGCCGTACACGTCGGAGCGCAGCAGGAGCAGGTCGTTGGTGGTCTTGACCGGCAGGAAGCGCGAGCGGTCGACCTCGATGGCCGTCGCCCCGTCGAAGACCTCCACGGCCGCACCCATGGCCGACTCGATCTGGATGACCTCGGGGGAGGAAGGGTCGGCGGGGTCGACGTTCTTGGTGTTGCGGATGAGCGGGAGCCCCAGCACGCCGTCACGCTCACGCAACGTCTCGCGCACCTGGCGCAGGTCGAACCACAGGTTGTTGGTGTGGAAGTAGGGGTGGCGGTGCAGGTCGGTGGCCGCCTCGACGTCCTCGTCGGCGGTCTGCGCCGTCTCCCGCAGCACCAGACGACCGTCGTCGCGCCGCACCACGAGGTGCCCGCCCTTGACGTCGGCCGGGGTTCGCCGGCACACCTCTGCGGCGTACGGTGCTCCCGTGCCGGCGAACCATGCCATCATCGCGGGATCGGGGGCGGCGCCGAGGTTGTCGGAGTTGGACACCGAGGCGTACCGGTAGCCGGCGTCGATCAGTGCGTCGAGGACGCCGGAGGCCAGCAGCGCGGTGTAGAGGTCTCCGTGGCCGGGCGGGCACCACTCCAGCGTCGGGTCGGCCGGCCACTCGACGGGCGTGAGGTCGTCGGCGCGCAGCTTGGGCTCGCGGTTCTGCAGGAAGTCCAAGGGGAGCCCCTCGACCTGCAGCGCGTGTGGTGCGAGCGCGGCGAGCGAGTCGTCCTGGGTGCGGAAGCTGTGCATGAACAGCACCGGGAGGTCGACGTCCAGCTGCTCGCGCACGTGCTTGACCTGCCCAGCGATGACGTCGAGGAAGGTCAAGCCGTCGCGCACCGGAAGCAGGCTCTTGGCCTTGTCCATGCCCATCGAGGTGCCGAGCCCGCCGTTGAGCTTGATGATGGCCGTGACGGCCGCCGCCTCACGCTGGGCGGCTGGGTCGGCCGTGACGTCGTCCGCCCTGGCGATACCGGCCAACGGGTCGACGTCGGCCTCACGCACGAGACCGGTGGCACCGCCCTCGAGCTGGCCATGGAAGTCGGTGAAGACGTCGATCGCGCCTTGGGCCACCCCGGCCTCGCGCATCTTGTGCTGCGCCTGCTCCAGTGCGTTCATCGGGCCTAGGGTAAGTCACATGACAGGACGGGGCGGGACGGCCACGGTCGAGGCCAAGCAGGCGTTGCGCCGCGAGCTGCTGGCGGCGCGGCGCGCCATGGCGGCGCCCGAGCGCGAGCAGGTGGCGGAGGCGGTCGCGCTGCACCTGCTCGCCGAGCGGGTCGTCGCCCGAGCGCGACGGGTCGCGGCGTACCGGTCGATGGCCATCGAGCCAGGCACCAGCCCCCTGCTGACGCAGCTGCACGCGCGAGGTGTGGAGGTCCTCGTCCCCGTGGTCGTGGGTGAGAGCCTTGACTGGGTGCGCGACGACCCCGCCCAGCCCGTGGAGCGCGGTGTCCTCGGCATCGAGGAACCCGCTGGGGAACGCCTTGGGGTCGATGCCCTGCACGCGGTGGACGTCATCATCGCCCCGGCGCTCGCCGTCGACCATGCCGGGCGACGGCTGGGCCGTGGCGCGGGGTATTACGACCGCGCGCTGGCCGAGGCCGGAGCTCCGGTGATCGCCGTGGTGCACTCACGCGAGCTGCTTCCCGTGGTCCCCAGCGAGCCGCACGACGTCCCCGTCCCGCTCGTGGCCACCGAGTCCGGGATCTTCCGCGTCCCATGACCCGGTGACTGTGCCGCGCCCCGACCACCGGGAAGAGGTGACAGATCACTCCCGGCCAGACTTCGGTGGTCGAGTAGCCCTCGGCCAGCTGGGTACCTCCCTGCAGGGAGTTCTGCGTGGGCACCTCCCGCGAGCGCAGCAAGTGGGGGCGTGCTCGGGGCGCAACGAGCGTCGCCGAGGGCGTATCGACCACGTTCCTCAACGACGCACACTCACTCAACGTGATCTCGATACACCGCTCGCAGAGCTCGCGTCGCACTCGATCACCGAGCGGCTTGCGCAACCCACGACTCCCACCGAGGAGCCTGCGGCTGAACGACGTCAGTGGTTGGAGCGCAGGACCAGGGTCTTCTCCGTCGCCCGGTCGACCGCGCTGCTGGAGAAGGCCCAGGGCAAGGTCTCCCCGCGGGCCCACAGCTCACTCTGGTCGACGTAGTGCTCGTGGAAGGCGTGCCCGGAGCTGCCGGTGAGCTGGATCCACCGGGACCGGTCCAGGGTGTCCAGGTCCACGACCATCCGCATCGACGGCACCGCCGTCACGTCGAAGCCCTCGCGGGCGTCCCAGCTGGTGGCGTCGACGGCTCCCGTCCCTCCACCGAGCTCGTAGGGGCCCCGGTTGAACAGCCTCTCGACGACACCGACGCCCGACGTCCCGAGCGTCGCGTTCACCAGGTCCAGCCGGTGCAACCGTCCCCACTCCCACTTCTGCGGGTCGCGGGACTGGGTTCGGGTCAGCTCGTCGCGCGCCCGACGCATCGCCTCGGTCAGCACGACCTCGCGGTCCTCGATGACGCCCGGCGTGCGCTGGTCGTCCCACCAGTGGCTGTCCGGGTCGTCGATGATCCGGTCGACGACGTTGAACCAGCGCTCCCCGCCGTCGGGGCGGGCATCGGCCGGGAGGTCGTCGTGGAAGGTGATCTCCAGCAGGTGCTTCCACGTGACGTTGAAGAACGCTGCGGCCGAGGAGTCCGGCGGCTGCGAGAAGTCCCAGTCCCGCAGCAGGTCCTGACCCTGCCGCACGAACGCCTCGTCGAGCTCCACGTCGAGCAGGTACGGCACGAGACGCTCAGCGTTGCCGTGGTGGGTGTCCAGCTGGATCGCCGTCATGTCGTCGACGCCCAGGTCCTCACGATCCAGCAGGAGGTCCCGCAGCCGCTCGGACCGGTACCCGGCAGCCGTGTCGTGGCCGAGCGTGTACGGGTACGCATCACCCACGACCCGGTTGTTGGCGGTGACGATGAGGCCCTCGTCGGGGTTGAGGACGCTCGGCAGCTCCTCGAACGGAACCTCCCCGGTCCACTCGTGAGTCCCCGTCCATCCCGGCGCCGGCCACCGGCCCGAGCCGCGACTGCGGACGGGGATCGCGCCCGGTGCCTGGTAGCCGATGTTGCCGTCGACGTCGGCGTAGACGAGGTTCTGCGACGGCACCGTGAACAGCTCGGCCGCTGCCCGGAACTCCTCCCAGTCCTGCGCCGCTCCGAGGGCGAAGACGGCCTTGATGGTGGGCCGCGGAGTCAACGCAGTCCACTGCAGGGCCACCTCGTAGTCGCCCTTCTCGACATCGGGGACCGTGCCGCTGCCCACGGCGGCGATGTTCTCGTCGAGGTCGGACAGGATCGGACCGTGCCGGGTCTCGCGGACCGTGATGGTCACCGGGTCGCCGCCGGCGACCTCGAAGGTCTCTTCCCGCGTCTCGAGCGGGACCTGCTCCCCCTCGTACTCATAGGTGTCGCCGGTGACTCTCTCCAGGTACAGGTCGGCGACGTCGGCGTACATCGTCGTCACGCCCCAGGCGACTCGCCGGTTGTGGCCGACGACGACACCGGGCAGTCCTGAGAAGGAGAAGCCCGAGACGTCGTAGGGGCAGTCCTCGGAGACGGTCCGGCAGCGCAGACCCACCTGGTACCAGATGCCGGGCATCGAGGGGGCGAGGTGCGGGTCGTTGGCCAGGATCGGCCGACCCGTCGAGGTCCGGGAGCCGTCGACCACCCACGAGTTGGAGCCGATGCCCTCCCCGGTGCCCAACAAGGCCGGCAGTGTCTCGGCCGCCCGACCGGCCGCCCCCAGCCGGTCCATGGCGACACCGGCCCGCTCGGCGTCGACAGCATCGTCCTGCCCGGTGTCGCTCGAGGTGTCCGCGGAGCCGCTGTCGTCGCCCCTCGCCCCGTCGACGATCGTGGCGTGCTCGTCGGGATAGCCCGGGTAGAGCTGGTCGACCTGCCGAGTGGTCAGCTTCTCGGTGGCCAGCACCCGCCCGATCTCCTCGGACATGTTGCTGCGCAGGTCCCAGGACATCGCCTTGATCCACGCCATGGAGTCGACCGGCGTCCACGGGTCGGGGCGGTAGTCCGGTCCGGTGAGCGACAGAATCGTGTACTCCAGCGACAGGGCGGAACCTGAGCGGTCGTCGATGTAGGAGTTCACGCCGCGCGCGTAGGCCTGGAGCAGACGTCGGGTGTGGGCGTCGAGCGCCTCGTACTCCTGCTCCGCGACCCGGCGCCAGCCGAGCGTCCGCACGAACTGGTCGGTCTCCAGCGCACCCTCGCCGACCAGCTCGGACAACCGTCCGGCCGTGACATGGCGCCGAAAGTCCATCTCGTAGAAGCGATCCTGGGCATGGACATAGCCCTGTCCGAAGAACAGGTCCAGCTCGTCGTCCGCCTCGACGCGCGGAATGCCGTGGGCGTCGCGAGCGATGGTGACGTCAGCGGTCAGGCCATTGACGGTCCGCTCCCCCGTGACGTCGGGGAACGGCGCGCGGACGTTGATGAAGGCCAGCGCACCGGCAGCGAGCACGAGTGCCAGCACTGCGACGAGTGAGGCTTGGAGGAGTCGACGCACCCGCACATCATGTCCCACCCCGGGCCAGGACAGATGCCAAGGGCCGCCGACGCAACGGGCAAAGGAGGCAGGCTCAGAGAACGATCTGTCCGATGGGTCCGGGGTTGAAGGCGATCTCCCAGCGGAATCCGTCGGGGTCGGCAAAGTAGCCGGTGTAGCCGCCCCAGTCGCGCTGCTGCCCCGGCTGCACCTGAGGCGCCCCCGCGGCCTCGGCGTCGGCCAGCACGGCGTCGACCTCCTGCTCGGTGGCGACGTTGTGGGCCAGGGTGATCGGCGCCAGTCCCTCACCACGGCGGATCGGCCCGACCTCCTGCTCGAACTGCTCCTCGACCCACAGGGAGAGCACGAGCCGCTCTCCGGCGCGGATCATCAGCACCTCACCCGGCACGTCGAGCTCGGGCTCCCAGCCGAGCCCGTCGACGTAGAACCGGCGTGCCGCGTCGAGATCGGCCGTGGCCAGGGTGATGAAGGAGATCCGGGCGTCCATGCCGCGATCCTCGCACCGCCCTCTGACAGGCGTCGAGCTCAGACCGTCCGTTCGATGTCACGCACCTCGCCGACGAGCTCCTCCAGCACGTCCTCGAGCATGACGACGCCCAGCACGGCGCCCTCCCGGTCGGCGACCCGCGCCATGTGCGAGCCGCGGGCCTGCATCGTGCGCAGCGCCTCGAACAGGCCGGAGCCTGCGGCGACGGTGGACAGCGGACGCAACCACTTGTCGGCGATCGGCTCGGTGCGGGTGACGTCGTCGGTCTCGAGCACGTCCTTGATGTGCAGGTAGCCGGCGAGCTCACTGGAACCGTTGGTCCGAGTGCCGTCGGCGCTCGGACCTGCGGTGACGGGGAACCGGGAGAAGCCAGTCTCCGCGCAGGCACGTTCCACCTCCACCGGAGTGGTCGTCGGCGCGATGGTCACCAGTCCCTCACACGGCAGCAGGACGTCGTCGACGCTGCCGCCCTGGAACTCCAGCGCACCGGAGAGCAGCCCGTACTCCTGGTCGTCGAGCAGCCCCTCGCGACGGGACTCCTCCACCAGGCCGGCCACCTCGTCGTGCGTGTAGGTGGAGGCCACCTCCTCCACCGGCTCGACGCCCATGAGCTTGACCGAGACGTTCGCGATGCCGTTGAGGCTGACGACGACGGGCTTGAGGATCGCGATGACGGCGAGCATGAACGGCCCGAGCAGCAGCGACGCCTTGTCGGGAGTCACGAGCGCGAGGTTCTTGGGCACCATCTCGCCGAAGACCACGTGCAGGAAGACGATGATGCTCATCGCGATGACGAACGAGATCGGGTGGACCAGCGCGTCGGGCACGTTGAACAGCTCGAACGCGGGCTCCATCAGGTGGGCCAGGGCAGGCTCGCTGATGGCGCCCAGGCCGAGCGAGCAGATGGTGATGCCGAGCTGAGCGGCAGCCATCGCGAGGGTGACGTTCTCCATGGCTCTGAGCGCAAGCTTGGCCGAGCGCTTGCCCGCGGCGGCGAGCGGCTCGATCTGGGTGCGTCGAGCCGAGATGAGCGCGAACTCCGACGCCACGAACAGCGCGTTCAGGCCCAGCAGGACGAGGGTGAGGGCAATGCCGAACCAGTCGTTCACTGCTGCTCATCTCCCCCGGCGCCGTCGGCGGCCGGCGGGGCACTGGTCTCGTCGTCTGAGGACCCGTCGTCGTGGGGCCCGACCACGGTCAGGCTGACGCGGTCGATGCGGCGGCCCTCCATGCGCTCGATCGTCAGGTCGACGTCGATGCTGCGGGGCAGACCCTCCTCGTCCTCGCTGACGCCGGGGATCCTGAGCCGGACGGAGTCGCCGCGCTCGCCGATACGCCCCAGCTCGGACTGCAGCAGACCGGCGATGGTCTCGTAGTCCTCACTCTCCGGCAACGGGATGCTGGTCTGCTCCAGCACCTCGTCGGGGCGCAGCAGACCGGACAGCGCCCATGTGCCGTCGCGGCGGTGCCTGCTGGTGGCGGAGAGCCGGTCGTGCTCGTCGGCGATGTCCCCGACGATCTCCTCCACGAGGTCCTCCAGGGTCACCACGCCGTCGGTGCCGCCGTACTCATCGACCACGACCGCCATCTGCATGCCCTGCTCCCGCAGGACGATGAGCAGGGGGTCGAGCTCCAGCGTGTCGGGGACGGTGGAGGCGGTTCCGGCGATCTCCTCCACCCGGACGGTGCGACGACGGTCCCGGTCGATGCCCACCGCCTGCTTGATGTGCACGATGCCCACGACGTCATCGGGTGAGCGATCGATGACCGGGAAGCGGGAGTGGCCGGTCTGACGAGTGGCCTCGATGACGTCCTGGGCGGTGTCGCGGGCCTCCAGGAAGTGCACCCGTACCCGTGGGGTGCGGACGTCGGCGGCCGTGCGGTCGCCGAAGGCGATGCTGCGAGCCACGAGGTCGGCGGTCTGGTCGTCGATCGCACCCTCCTGCGCCGAGCGCAGCACGAGGGAGCGCAGCTCGATCGGGGACCGGGCCGACCGCAGCTCCTCCTGGGGCTCGACGCCGAGTCTCACCAGGGTGCGGTTGGCGACGCCGTTGAGCCCACGGATCGGCCAGGCCATGGCGTGGGTGAAGGCCCGCTGCGGCAGCTGGGTGATGGCGGCCGTGCGCGCCGGGATGGCGATCGCGAGGTTCTTGGGGATGAGCTCGCCGATGAGCATCGTGGCGAAGGTGCTGATGATGATCGCCAGCGAGTAGGAGGCGACGCTCTGCGCGGCTCCCGTCACGCCGACGTCCTCCAGCGGTCCGCGCATGAGCCGTCCGATGGCCGGCTCGGCGAGGTAGCCGATGGCGAGGTTCGTGATCGTGATGCCGAGCTGGGCGGAGCTGAGCTGCGTCGACAGGGTCCTGAGCGCCTTCAGCGTGCCGCCGGCGCCGCGGTCACCACTGTCGGCGGCTCGCTCGACCGAGGCCCGGTCGACGGTGACGAAGGAGAACTCAGCGGCGACGAAGACGCCGCAGGCCAGCATCAGCAGCAGCGACGCACCGAGGAGAAGCGCCTCGGTCATGACGGTTCCCGACGTGCGGCTCGGGATCGGGTCTGCACCCGAGTCTGGGACGAACGGGATCTTTGAGGTGGTGAGTCAGCCACAATGCATCGAACGATACCCTTGGCCAGCCACATCCCACGAGACAGTCCCACGAGTCGGAGTCCGCGTTGCCCACCTACCAGTACCAGTGCCGCGAGTGCGGTGAAGCCCTCGAGGTCCAGCAGTCCTTCACCGACGACGCGCTCACCGTGTGCCCCTCCTGCGAGGGTTCGCTGCGCAAGGTCTTCAATGCCGTCGGCGTCGTGTTCAAGGGCTCGGGGTTCTACCGCACCGACAGCCGCGACTCGAGCACCCCCTCGGAGCCTGCCGCCTCGGGCTCGTCCTCCACGTCATCGCCCGACTCCGCCGGCACGTCCTCGTCCGACTCCTCGGGCTCGTCCTCCACGAGCTCGTCAACGACCTCCTCCAGTCCCTCGACGTCCTCCGGGAGCAAGGGCTCGGACTCGGCCGCGTAGCATCAGGCACCGCCTGAAGCATCTGGCCTCCGGGTCACCAGACTGCCGCCGACCAGTGCGGCGCCCAGCACGACGGCGGCCGCCTGGAGCACGGTCAGCGCTCCCCCGTCAGCGACCTCGGCCAGGAGCCCGAAGTCGTCCCTGACCAGGCCGCCGATCCCGTTGATCAGCAGCAGGATCCCGATGATCTCCAGCGTCACACGCATGGGTCGTTCCTTTCGTTGATGATGGTTGCTCAGCCGACCCGGACCGTTTCCGAGGCCGACGGATCCGACTCATCGAGACGGTGGCGCAGCTTCTCGCCCTCGACGTCGACGTTCGGCACGAGGCGGTCCAGCCAGCGCGGCAGCCACCAGGCCTTCTCGCACAGCAACGTCAGCACGGCGGGCACGATGGTCATCCGCACGACGAACGCGTCGATGAAGATCGCGAAGGCCAGCGCGAAGCTGATCTGCTGGATGAACCCCTCGCCGAAGACGAACGCACCGAAGACACTGATCATGATCACCGCCGCCGCGGTGATCACCCGGGCCCCGTGCCGGAACCCCGTGACGACGGCTTCGGTGGCGGCCGTCCCGTGGACGTG
Organism: Aeromicrobium sp. CTD01-1L150; assembly: GCF_041951745.1. Taxonomy (GTDB): domain Bacteria; phylum Actinomycetota; class Actinomycetes; order Propionibacteriales; family Nocardioidaceae; genus Aeromicrobium. The sequence goes on from NZ_CP169555.1 coordinate 3,223,865, forward strand.
CTCCTCGCGCATCCGGGTGACCAGGAAGACCTGGTAGTCCATGGCCAGCCCGAACAGCACCCCGATCAGGACGACCGGCAGCAGGCTGATGATCGGTCCGGTCTGGTCGACCCCCAGCACGTCGGTGAGCCAGCCCCACTGGAACACCGCGACCGTCGCGCCGAACGTGGCGCCCATCGTCACCAGGAAGCCGAGCGCCGCCTTCAACGGCACCAGGATGGAGCGGAAGACCAAGATCATCAGAACGAACGACAGCCCGACCACCACCGCGAGGTAGGGCACCAGCGCGTCGCTCACCTTCTGGCTGAAGTCGATGCTGACGGCCGTCGGCCCGGTCACGGAGACGGACGCCCCGGACGGGATCTCGGTCCCCGCCGACAGGGCACGAATGTCACCGACGAGATCCTTGGTCTCCTGGGCACCCGGTCCGGTCCCCGGCACGACCGAGATGATTCCCGTGTCGTCCGTCTCGTCGAGAGCGGCGGGCTCGGCCAGCATGACGTTGTCCAGCCCGCTGATCGAGTCAGCGACCCGTGGCATCGCCGCCTCGGCGGACCCGTGGCCCGCGGTGTCCACGACGACCGCCAGCGGCCCGTTGGTGCCCGCGCCGAAGCCATCGGCCAGCAGGTCGTAGGCCTGCCGTCGTGTGTCGTCCTCGGCGTAGCTGCCGTCGTCCAGCATGCCCAGCTGGATGCTCGCCGCCGGGATGGTCAGCGTGCCGACGGCCACGAGTGCGACCACCAGGACCCGCACCGGGTGCCTGGTCACCATCGTGACCCACGACAGGCCGAGGGTCTTGTCGCTGCTCTCGGGTCGCCGGGCGCTCAGCCCCGGGACCCGGCCGCGCTGGATCCGGCGGCCGACGAACCCGAACATCGCCGGCAGCATCGTCAACGCCGTCACCACCGCGAGGGCGACGGCGCAGGCGGCCGCCAGACCCATCTCGGTCAGCACCGGGATCCCGACGACACTCAGGCCCGCCAGGGCGATCACGACGGTCATCCCCGCGAAGACGACCGCGTTGCCCGCGGTACCCACTGCTCTGCCGGCAGCGTCCTCGAAGTCCCGGCCGGCGGAGAGCTCGTGCCGGTACCGGGAGGCGATGAACAGCGAGTAGTCGATGGCCAGGGCCATCCCCAGCATGAACGCGAGGACCGAGGAGTCCTCGGACAGGTCGATGAACCGCGTGGCGATCGTGATCGACGAGAGGGTGATCCCCACGCCGACGACGGCGCTCAGCAGCGGCAGTCCGGCCGCCACGAAGGACCCGAAGGTGATGACCAGCACCACGGCCGCGATGACCAGGCCGATGAGCTCGCCGATCGCCCCGTCCTCCAGCTCCGGTTCGGCCACGTCGCCGCCGACCTCGACGACCAGGCCGTCGTCCCGGCCGCTCTCGACCACGTCCATCAACGCGTCCTGTTCCTCCGCAGTCAGGACCGGGGACTCGAACGTGACTTCCGCGTACGCCACGTCCGCGTCTGCTGAGACTGCGTCGAGCGGGTCGCTCACGTGCACCAGTCCGGGCAGCTGCTCGATCTCGTCGATCACCGACGCGATCGCCTGCTCCTGGCTGGGGTCGGTCAGCGTCCCACCGTCGGGCGCGGCGAACACCACGCTGCCGGTCGCGCCGCTCGCGCCCATGGCGGGGAACCGTTCGTCGAGCAGGTCCATCGCCTCGCTCGACTCCGTTCCCGGGATGTCGAAGGACTCGACCGGGTCTTCGTCGGTCGATGCCGCACCGACAACTGCCAGGACAAGGACCGTCAGCCAGGCGGCTGCGACCGCCCAGCGACGCCGGAACGCGAACCGGCCCAGCCGGTGGAGAAAGATAGCCATGCGCCCAATGTCGTGGTTGCCGCCGCTGACCTGCGTCGGCCGATGGAGTGATCTTGTGCAGCCGTCAGCGGCACCCGCCTACATCCTTCGATGGACGTGCGGCTCGGCAGCTTCTGGTGCAATGGTCTGCGTGGAGGTCGATGACACGCGGGCGCCGGGCGACGATGCGGGTCCGCAGGCGCCCGGTCGAGACGCCCTGCGGCAGTGGCCGTGGCACCGGATGGCCGACCGGCTGACCTTCGGGGTCGCCAACGCATCGAGCCGCCGGGACCTCGTCAGCGGCTGTCTGGCAGTGCTCGTGGTCGGCGTCGTGCTGTGGGCGCTGGGCCTGACCGGGCTCTGGCCGGGTTCGGACCACCTGGATGACTGGCCACGGTGGTCGCACCTGCTGACGCTCGTCGTGGCCGTCGTGGCCGTCTTCCTCTTCCGGTTCCGAGCCGACGTCGCGCTGGGTCTCGGAGCAGTGGCTGTCACCGCTGATGCGGCCCTCGGGGGCAGTGCCGGCGTGATGGTGGCGATGTGGGAGCTGCTGTTCTGCGTCGGGATGATCGGCAGCCTGTCCTTGCGGCGCGTGGTCGCCGGCACCGTGGCCACCGTCGTGGCCCTCACGTCGATCGTCACGTTGGTCGCGGAGCGGGACCCGTCCCTCGCGGTCGTGGTCGGCATCCAGTTCCTCGCCCTGCTCGCCCTCCCGCTGTGGTGGGCGGCCACCCTCCGGCAGAAGTCCGAGCTGGCCGAGCTGGCCGCCGAGCGCGCCGACCTCGAGACGGAGCGCGCGAACCTTCAGACGCGGCGGGCTGCCGACCTCGAACACATCGGTGAGCTGCGCCGCGCGGAAGCGGTCCAGGGCGAGCGGAGCGTGATCGCCCGCGACCTGCACGATGCGATCGCCTCGCGGCTGTCGACCATCGCCATCCAGTCGGCCGCGGCACTGGCCGATCCTGAGCGCGACCACCGCGGCGCCATGGGCACCGTACGCGAGCAGGCCCTGGAGGCGTTGCAGGAGATGCGCTCCATGATCGTCGTGCTGCGCTCTGAGCCGGACCGTTCGGGGACCTCACCGACCGACGCCGCGCTCATCGGAGGTCTGGAGCAGATCGACGACCTGGTCGATGCCGCCCGATCCGCGGGTCTGCAGGTCCGGCTCGCTCGGCCGGACCGGGAGGAGCCGGCTGGGCACTCGCACTTCACCGACGACGTGCCGGTGGCCGTCGCGCAGGCCGTCCACCGCATCGTGCAGGAGGCCCTCACCAACGCGGCGAAGCACGCACCGGCCTCGGACGTGGACGTGTCCGTCGACAACGACGGGACCGAGGTCCGGGTGGTCGTCGAGAACTCGTTCACCACCTCGGCGGCCAGTGGCCACCCCGCACTCTCGGCCGGCACGGGTCTGATCACCATGCGCGAGCGCGCCGAGGCGCTCGGCGGCTGGTTCGCGGCCGCCGCCGACGAGACCGCTGCCGTGTGGCGGGTGGAGGCGAGTCTTCCACTGCGCCGGGACGAGGAGAGGGCGGACGTCACCGGATGAGCGATCCGATCACGGTCCTTCTGGCCGACGACCACGAGCCCATCAGGACCGCTCTGCGTTTCGTCCTCGACGCGGCCGAGGACGTCGAGGTCGTCGCGGAGGCCGCCGACGGTGCCAGCGCGGTGACCAACGCCCGGGCGCTGCGGCCGGACGTCGTGCTCATGGACGTCCAGATGCCCCGGGTCGACGGGCTCGACGCCACCGGTGAGATCGTGCGCGACGCCCTGGCCCAGGTGCTCGTGCTCACGACGTTCGACCTCGATGAGTACGTCTTCGGAGCGTTGCGCGCCGGTGCGGCGGGTTTCCTGCTCAAGACCGCCGAACCAGGCGAGATCCTCGCCGCGGTCCGCAGGGTCGCCGCCGGCGACGGCGTGGTCGCGCCTGAGGTGACCCGCCGGGTGCTGACCGCCTTCGCCGACGCACCCGCACCGGACGAGCCGTCGGACCCGCTGTCGTCCGCGCGGGACCGCCTGGCCGGCCTCACCCCGCGTGAGCATGACGTGCTCACCGCACTCGGCGCCGGGCGGTCCAACCAGCAGATCGCCGCAGAGCTCGTCATCACCGAGGCGACCGCCAAGACTCACGTCTCGCGCATCCTGGCCAAGCTCGGGTGCGCCAGCCGCGTTCAGGCTGCGATCCTGGCGCGCGAGGGCGGCCTGGTCTGACGGTCAGCCCCGTCGGCCGGGCCTCAGAGTGCGGCGACGGTGGCGAGCACGCTCGCCCCCACGGTGATGGCACGCTCGTCGATGCGCAGGTCGCTCTGGTGCAGGTCGTAGGTGGGGCCGTCGGGAGTGCGGGTGCCCAGCCGCCCCATGGCGCCGGGCACGGCCTCCACGTACCAGGCGAAGTCCTCTCCCCCGAGGCTCTGGGTGGCAGAAGCCACCGACCCCGGCCCCAGGGCCTGTGTGACGGCGTCGCGCAGCGACTCGGTGGCTGCGAAGTCGTTCACCACCGGTGGGACTCCACGCACGTAGGTGACGTCGGCAGTCACGCCGAACGGTTCGATGACGTCGGCGATGAGACCACGCACGAGGTGCTCGGACTGGTGCCAGGCCGCGGCGTCGAGCATCCGCAGCGTCCCGCCGAGCTCGCCGGTGGCGGGGATGACGTTGGGTGCGTGGCCGGCCGCCAGCTGCCCCCACACCAGGCTCGCCCCGGCCCGGGGGTCGAAGCGACGCGACAGCACGGCGGGCAGCTGGGTGACCAGGCTGGCGAGCGCGTAGGTGAGGTCCTCGGTCAGGTGCGGACGGGACGTGTGTCCACCGCGTCCGCTGAGCACGATGCTGACGCGGTCAGTCGCGGCCGTGATGGCACCTTCACGCAGGCCGACGTGACCGACGTCGAGCGAGGGGTCGCAGTGCAACGCGAAGATCCGTGAGACGCCCTTGAGGATGCCCTGGGAGAGCAGCTTGAGCGCGCCACCGGGCATGACCTCCTCGGCCGGCTGGAAGATCAACCGCACCCGACGCTGCAGGACACCGGCGTCGTGCAGCTCGCGCAGGGCGACCGCGGCGCCGATCAGGGCCGAGACGTGGACGTCGTGCCCGCAGGCGTGCGCGATGCCCGGCACGGTCGAGCGCCAGGGGTCGGAGGTGGTGTCGTGCACCGGGAGGGCATCCAGGTCGGCCCGCAGCGCGACCATCGGGCCACCCTCGGGGCCAAGCTCGGCCACCACCCCTGTGCCGTCGAGCCGCTCGTGCCACAGGCCCAGCTTGTCCATCCACGACGCGACGACGTCACTCGTGCGCTCCTCGTGCCACGACAGCTCGGGGCTGGCGTGCAGGTCGCGACGCAGCTCGATGAGGTCAGGCGTGACCACCTCGACCGACCGGGCGATCGCCGACGACAGGTTCGGATGGATGGACATCTGCTCAGGATACGTCCTGGCGGACGTGTCGCGGCCCGGCGAGCACAGGTCGGACATGGCCTAGTCTCGAGACATGGACGTCGTTCTCGGGTTCGCCGCGGGGGTGATCCTCTCCAGTCTCGTCCTGGCCGGTGTCGTCATCGCCCGTCGACGCCGACCGTCCGCCCCGCCGGAGGATCGGCTCGACGACGCCCTCGAGGAAGCGCTCGCCGATCTCACAGCCACCGTCCTCGACCTCGCCGAACGGGCGCCGCGTCTCACGCCCGGCGAGCGGCTCACCCAGGTCGATGAGCTGCGTGCTGCGGACCTCATCGACGTCGACGAGCATGCGCGGGTCCGCTCGGAGATCCTCGCCGACCACGACGAACGCGCGGTTCACGATGAGGACCAGGAGGACTCCTGATGGCCCGGGACGACGAGCGGTGGGATGTCGGCTGGGTGACGGCCGAGGGTGGCGCCATGGACCGTGTGGCGGTCTTCTGCGCGGTCCTGCTCGGACTGTGCGCGGCCCTCATGGTCGCGGTGACGATCGCCCGCGAGATCTGGGTGGGCGTCGGCTTCTGGGCGCTGCTGCTGCTGGCGTGCATCGTCTTCGGGCGGCGTACGCTGCGTCGCGTCCGGGGGGCCGGCCGAAGCAAGCCTTGACCCGTCCGGCCGTGCGGCCGAGGCAATCCGGATCGGTTGTGACGCCGACGCCACCGTCACCGGACGTCGGCCGGGTCTCGATCACCCCGGGGGCCCACTGTTCGGGGAGCTCGACGTCGCTGCGGGAGTCGAAGTCCGGCTCGACGCCGACGTCCACGTTGGACCTCCGCCTGACGTCCGTGGTTCGAGCGCAGGTCCGCTGTGAGCGCCCGCCACTCCTCACGTCGGGTCCCTGTCCTCCGGCGGGCGAGGTACCAGATGGTCGTGACGAGGACCCCCAGGCCGGCGACTAGACCGGTCCCGACGACGGCCGCGCGAGCACCGAGGTGCTCACCCACCCATCCGACGAGTGGCGCCACGAACGGCACGCTGCCGATGAAGACCGTGAGGTACAGCGCCGCGACCCGGCCACGCATGGCCGGGGTGACGGTCATCTGGATGTAGGCGTTGGCCGTGGTAGCCATGGTGAGCACGCTGACGCCGATGAGCGGCAGCACGATCGCATAGGTGACGTAGGTGGGCATCAGGCCCGAGACCACCTGCACGACGGAGAAGGCGAGGCCGGCGAGGACCACGAAGCGGATCCGCGGCGTCGTGCGACGCGCCGCCAGCAGGGCACCGGTGAGGGAGCCGATCGCGAGCAGCGATCCGAGCAGGCCGTACTCGCTGGCGCCGCGACCGAACTCCTGCGTCGCCATGAGGGCGCTGGTGATCTGGAAGTTCATCCCGAACCCGCCGAGGAAGAACACACAGGTCAGCACGAGCACGAGGTCGGGGCGGCTGCGGACGTAGCGCACGCCCTCGCGGACCGCGCCCTTGCCGCGGCCGATGACCGGCGTCGGGGTGAGCCGGTCGATGTCCATGACCTGCAGTGCCCAGAGCGCGGCGAGGTAGCTGAAGGCGTTGATGGTGATGACCCAGCCGGTGCCCGCGACTCCTCCTCCGAACCCGGCGATCATCACGCCGGCCAGGCCCGGTCCCACGAGGCGTCCGGCGTTGAAGGACGCCGAGTTGAGGGCGACGGCGTTGCCGAGGACCTCCGCGTCGACCATCTCGGGCACGAACGCCTGCCGCGACGGCGCCTCCAGGGCGCGGCCGACGCCGAAGACCAGCGCGATGACGTAGACGTGCCAGACCTGGACGAGCCCTGTCACGGCCAGCACGCCGAGCAGCGCGGAGGGGACGGCCATGGCGATCTGCATGACCCGCAGCACCGTCCGCTTGTCGAACCGGTCGGCGAGGACGCCGCCGTACGGGGAGAGCAGCAGCGTGGGCAGCAGCTGCAGCGCGACCGTGATGCCGATGGCCGTGCCGCTGCCGGTGAGGACGAGCACCAGCCAGGCCTGGGCGGTGTTCTGCATCCAGGTGCCGATGTTGGAGATCAGGCTGCCGGAGGCGTAGATCCGGTAGTTGCGCACGGACAGGGCGCGGAAGGTGGGGCTCACCGAACGGTCACGAGCATCATCACTCTCATGACTCCGCGATCCGGGTGAGAAGGGCCGACGCCTCGCGCAGCAGGGCCCGTTCGCGCGGGTCGAGCTCGCGCAGCCGGCGGTGCAGCCAGGCGTCACGACGCTGCCGCTCCTCCTCGAGCACCTTCGCGCCGGTGTCGGAGAGGGAGACGACCACCTGGCGTCCGTCGTCGGGGTGCGGCTCGCGGGTGACGTGGCCGTCCTCGACGAGGCAGTTGAGCGTGCGGGTGACCGACGGGGCGCTGACCCGTTCGCGGGCGGCGACGGCCGAGGGCGACGTCGGGCCGAGCTGACTCACCGTGCCGAGCACGGAGAGCTGGGTGGGCGTGAGGTCGGACTGTCGCTCCTGGCGCAGTCGTCGGTTGAGGCGCGCCACCGCCATGGCGAGGTTCTGCGTATCGGTGGGCATGTCTTTAGCCTAGTTCATTACCTACGCTAATTCAAATCTGCAACCAATCCCCCGGTTCCCGGGAACTCATGGAAACCACCCGCTCACCCCCGTTTGCAAGCCATGGCGAGCATGAGGAAACCGGGGGAAGTCACCTGATTCCCATGAACTCATGGGAATCAGGAGGACTGAGTGGCTGGCCGGACCGCGCAGCCGCGGCAGGAGCGTCACCCGGCCCAGGCGGGGCACACGTGGCCGCGGACGACAACCTCGCTCGTACCGGATGCATGGTCGATCCGCACCGCCGTCCGCCCGGCGGACCGTGACTCGTAGCACCGCGTCGAGAGACGGTCAGAGGGCGTCTGAAGCTCTCGCAGCATCCGCGTCGCGGCCCGACCGACCAGCTCACGCGACTCCCATCGTCGGGGCCTGGGTCCGAGCTCGTGACGACACAACGTCACGGCGCTGACGTCCCGAAGGTCTGGGAGAACCACGGGACGTCGCTGCTCCTGTACCGCCGGAGCCGGGCGGACACCACAGCCCAGAGCATCGGCGTCGACCTGGTGCACCGTGGCGACGATCCGGGACCGCAGCGGTCCGCGCCCGCCTCACACGCCGCAAGGACGACCAGGGACGCGATGACGCCCGCGGCCACGGCCTTGAGAGTGTTCACGTCCCCCTCCTGTCCGCAGGTCGCGCTTCGTCTCGTCCCGACGTCCGCCTCGAGAGTGATGGCGATCATTCGCACGAGGGATGGCCCGCACGCCATCGACGGCGAGTCTGAGGACATGACAGCTCACGACGTGCTCCGGCGGACCGACGTCCCCGCATGGGCTCGTCGGGCCGCCCACACGGTGCCGCTCCTGACGCTTCCCTCGGGCCTGTGGCGCATCGCCCTGGTACTCGGGCTGCCGCTCACCAACGCCGACCCGGGCCCGTTCTGGGAGCGCGTCTACATCGTCATGCTCTCGCTGGTGGCCGAGGGCGCCGCGCTGCTGACCCTGGGCCTGGTGCAGAGGTGGGGAGAGGTCGCCCCACGCTGGATCCCGTGGATCGGCGGGCGACGCGTACCACCCATGGCGGCGTTCGTACCCGCGATGGGTGGCGCAGCTGTCCTGACCGCGCTGTGGACGGGCATCTTCTGGCGGGTGCCCGGTGGCGACTTCTACCGCTACTTCGACGGGTTCCAGGCCGTCGTGGTGACGGCGTGCTACCTGCCCCTGCTCGCGTGGGGCCCGCTGCTGGCGGTCGTGGCCGTCAGCTACCTGCGACGACGCACGACCCCCTGACTGGCAGACAGCGCCTTAGGCCTTGCCGGCGGCGAGCGCTCCCAGCAGGTCGCGGTTCAGCTGACTGATGACGTCCAGCGGGATGCCCTTGGGGCACGCCGCGGTGCACTCGCCGACGTTGGTGCAGCCCCCGAAGCCCTCGGCGTCGTGCTGCTCGACCATGGCCACGACGCGCGAGTCACGTTCCGGCTGACCCTGCGGCAGCAGACCCAGGTGGTTGACCTTGGCCGCTGTGAACAGCATCGCCGAGCCGTTGGGGCACGCCGCGACGCAGGCACCGCAGCCGATGCAGGTCGCCGAGGCGAAGGCGTGGTCGGCGTCGTCCTTGGGGATCGGCGTCGCGTTGGCCTCCGGCGCCGATCCGGTGGGCGCACTGATGTAGCCGCCGGCCTGGATGATCCGGTCGAACGCGCCACGATCGACGACGAGGTCCTTGACCACGGGGAAGGCCCCCGCCCGCCACGGCTCGATGTCGATGACGTCCCCGTCGGAGAAGGAGCGCATGTGCAGCTGGCAGGTCGTAGTGACCTCGGGTCCGTGCGCGATGCCGTTGATCACGACGCCACAGGTACCGCAGATGCCCTCACGGCAGTCGGAGTCGAAGGCGACCGGCTCGTCGCCGGCCAGCGTGAGCTGCTCGTTGAGGACGTCGAGCATCTCCAGGAACGACATGTCCTCGGAGACGTCGTCCAGGGCGTAGGAGACCATGCTGCCCTTGTCGTCGGCGGTCTTCTGGCGCCAGACGTTGACGGTGATCTTCACTGGTAGCTCCCGTTCACTTGTAAGACCGAGCCTTCATCTCGACGTACTCGTACTCCAGCGGCTCCTTGTGCAGGATCGGCTTGTCGCCACCGCTGTCGGCGTTGTACTCCCACGCTGCGACGTAGGCGAAGTAGTCGTCGTGACGCAGCGCCTCGCCGTCCTCGGTCTGGCTCTCGGCACGGAAGTGGCCACCACAGGACTCCTCACGGTTCAGCGCGTCGATGCACATGAGCTCACCGAGCTCGAAGAAGTCGACGACGCGCCCGGCGCGCTCGAGCGTCTGGTTGAGCTCCCCGGCCTCGCCCGTCACCTTGACGTTGCGCCAGAAGTCGTCCTTGAGCTCGCGGATCAGGCCGATGGCCTTGGTCAGGCCCTCCTCGGTGCGCTCCATGCCGCAGTACTCCCACATGATGTGGCCGAGCTCCTTGTGGTAGCTGTCGACGGTCCGGTTGCCGTCGACGGCCAGCAGGTCCCGGATCCGCGCCTCGACGGCCTCACGGGCCTCGACGACGGCCGGGTGGTCGTCGCCGACGGGCTCGAAGGGACCGGCGGCCAGGTAGTTGGCCAGCGTGTAGGGCAGCACAAAGTAGCCGTCGGCCAGGCCCTGCATGAGGGCAGAGGCGCCGAGCCGGTTGGCGCCCTGGTCGGAGAAGTTGGCCTCACCCGTGACGAACAGGCCCTCCAGGTTGCTCTGCAGGTCGTAGTCGACCCACAGCCCGCCCATCGTGTAGTGGACCGCCGGGTAGATGCGCATCGGCTGCGTGTACGGGTCCTCGCCCGTGATCCGGGCGTACATGTCGAAGAGGTTGCCGTACTTGGCCTCCACCGTGGCCCGGCCCATGCGCTCGATCGCGTCGGCGAAGTCCAGGTAGACGCCGAGACCGCCGGGACCGACGCCCTTGCCGTCGTCGCACTGGTACTTGGCGGCCCTCGAGGCGATGTCGCGCGGGACGAGGTTGCCGAACGCGGGATAGATGCGCTCCAGGTAGTAGTCGCGCTCGTCCTCGGGGATGTCGGAGGGGTGGCGGTCGTCGCCGGCTTCCTTGGGCACCCAGATGCGCCCGTCGTTGCGCAACGACTCGCTCATCAGCGTGAGCTTGGACTGGTAGTCACCCGAGACCGGGATGCACGTGGGGTGGATCTGCGTGTAGCAGGGGTTGCCGAAGTAGGCGCCACGCCGGTGGGCGCGCCACGTGGCGGTGACGTTGCAGCCGACGGCGTTGGTCGAGAGGAAGAAGACGTTGCCGTAGCCGCCGGTGGCGAGCACCACCGCGTCGGCGGTGTGCGTCTCGATCTCACCGGAGACCATGTCGCGCACGACGACGCCGCGCGCCCTCTTCTGACCGGTACCGTCGTCGACCATGATGAGGTCGAGCATCTCGTGGCGCGTGTGCACCTCGACGGTGCCGGCAGCCACCTGACGCTCGAGGGCCTGGTAGGCGCCGATCAGGAGCTGCTGACCGGTCTGGCCGCGGGCGTAGAAGGTTCGGGAGACCTGCACACCCCCGAAGGAACGGTTGTCCAGCAGGCCGCCGTACTCCCGCGCGAACGGGACTCCCTGCGCGACGCACTGGTCGATGATGTTCACCGAGACCTGCGCGAGACGGTAGGAGTTGGACTCGCGGGAGCGGAAGTCGCCGCCCTTCACGGTGTCGTAGAACAGTCGGTAGACCGAGTCGCCGTCGTTGCGGTAGTTCTTGGCGGCGTTGATCCCGCCCTGCGCCGCGATCGAGTGTGCGCGACGCGGGCTGTCCTGGTAGCAGAAGCTGGTGACCTGGTAGCCGGCCTCGCCCAGCGTCGCGGCGGCCGATGCGCCGGCCAGGCCGGTGCCCACCATGATGACCTTGATCTTGCGCCGGTTGGCGGGGTTGACCAGCGAGCCGTCGAACTTGCGCTGGTCCCAGCGCCCCTCGATCGGGCCGGACGGCGCCTTGGCGTCGGCGATGTCCTCGCCGTGCTCGATGAACTGCTCGGCGGCCCGCGTGGGCGTGAACGTCTCGGTCATCAGGAACCAGCTCCCAGGAAGAAGATCGCGAACGGGACGATGAGGAAGCCGAAGCAGATGAGCGCGGCGAGGAAGGTCGAGGCCCAGGTGGACCAGGACTCCAGACGCGTCGCGCTGCGGTTCTGCCCGAGCGTGGTGAGCGCACTCCAGAAGCCGTGCCACAGGTGGAAGCCGACGGCAACCAGCCCGATCGTGTACAGCAGGACGACCCACCACAGCTCGAAGCCGTTGACCACACGCTCGAACTTGCTGTCGGAGGCGCCGCCGGGCGAGAGCCAGTTGGGCATCATCTGCGCGACGTGGCCGATGATGAACAGCAGCAGGATGATGCCGCCCCAGCGCATCGTGAAGGATGCGTAGCTACGCTGCACGCCGGTCCGGTTCTTGGTGGTGTGGTAGCGCTTGCCGCCGACGTAACCGGCGGCCACCTTGTTGCGCTGCCACAGTGTCATGGCGGCATACACGTGCACCAGGAGCGCCGCCAGCAGGACCACGCGCATGATCCAGAGCAGGCCGCCGTGCGGCAGGTACGGCGTGAAGAGGTCCTCCAGGCCCGCCAGGTAGGAGTCGAAAGCCTCCTGGCCCTGGAAGAACTTCAGGTTGCCGTACATGTGGACGAGCAGGTACCCGAGCATGATCAGCCCGGACACCGCCATCGAGTACTTGAGGGCGACCGTCGAGCGTTTCGCCGACGTCCGCGGGAGCTGAGTCGTGGCCACGTGGTCACGGTAGACCTCATCGCACATGAGCGCTAAGTCATGCTGAGGTCAACCTTCATAGCCATAGGGCATGATAGTGACGTGCAGTTCCAACAGCTCGCCTACTTCGTCGCCGTCGCCCGGAGCCGACACTTCACCCAGGCCGCGGACCAGCTCGGCGTCGCTCAGCCGACACTCTCCAAGCAGATCCGCGTCCTGGAGAACTCCGTCGGCACCTCCCTGTTCGTGCGTGACCGCGCGGGGATCAGCCTGACCAGTGCCGGCGAGGCCCTGCTCCCCCATGCCGAACGCATCCTCATCGACGTCGAGACCGCCCAGCGGGCCGTGCACGAGGTGGCCGGGTTGCGCCGCGGGCGCGTGCGTCTGGGCGCGACGCCGTCGGTGTGCGACGGCCTGCTGCCCGACGTCCTCACCTCCTTCCACGCCGCCCACCCCGACATCGAGCTGGAGGTGCGGGAGGCCGGCTCGCCGCTGCTCACCCGCGACCTGCTGCGTGGTCGTCTGGACCTGGCGCTGGTGATCGTCCCCCTGCGACTGGAGACCACGGAGCTGGAGACCACGCCGGTCATGAAGGAGCGGCTGGTGCTCGCTGCCCCACCCGGCTCCGCGCTGCCCGAGGAGGTCGACGTGGCCGACCTGCGTGAGCTGCCGCTGGTGATGTTCCGCGAGGGCTACGACCTGCGGGAGGTGACGATGCGCGCCTGCCAGCAGGCCGGGTTCACACCCCACCTTGCCGTCGAGGGCGGTGAGATGAGTGCCGTCCTGCGCTTCGTGGAGGCCGGTCTCGGTCACGCCGTGGTGCCGGAGATGGTGATGGCGAGCCGACCGAGCCTGCGCCCGGTCCGCCTGCGCCGTCCCTCGCTGAACCGGCAGATCGCCCTCGCGCACCGGCCGGGCTCGCTCCAGCTGGCCGCGCTCGCCTTCCGCGACGACCTGCTCGCTCAGCTCACCGGCTAGCGATGCAGTGCCGGCCGGTTCGCGCGAGCGATCCCGGACCACGACGGGCGAGCGACCCAGGCCGCCTACCCCGTGCCGGTGAGTCGAAAGCACGTCTCCGGCTGCCAGCCGGCGGTCTCGTCGTGCAGGTACAGGCAGAACTCCTCGACCGTGAAGTCACAGGAGAACCCCGCCAGCTCGCAGTAGGCGCGATCCAGACCATCGGCGTCGAGGTGCTGCGCCACGGTGACGTGCGGATGGAAGGGGAACAGCGGCGGCGGCGACTTCACCGCCTCACGCAGGCAGGAGGCCAGCAGCTCGGTCTCGGAGATTCCTCGGCTGACCGCCACGAAGACCACCGGCGAGACCGGTCTGAAGGTGCCCGTGCCTTGCAAGGACATCTCGAACGGAGCGGTGCGGGCCGCAACCTGGGCCAGAGCCTCGCGCACGGCCACCAGGTGGGAGTCGCCGACGTCGTCGGGCGGCAGCAGGGTCACGTGGCTCGGCACCGTCGCGGCCTGCGGGTCACCGAGGGAGGCGCGCGTGCGACGCAGCTCGCTCCCGTACGGCTCGGGAACGGCGATCGCGACGCCGATCTGTGTCATGCGTCGGCACGGGGGACGACGAACCCGGACCGCTCGTAGACGGAGGCGAGGGTCGGCGCGGCGACCTCGCGGGCCCGGGTCGCCCCGGCGGCGAGGATGCGGTCCAGCTCGGCCCGGTCGTCCAGGAGCTCACGCGTGCGATCGCCGAAGGACTGCACGAAGTCACCGACGACCTCGCCGAGCGCCACCTTGAGGTGTCCGTACTGCTGGCCCTCGAACTCAGCCACCAGGTCGTCGACGTCACGCCCGGTGACGGCGGAGAAGATAGTCAGCAAGTTGGCGATGCCCGGCTTCTCAGCGCGGTCGAAGCGGATGTCCGAGCCGGAGTCGGTGACGGCGGATCGGATCTTCTTGGCAGCCTGCTTGGCCGTGTCGGTGAGGTCGATGACGCCGGCGTGCGAGACGCTGGAGCCGCTCATCTTGCTCGTCGGGTCCTGCAGGTCGTAGATCTTGGCGACCTGCTTGACGATGTGCGCCTCGGGGACGGTGAACGTCGGCCCGAAACGGTGGTTGAACCGTTGGGCGAGGTTGCGGGTCAGCTCGACGTGCTGCCGCTGGTCCTCACCGACCGGCACCTTGTCGGCCTGGTAGATGAGGATGTCCGCCGCCATGAGGACGGGGTAGGTGAACAGACCGACACTGGCCGCATCGTGGCCGCTCTTGGCGCTCTTGTCCTTGAACTGGGTCATCCGGCTCGCCTCGCCGAAGCCCGTGACACCACCGAGGACCCAGGCGAGCTGCGCATGTTCGGGGACGTGGCTCTGCACGAACAGGGCACTGCGCGACGGGTCCACGCCGGAGGCCAGGAGCTGTGCGGCCGCCACGTACGTCCGCTCCCGCAGCAGCTCCGGGTCGTACTCGACGGTGATGGCGTGCAGGTCCGGGATGAAGTAGAACGCCTCGAACTCCTCCTGCAGGGCGACCCACTGCCGGAAGGCGCCGATGTAGTTGCCCAGGTGGTAGGAGTCAGCGGTCGGCTGCGCACCGGAGAGGGCGCGCGGCCGACGCGCAGGGGAAGCGTCGGACATGCTGTGCATTGTGCCACCGCCGATCACAGGCCGTGCCCTAGGCTCGGCCCGATGACTGAGTCGACACACGACGGCCCGACGTCGGTCCGTCGCTGGCAGGTCCCGGGCCGCGTCAACCTGGTCGGCGAGCACCTGGACTACAACGGCGGACCGTCCCTGCCGTTCGCGATCGACCGGTTCCTCACCGTCAAGGCCCGCGCCCGCGACGACGACGCGGTGAACGCGTGGAGCGGCGGACGCAAGGCCAGCTTCACCACGTCGGTGGCACCCGGCGACGTCGACGGCTGGGCCGCCTACGTCGCCGGCGCCGTCTGGGCGTTCGGGCAGGCCGGTCACCGGCTCGGTGGCGTCGACCTCGTGCTGGAGGTCGATCCCAAGGCAGGGCTCCCCGAGGGCGCCGGCCTGTCGTCGTCGGCAGCGCTGACCGTCGGGGTCGTCTCCGCTCTCGACGACCTTGCGGGTACCGGCCTGGACGGCACCACCCGCGCGGTGGTGGCACAGCGTGCTGAGAACGACTTCGTCGGTGCCCCCACCGGGCTGATGGACCAGCTCGCCGTCGTGCACGGACGCGCCGGGCACGCCGTGCTCACCCGCCCGCTCGCCGATCCGCCACACACCGAGCCGGCGCCCTTCGATCCCCCCGGCGCCGGCCTGTCGTTGCTCGTCATCGACACCGGCGTCGACCACTCGCACGCGGTGCACGCGGAGACGGGGGGCGGGTACGCGCAGCGCCGCGAGGAGTGCGGGCGCGCTGCGGCCGAGCTCGGTCTGGAGCATCTGGCCGACGCCGGCCTGGACGCCGTCCTGCGGCTGCAGGACGAGACCCTCAAGGCCCGACTACGCCACGTCATCACCGAGACGGCCCGCGTCACCGCTGCCGTGCGGACCCTGCGCGACGGCGACTGGTCGCAGCTGGGCACGATCCTCACTGCGTCGCACGAGTCACTGCGCGACGACTTCGAGGTCAGCTGCGCCGAGCTCGACGTGGCCGTCGAGGCGGCCCTGGAGGCCGGGGCGCTCGGCGCCCGCATGACCGGCGGCGGGTTCGGCGGATCGGCCATCGCCCTGGCCCCGCAGCCCAAGGCCGCAGCGGTGCGCGAGCTGATCGAGCACCGCTACGACGCCCTCGGGTGGACGCCGCCGACGACCTTCGCCGTACGAGCGGCCGACGGCGCCACGAGGACCCACTGAGCATGCAGACCGACCCCGACGAGATCGAGCAGTTCTGGGAGCTGGCTCGCAACCAGGCCCGGACGAACCCGATCCCCGGCTACTTCCCGCCCCTCTCCGGCGAGGCTCTCGCGCCGCCGACCTTCGCCTTCGGCGGCGACGAGGAGCAGGCGGACCACCTGCTGGCGCTCGTGCTGGACGGCACCAAGACGGCCACCGCGAGTGCCCGGTGGGACTACGGCGCTGGTCCTGAGGGCGAGGGGGCGGACAGCGGGCAGGAGAGGACGGGTGACGAGCAGCTGCCCGCTGCAGGCGACCTCGCCATCGTCCTCGACGGCCGAGGGCACCCGCGCGCACTCATCGAGGTGACCGAGGTGCGGGTCGTGCCGTTCCAGGAGGTGGACGCCGAGCATGCACGGCTCGAGGGCGAGGGGGACCTGAGCTTGAGGTACTGGCGTGAGAGCCACGAGCGCTTCTTCACCGAGTTCGCGAGCCACGACCGCGGCTTCGACCCCGCCATGCCGGTCGTGCTGGAACGGTTCAGGCTGCTCCACCCCCGCCCCTGAGTCCCGCGCGCGCCCGTGTCACAGGGAGGACGCCACGGCGACGGGCACCACGGTGAGAGAATGGGGTCGTGACTGTCTCGCGGATCGCGTACCAAGGTGAACCCGGCGCCAACTCCCACCTGGTGTGCAAGCAGCACCACCCCGACGCCGTGGCCCTCGCGTGCGCGTCGTTCGAGGACGTGTTCGCCGCCGTCACCGGCGGCACGGCCGACATCGCGATGATCCCGATCGACAACTCGATCGCCGGACGCGTCGCCGACATCCACCACTTCCTGCCGACCTCGGGCCTGCACGTCGTGGGCGAGCACTTCCTGCGGATCCAGTTCATGTTGATGGCCACGCCAGGTGCCGCCCTGGAGGACGTCAAGACCGTGCACAGCCACGTCCATGCACTCGGCCAGTGCCGCAAGATCATCAAGCAGCACGGCTGGACGCCGCTCATCTCCGGTGACACCGCCGGGGCCGCCCGCGAGATCTCCGAGGCCCAGGACCCCACGCAGGCGGCCATCGCTCCCCCGCTGGCGGCTGAGATCTACGGTCTGCAGATCCTGCAGCGCGACATCGAGGACGAGGACCACAACACCACCCGGTTCGTGGAGCTGGCGCGAGAACCCCAGTGGCCCGAGCCGGGCGCCCCGACCGTCACGACCTTCATCTTCAACGTCCGCAACATCCCCGCCGCGCTCTACAAGGCCCTCGGCGGGTTCGCCACGAACGGCGTCAACATGACCAAGCTCGAGAGCTACATGGTCGACGGCTCGTTCACCGGCACCCAGTTCCTCGCCGAGGTCGACGGACACCCCGCCGACCCGGGACTGTCGCGCGCGCTGGAGGAGCTGCGCTTCTTCACCACCGACGTGCGGATCATGGGCGTCTACCGCGCCGACCCGTTCCGCGCCGAGAACGGCTGAGCGTCCGCCCACAGAGGTCACCGACGCTCTGGCTCGGGGCACCCCGCGCAGGTACGGTGACCGCATGACTGAGCGTCGCACCTCCCAGCTTCGCCACGATCTCGACGACCTGCACGAGATCGTCGGGGACATCCGGACGACGGTCGACGGCCACACCAGCACGCTCGCCGGGACCCTGTCCATCCTGCGCCGGGACTGAGCGCACCGTGGACACGCGGTGGCCGCTGTGCGTGCCTGTGCTCTCCGACGGGGTGGTCACGCTGCGCGCCCACTCGCCGGCAGACATCGACGCCATGGTGGAGATGGCGAACGATCCCGAGATGCAACGGTGGACCGCGATACCCGTGCCGTCCACGCGCGAGACCACCGAGGAGTTCGCCCTGTCGATCATTCCCCGTGGCTGGGACGAGGGTCGGATGCGGGGTTGGGCCATCGAGGCTCCCGACGAGCACGGCGCTGCGCGCTACGTCGGCAACGTCGACATCCGGGGCGAAGGCCCGGTGACCGACATCGGGTACGCACTGCACCCTGCGGCCCGTGGCCGTGGGCTGATGTCCAGGGCGGTGCGGCTCGCGATGGGTCATGTGCTCGCCGAGGAGGGCGTCGAGGTGATCCACTGGCGATGCCGGGTCGGCCACGAGGCGTCGCTGCGCGTGGCTCATCAGTGCGGCTTCACGTTGCACGGCACCACGCCGGGCCTGCTGGTGGAGCGCGGCGAGGTGCACGACGCGTGGACCGGCTCGTTCCACTTCGGCGACACCCCTCTGCCCCGCAACCAGTGGGTCGAGTCGGTGGTGCTGGAGTCCGATCAGGTGCGGCTGCGGCCGTTCCGTGAGGACGACGTCGCCCGCATCGTCGAGTCCTGCAGCGACCCGGACACCCAGCACTGGCTGAACGGTCTGCCGCGCCCGTACACCGACAAGGTCGCCCGTGACTACCTCGCCGACTGCACCTGGCGTGCCGCCGCCGGCCTCAAGGCATCCTGGGCCGTCGCCGACCCGGACTCCGACCTCCTGCTGGGCAACGTGGCCGTCATGGATCTCACGGGCCTCAACCCGACGACCGCGGAGGTGGGGTACTGGATGCATCCCGACGCCCGCGGCCGCGGACTGATGTCCCAGGCGGTGCGGCTGGTCACGGCACACGCCTTCGACGAACGCGGCCTGGCCCGGCGACGGCTCAGCCTGCTGGCCGCCGCCGGCAACCCGGCCAGCCAGCGGGTGGCCGAGAAGGCCGGCTTCACACAGGTGGGCATCGAGCACCAGGCAGAGCTGCTCGGCGACGGCAGCGTCGACGACCTGGTCAGCTACGAGCTCTTGGCTGCCGACCGTTGACCTCTCGGTCGTAGGATCAGCGGGTGAGCGCCACGTACGTCCTGATCCTGTCGTGCCCTGACCGGCCCGGCCTCGTCTACGCCGTCACCCGATGGATCGTCGAGTCCGGCGGCAACATCCTGGACAGCCAGCAGTACACCGATCCCAGCGACGACGTCGTGCGGGGCGGGGAGTTCTTCCTGCGTGTCCACATCGACTTCGGTGGCGAGCGTGACGTCGACGAGCTCACCGCGGCCTTCGATCCGGTCGCCGAGGAGCTGGCCATGCAGTTCAGCCTGGTCTCGGCCGAGAAACCCCTGCGGACGCTCGTCCTGGTGAGCAGGGAGGGCCACTGCCTCAACGACCTGCTCTACCGACAGAGCGTGGGCGCGCTCAACATCGAGGTTCCAGCGGTCGTCGGCAACCACCGCGACCTGGAGCGTCTCGCCGCTAACTACGACGTCCCCTTCCACCACCTGCCGGTCAGCTCCGAGACCAAGCCGCAGGCCGAGGCCCGGCTGCTGGAGCTCGTGGACGAGCTCGATATCGACCTGGTGGTGTTGGCCCGGTACATGCAGATCCTCAGCGACGACCTGTGCCGGCAGCTGTCCGGCCGGGCGATCAACATCCACCACTCGTTCCTGCCGAGCTTCAAGGGCGCACGCCCCTACCACCAGGCGCACGACCGCGGCGTCAAGCTCATCGGCGCCACGGCCCACTACGTCACCGCGGAGCTCGACGAGGGGCCGATCATCGAGCAGGGCGTCCACCGTGTCGACCACCGCCAGCTGCCGGCCGACCTCGCCCGGGCCGGGCGCGACGTCGAGGCCCAGACGCTCTCGCGCGCGGTCAAGCTGCACGCGGAGGCCCGCGTCCTCATGAACGGCCCCCGCACGGTCGTCTTCGCCTGAGGCCGCCACCAGCGCGGACCCAGATCCGCCGTCTCGCGCATCGATCTCCATGTCCCGCATCGTGAGATCGCGCTTGGAGCGCTGCCGAGTTCCCTACGTTCTGGAGGACGCACGCAGCCCCTGATCGCGTGCCCGATGACAAGGACTCGCATGAGCGCCACCCCCCGCACCCGTCTCACCGCTGCCGCGGCCGCCGTCTCCCTCGGCCTGCTGGCGGCCTGTGGCGGCGGATCGGGTTCTGAGGAGTCGATCAGCATCGTCGGCTTCGCCGTGCCCGAGGCCGCCAACACGGCGATCGCCGCCGAGTTCAACAAGACCGAGGCCGGCGCAGGTGTGGGATTCACGACCTCCTACGGGGCATCGGGCGACCAGAGCCGCGCCGTCGTGGACGGACTGGACGCCGACTACGTCCACCTGTCCGTCGCCAGCGACGTGGAACGCCTCGAGGACGCCGACCTCCTCCCGGAGGACTGGGACCAGGGAGACAACAAGGGCATCGTGTCCACCTCGGTCGTCGTGCTCGGTGTCCGAGACGGCAACCCCAAGGACATCCAGGGCTGGGACGACCTGGCCGAGCCCGATGTGGACATCGTCACTCCCAACCCCGCCTCCTCCGGCGCCGCGCGCTGGAACGCACTGGCCGCCTGGGGACACGTCACCGAGAACGGCGGCAGCGAACAGGAGGCCACCCAGTTCCTGGACGACCTCTTCGGCAACGTCGTCTCGCTCACCAACAGCGGCCGCGACGCCACCCAGAGCTTTCTCGGCGGCACCGGCGACGTCCTGCTGGCCTATGAGAACGAGGCCATCCTCGCCGAGCAGAACGGCAGCGGCTTCGAGTACGTGATCCCGGAGACCACGGTACTCATCGAGAACCCCGGAGCCGTCCTCGCCGACGCCGTCCCGGCTGCCTCCGACTGGCTGGACTTCGTCCTCGACCCCGAGGGCGGTCAGAAGCAGTTCGCCCTCTCCGGGTTCCGGCCCCTCAACCCCGAGGACCCCGGGTCGGTCGACTTCGAGGCCATCGGCCTGGAACCACGTGACATCGAGGGGGTTCCGGATGCCGACGACCCGTTCCCCACGATCGAGAACCTGCTCACGCTGGAGAACAACTTCGGCGGACCGGGTTGGGGCGAGGTCGAGGACAAGCTCTTCGGCGACGGCCTGGACGGCGCACCGCTCGGCATCGTCGCCGAGTCGATCGAGAAGTCCGGCAAGGCCTCGCGGTAGCCCGCCGCCCGACCACCACCCGGAGGAACCATCACCGTGAGCACCCCTGCATGAGCGCCACACCCACGACCGCAGGCGAGACCGACCGACGCGGCCACGCCCGCCTGCCGTACACCCTGACCACCACCTCAGGCATCGGACTCGGCGTCACGATGCTGTGGTTCAGCCTGCTCGTGCTCATTCCCCTCACCGCCGTCCTCATCACGGCTTCCGAGGGCGGATGGGGCAACTTCTACCGAGCCATCACCAACGGCCAGAACCTCTACGCCATCCGGGTCACGCTCGTCTCGGCGACCGTGGTGACCATCATCAACGTGTTCATTGGCACCGCGATCGCCTGGGTCCTGGTGCGCGACCGGTTCCCCGGCAAGGCCGCTCTCGAGCTGGTCATCGACGTACCGTTCGCGCTGCCCACCATCGTGGCCGGCCTCGTGCTGCTGTCGCTCTACGGCAACGACGACGGTCCGTTGGGCATCAACGTCGCCAACAGCGGCACGTCGGTCTACCTCGCGTTCCTGTTCGTGACCCTGCCGTTCGTGGTGCGGATGGTCCAGCCGGTGCTGGAGCAGCTCGACGCCGAGGTCGAGGAGGCTGCCGCCTCGCTGGGCGCCAGCAGGGCCACCACGTTCCGACGTGTCATCCTGCCCAGCCTCGCCCCCGCCATCGCGGCCGGAGCGGCACTGGCGTTCGCCCGCGGGGTCGGTGAGTACGGCTCGCTCGTGCTGCTGTCGGGCAACCTTCCCTTTGAGTCCGAGGTCGCCTCGGTACGGATCCTGAGCGCCATCGAGAACGACAACGCTGCCGCCGCCTCGTCCATCGCGGCGCTGCTGCTGGTGGTCTCCCTGCTCGTGATCATCCTGCTCGACGTTCTGCAGCGGCGGGTGTCCCCCCGTGCCTGAGACCCGTCTGCGCACGCCCCAGGGCAAGGGCTGGTTCGTCTACGTGCTGCGAACCGTCGTCATCGTCTACCTGGTGCTGCTCGTGGTCTGGCCGGTCTCCCTCGTCGCGACGAACGCGTTCGCGGGCGGCCTGGATGCCTTCCGTGGCCTGTTCGAGGACCCCGGCATGGTGCACGCGCTGCAGCTCACCGCGTTCGCGGCCGTCGTCGCCACCGCCATCAACACCGTCTTCGGCATCAGCATGTCCCTGCTGCTGGTGCGCACGCACTTCCCGGGCAAGCGGTTCCTCAACGCCCTGCTGGACCTGCCGCTGTCCGTCTCGCCGATCGTCGTCGGCCTGGCCCTCGTGCTCGTCTACGGCCGCAACGGCTGGTACGGCGCCACGGGCGCCGACGAGGCCTTCCAGATCATCTTCTCCACGCCCGGGATCATCATGGCGACGGCCTTCGTCGCCCTGCCCCTGGTGATCCGTGAGGTCGTGCCGGTCCTGCACGAGCTCGGCACAGAGCAGGAGCAGGCCGCACGCAGCCTGGGCGCCAACGGCTGGCAGACGTTCTGGCGCATCACGCTCCCGGGCATCCGGTGGGCGATCATCTACGGCGTCGTGCTCACCCTGGCTCGCTCTCTCGGTGAGTTCGGTGCCGTGAAGGTGGTCTCCGGGAACGTGCTGGGACAGACCCGCACCGCGACCCTCGCCGTCGAGGAGAAGTACCTCAACTTCGACCAGCAGGGCGCCTATGCCGTCGCCTTCCTGCTGGCGAGCATCTCAGTCATCTGCATCATCGTCGTCTCGATCCTGCGTGCCCGCGCGGCACGCCACTGAAAGGCACCTCCGTATGAGCATCGAAGTGTCCGGAGTCAGCAAGCGGTTCGGCGACTTCGTCGTCCTCGACGACGTCGACCTCAGCATCCCCACGGGCCAGCTGACCGCGCTGCTCGGTCCGTCCGGCGGCGGCAAGACGACGCTGCTACGGATCATCGCGGGTCTGGAGCAGACCGACACCGGGTCGGTGGTCATCGAGGGCAAGGATGCCACGGCCCTGCCGGTGCAGAAGCGCAACGTGGGGTTCGTCTTCCAGCACTACGCGGCCTTCAAGCATCTCAACGTGGCGCGCAACGTGGCCTTCGGGCTGGAGATCCGCAAGCGTCCCAAGGCCGAGATCAGGGCCAAGGTGAACGAGCTGCTTGAGCTCGTGCACCTGACGCAGTTCGCCCATCGGCTCCCCGCCCAGCTCTCCGGCGGCCAGCGCCAGCGCATGGCGCTCGCGCGGGCCCTGGCCATCGAGCCCACCGTCCTGCTGCTGGACGAGCCGTTCGGTGCGCTCGACGCCCAGGTCCGCAAGGAGCTCCGCGACTGGCTGCGTCGTCTCCACGACGAGATGCACGTGACCACGGTGTTCGTGACGCACGACCAGGAGGAGGCCCTGGAGGTGGCTGACTCGATCGTGGTCATCAACGAGGGTCGCATCGAGCAGGTCGGCACTCCGGACGACCTGTACGACCGGCCGGCAAGTGACTTCGTGCTCAGCTTCCTCGGCCCCGTCACCACCCTCGGGGACCGGCTCATCCGCCCGCACGACATCGAGATCTCCCGCTACGAGCAGGCCGCCACCGCGGTCGGGACGATCACCCGGTGGACACGCATCGGCTTCGAGATCCGGCTGGAGGTCACCCCTGAGGGACCGGGAGCGCACCCGCCCGTTCAGGTGGTCGTCACCCGGGCCGAGGCGACGGCTCTCGGCCTGCATGAGGGTGACCGCGTCTGGCTGCGTCCAGCGGTCGGCGCGGACACCGTGGCGAGCTGAGCGGCACCTTCCAGCAGAGGCGGTCCGGGCCATATGTGGCCGCGATGCGGACCGACGTGTGCGGTGGCTCCAGGAGCCGGCCCGCGCGTTGACCACCGGCGTCAACCATGGCGCCCGCCCCGAGCCTCGAGGCCCCCAATGAGCAGTCCGACGACCTGGGTCGCCAGGTCGGCAAGCTCCGCATCACTCTGACCCTCGACGTTGCGGAACCACAGGTCCACGCCGTTCAAGCTGCTCAGGAGGGTGCGCGCGGCCAGGGACGGGTCGACTGCACGCAGCGACCCGTCCGCGATCCCGTCCGCGACCACGTCCCGGAACAGCTGCTCGTAGCCGCGCCGGTGCTCGTTCAACGCGTCGAGTGCGTCACGCTGCCTGATCTTGAGCTCCACCGAGTCCTTGGCGCGCACGCCTTGGTGGACCACGTGGTGATAGGCGAGGTCGCTCATCAGGTTGTGCAGGTGCGCGACCGACATCGCCACGAGCCGCTCCCGGCCGTCCTCGCTCCCCTCCGTATGCGGCTGCACTCGATCGCGGACCCGGCGCATGCCTTCCTCGTAGACCGCGAGGAAGAGATCGAACTTGGAACGGAAGTGGTAGTAGATCAGCCCCTTGGTGGCCCCCAGGTCAGCGGCAATGTCGTCGATCGTCGTGCTGCGAAATCCCTGCCGCATGAACGCCACTGCTGCCGCGTCGAGGATCCTGACCCGGGCCACGGCCCGGGGATCGACCGTATCCGCGTCGTCTGTCGAAGGACTCAACCGTTGCTCCTCACCGCTGGTTGACGATGTGCCGAGAGTCACATCATACTCAGTAGTATGAGTGTCTCAGTCGGATTGATCATCGTCTACTTCCTCGTCATGATCGGCATCGGCATGTGGGCGAGAGCGCGCGTCCACAACTCGCGGGACTTCCTCGTCGCGGGCCAGACCCTGGGCTTCCTCGTCATGGCGGTCGGGACCTTCTCCTCGATCCAGAGCGGGTTCGGGATGATCGGTCACACCGGTCAGGCATACGCCGTCGGGCTCGAGGCTCTGGTGGGCGCGGCCCTGTTCGTGCCACTGGCCTTCGCCCTGTCGTGGTTCCTGCTCGGCAGCCGGCTGTACCGGCTCGCCCGCCAGCACGACGTGTTCTCCGTGCCCGACGTCATCAAGCTCCGCTTTCCCGGGCGCTCGGCTCACGTGACGATGTCGATCGCGATGTTCGTCGGCTCGGTCGCCTACATGACCGCCCAGGTAACTGCGATGGGCGTGATCATCGCCCTGATCTTCGGCACCAGCACCACGACCGGTGCGATCGTCGGCTCGCTCATCGTGACGATCTACACGATCGTCGGCGGCATGCTCGCTGGCGCCTGGACGGACTTCATCCAGGGCCTGCTGATGATCGTGATGTCGCTCGGCGTCTTCGTCGTCGCCACCAACACCCTCGGCGGATGGGGGTCGATGCTGGAGACCATCGCCGCGTCCGACGTCGGCTTCCTGCGTCTGGACGGGCCCGCCGGCGGACAACCTCTCACCTTCGTCTACACGTTCGCGATGCTCGCGATCCTCGGCGCAGCAGCCCAGCCGCAGCTGATCACCAAGTTCCTGATGCTGCGCTCGCACACGGAGCTCAAGTGGGGCGCCTTCGTCGCGGCGGTGGCCTACGCGGTCACGACGCTGTTCGCGATCAGCATCGGCCTCGCGAGCCGCGGCCTGACCATGCAGGGCCGCGCGCCCGACCTGGTCGCGAGCCCGGGTGGACAGGACAGCACGTCCACGTGGTTCCTCGACACCATGGTCTCGCCGTGGTTCGCCGGGTTCGTGCTCGCCGGCCTGCTCGCTGCGATCATGTCGAGCGCCAACTCCTTCATCGCCGTCGGCGCCTCCGCCCTGATGAGGGACCTGCCGAGTGCCTTCGGGCGTGAGGTGCGACGCGAGCTGCTGTGGGCACGCGTGGCCAGCACGGTGGTCGTCGTCTGCGCCCTCCTCTTCGCCCTCTACCTGGCCCAGGTGGTGTTCCTGCTCGGCGCGATCGGCTGGGCGGCGTTCGCGGCGGCCATCTTCGGACCGCTCGTCCTCGGTCTGTACTGGAAGCGAGCCACCGCCCTTGCCACGTCGGTCGCGGTCGCCTACGGCATCGTGGCGAACCTCGCCCTCACGCTGCTGACCTCCGAGGAGATCATCACGCTGCCGGCGTACTTCTCCTACGGCGGCGCGATCATCACCTCCGGCATCGTCCTGTTCATCGCGGTCTCGCTGCTGGCTCCATCACAGGGTTCTGCCGAGCACTTCGACCGGCTGCTGGAGGCGCCCCGTGAGTCGAACGGCCGCATCGACCGGCTGGTGATGGCCTGCCTGGTCATCCTGACCGTTGCCACAGCAGGCATGGTGCTCGACTGGTGGCAGCCGGTCTACTACGCGATCCCGGTCAGCGTGACCCTGTTCATGTTCCTGGGTGCACTCAACACCGCCAACCAGTGGTCATCGTCCGGCGTTGCGCAGATCTGCACGTTCGGCTGCGTGATGCTGCTCGGCTTCGTGGCCGCTCACGCCACGCTGGACAGCTCCGGGACGCTGGGCGGGCTGCCCACGGCCACAGCCATCTTCTTCTACCTGGTCTGGCCGTTCACCGCCGTGGCGGCGCCGCTGGTGTTCACCTCGGTCTACCACTCGTGGCTGAGCCGGGACCTGATCGAGGTGGACGCGGCCGCCCAGCGGCGCTCGTCCACACCGGCGA
The DNA here is from genome assembly GCF_041951745.1 of Aeromicrobium sp. CTD01-1L150. Taxonomy (GTDB): domain Bacteria; phylum Actinomycetota; class Actinomycetes; order Propionibacteriales; family Nocardioidaceae; genus Aeromicrobium. The sequence goes on from NZ_CP169555.1 coordinate 3,250,471, forward strand.
CGACCGTCGCGGGCACCGCGGAGGACGCCGGCCGCTGACGGGACGGCGCGGCCCGGTCGTTCACACCCAAGGGCGGACGAGGTCCTGCACGGCGGCCGTCAGCTCGGCCTGCAGCAGCGGCCCGTAGGTGATGCGGCGGACACCGGCAGCGCGGAGCTCCTCAAGGGACCCCGACGGAGCCCCCGTCCGTGGGTTGGCGGTGACGTTGAGCGGCACGCTCACCGCGTCGAGCAACGTCCGCAGCGTCGCGGCGTCGGGGATCTTCACGGGGTAGACGCTGCGGGCTCCGGCCTCCTCGCACGCCCGGATACGCGCGACGGCCTCGCCCACCGGGTCGTCGAAACGCTCGCGGCCGTGCAGCAGGGCGTCGGTGCGGGCGTTGATGACTAGGGCGATGCCGGCAGCATCGGCAGCGGCACGCAACTCGCCGATGTAGTCGGCGTGCTCCTGCATGCCCCGGATCCGGCCCTCGCTGTGCACGGTGTCCTCCACGTTGATCCCCACGGCCCCGGCATCGAGCACGCGCTCCACGAGCTCGGCGGCCGGAGTGTCGTAGCCGGACTCGACGTCGGCGGTGACCGGCACGTCGACCGCGGCTGTGATGCGCGCGATGCCCTCCAGTGCGTCGGCCAGGCTCATCTGCTCACCGTCGGCCTGACCGCGGGAGTCCGCGAGCGGGTGGCTGCCGACGCTCAGGGCCTGGAAACCGGTATCGGTCACGGCCCGGGCCGACCAGGCGTCCCACACGGTCGGGAGCACGAGCGTCGAGCCTCGGTGGTGAAGGTCCAGCAGCGTGCGGGCGCGATCGGCGATGTCAGTCATGCGACCAGCCTCCCGTCCAGCGTCCACCCTCGGCAACTCGTGGGTGCTTCTCACCGTGCGCGCTGGTGGCGCGCCTGGGCGGCGAGACCGGACAGGAAGATCAGTAGGCCGAGGAGGGCGAGCCCTGCGCCGACCAGGCTGGCGGCCCGGTAGCCGTGTCCACTGGCGATGACGACGCCACCCATCCATGCGCCCAGACCGTTGGCGACGTTGAGGGCTGAGTGGTTCAACGCGGCGCCAAGCATCTGCGCGTCCCCCGCGGCGCTCATCAGCCGGACCTGCAGCGTGACCGCGAGGACCGAGCCGAGCACACCGATCATGAAGACCAGCACGGCCGAAGGCACCGCGAACGGCGCCACCCCGAAGAAGACGACCAGGCACCCCACGAGGGCGACGAATCCGAGCACGACGGCGCGCTGCACGTCCCAGTCGGCGAGCACCCCGGCCAGCCACGTGCCGGCCACCGACCCGACACCGAAGGCCAGCAGGAACAGCGGCACCGCCGAGCTGCGCAGTCCCGCGACATCGGTGACCAGGGGCGAGATGTAGGAGTACATGGCAAAGATGCCGCCGAAGCCGATCATCCCGGCCGACAACGCATACAGCACCTGCGGACGAGCGAGCGCCGTGAGCTCACTGCGCACCGTCGCGGCACGGTTGCCCGGCTGGTGCGGCACGAAGGCGAACAGCAGGGCCACGGTCACGACGGTGAGCGCCAGCACCAGCCAGTAGGCACTGCGCCAGCCCAGCGCCTGACCGAGCCACGTCGCAGCCGGGACACCGGCGACGGTCGCCACCGAGAGCCCGAGCATGACTCCGCTGACCGCGCGGCCACGGCGTGCCGGGGCGACGAGCGAGGCAGCCAGCAGCGACGCCACACCGAAGTAGGCACCGTGGGGCAGCCCGGACAGGAAGCGGGCGAACAGCACCGCCTCGTATCCGCTGGACAGGGCCGTCACGGCATTGCCGACGCCGAGAGCGACGATCAGCGCCGCGGCCAGCTCACGCCGCGGCAGCCGGGCGCCGAGCGAGACGATGAGCGGCGCACCCACCACCACCCCGAGGGCGTAGGAGCTGATGATGTGACCGGTGCGCGGGATGGTCTCCCCGATCCCCTCGGCGATCTCGGGGAGCAGGCCCATCGTCACGAACTCGGTGGTGCCGATCGCGAAGCCACCCAGCGCCAGGGCCACGATGGCCAGGCCCACGTGGGGCGTGCTGGGTCCACGAACCACGGGCCGGGTCTTCACGGGTGTGCGCACCCTCCGGTCAAGCCACGACAGGCGCGGTCCATTCCCTCACCCAGCCGTGAACATGCTCACGCCGCCCCCCATCACCGCCTCGTATCTCCAGTCCTGGGCTGCGCCCACCTCCGGGCCGAGCCCGGTCAGCGCACCAGTCGCGGCAGCACCGCTCGTACGCGTTCGGTGAGGGCCGCCGCGGCCTGCGTCAGGTCGTCGACGCGCGCCACGAGCGCCTGCTCGAAGAGGCCGTCCACGACGGCGTAGGCGGTGGGAGCGTCCACCACGACCTCGGTGTCGTTGAGCTCGGCGAAGCGCGACACGATGCGCCACGTCATGTCCTCGAGGAGCTGGTCGATCTGGCGGACGTCGGCGCGCAACCCGGGCTCGAACATGCTCTGGGTGCGTAGGTCGTACCAGAGACGGTGCAGCCCGGCGTCCTCGATGAGCGTGCGGCCCATGATCGAGACGATCCCGTCGGCCAGCTCCTCGGCCGTCGACGCCCGCTCGACCGTCTCGTCGTAGCGGCGTGAGCAGATCGTCTTGTAGTGACGGACGCAGTACGTGATCAGCTCGGTCTTGTCCTGGAAGTAGTAGTGGACGACACCGTGGCTGAACGGCGAGTTCGTGGCGATCTCACGCAGGCTCGTCCGGGCGTACCCGAGCTCGCCGAGCGTCTTGAGGGCCGACTCGGCCAGCTCCAGCCGCCGCTGCTCGACCTTGTCGATGCGTGACGTCTGCACGGTTGCGGACATGAGCCCTCCTCGGTGGTCCGATCTCAGAGTACCCAGCCCCGGGTTCAAAGTCTTGACGACTGTCCAGAAAAGTCTTGACAAGTGTCAAGATCACCGAGAGTGTGGTCCGCATCACGCCTCAGACACAAGGAGCGATCAACATGAGTGGACTGGATCTCAGCGGGCGAAGAGCTCTCGTGACCGGTGGAGCCCAGGGACTGGGCCAAGGAATGGCCGCCGCCCTGGCGGCGGCCGGAGCGCGGGTGATGATCTCCGACGTCCAGCAGGACGCCGGGCGCGCCGCCGCGCAGGAGCTGGGCGACCAGCACGGCTTCGTGGAGCACGACGTCACCGACGAGACGAGCTGGCAGAACGCCGTCGCGACGACCGTCAGCACGCTCGGAGGACTGGACATCCTGGTCAACAACGCCGGGATCGAGATCACCAGCCTGGTCACCGACGTCAAGCCCGATGACGTGCGCCGCACGCTCGAGGTCAACGTCCTCGGCACCACGCTCGGGCTGAAGCACGGACTGCTGGCGATGCGTCCGGGCGGCGCCGCGGGCGCCGGCGGCTCGATCATCAACGTCTCCTCGGTGGCGGCGACGATCGCGTTCCCGGGCATCGCGGTCTACTCGGCCACCAAGTCCGCCGTGGACCGTCTGACCAGGGTCGCCGCCATGGAGGCGGGCAAGCTCGGCCACGGCGTTCGGGTCAACTGCGTCTATCCGGGCCTGGTGCCCACGGCCATGGGGGCCGGACTGGCCAACGACGTCGCAGAGCTCGGGCTCTTCGAGTCCCCCGAGGCAGCGGTCGGCGCGGTCGTCGACCTCACCCCGGCCGGACGCCTCGGCGACGTGACGGACATGGCCGATGCGGTCGTGTTCCTGGCATCGGACTCAGCACGATTCATCACCGGGGCCGGCCTGCCGGTCGACGGCGGAATGGGGATGTGACATGACGAACAAACCAGTAGTCGTCTACGGAGCCTCCGGATACACCGGGCGCCTGGTGTGTGAGTACCTGCGGCAGTACCGCGTGCCGTTCATCGCGGCGGGTCGCAGCGAGGACACCCTGCGCGACTCGTTGGAGTCCCACGTCCCCGGCATCGAGACCGCCGAGCACGAGATCGTCGCCGTCCAGCACGACGTCGCCTCCCTCACCGAGCTCTTCACCGGAGCCTCGGTCGTGCTCAACACCGTCGGCCCGTTCAGCACGCTCGGTCCCGAGGTCGTGCAGGCATGCCTGGCCGCCGGGGTCCACTACACCGACACGACCGGCGAGCAGGACTGGCTCATCACCTGCGAGGAGGAGTACGGCGCCGACTTCGCCTCTGCCGGCCTGCTGCTCTCCCCCGGGATCGCCCAGATGTACACGATCGGGGAGATCGCCGCCGAGCTCTGCCTCGAGACGCCGGGACTGGACACCCTGGACATCGCCGTGTTCTGGGGAGGCAGCCCGACGATCGCCTCCACCCGCACCATCCTGGTGAACGCCGCCACCTCGACCGCTCACTACCTGGAGCAGAACGAGTACACGGCCTTCGACCCGGAGCAAGGCCTCGTGCCCCTGGTGGTGCCGGGCCAGCACGAGCTCGCACTGTCGCTGCCGTGGGGTGGAACCTCCCATCCGGTGTGGTTCAAGCGGGACCCGCGCGTCGCCAACTGCAAGGCACAGGGCGGGGTCTTCGACGCGGCCCTGATGCACGGTGTCCCGCAGATCGTGGCCGGTGCGCTGGAGGCCACCCAGGACATGAACACCGACGATCGCGACGCGGCGCTCACCGAGACCGCGCGACAGGTCATGAGCGTCATGCCCCCACGGGAGAACCCGCGGGTGAACAAGTCGCTTGACTCCGTCCACGCCTCGGGGCCGCTCGGCCGGGCGCACTGCGTGATCCACGGGAACAGCAACTACCAGCAGACTGGTCTGTTGCAGGCCTACGCGGCGTACTCGCTGATCCAGGCCCCGCCCCGACGGGTCGGATTCGCCAGCGGGTGCCAGGCCTTCGGTCACCGCGAGCTGCTGGGCGTCCTGCGGTCGTTCGGTCTGGTCGCCGAGCCTCGTCTGACCGTCCACGGCTGACATGCGCCTCGTCGAGTACCTGGACAAGGGGGCCTCGATCGCCCCGGACGCCCCCTGCCTCACGACCGACGGGGTGTCGTTGACCTACCGGGAGGTCGACGACCTGACCGACCGCATCGCCGGCGCCCTCGCGGGCGCCGGCGTGCGGCCGGGCGCCAAGGTCGCCATCGTCTCGGCCAACGATCCGGTGGCCTTCACGTGCGTGCTGGGCATCAGTCGCGCCGGCGCCATCTGGTGCCCGATCAACCCGCGCAACGAGGCCGACGAGAACCGCGAGATCCTCGATCGTTTCGACTGCGAGGTCGTGATCTACCAGGAGTCTTTCGGCCCGCTCGTCGATGCCATCGCCCCCGACCTCGACCAGGTCCACACCTGGGTGTGCCTGGACGGACCCCGGGCGAGCCACCTCGGGTGGGATGACTTCCTGGCCGCGTCCGACACCGAGCACCCCGTGGACCGGAACGCACCAGAGGGCCTCGCCATGATCGTCGGGACCGGGGGGACGACCGGGCGGCCCAAGGGGGTCGTGCTGGCCGAGCGCAACCTCGAGGCCATGACGGCCCTGACCCTGATGGGGTACCCGATCGGTCCGCGACCGGTCTACCTCGCCGTCGCTCCCCTGACCCATGCGGCGGGGGTGCTGTGCTTCCCGATCCTCGCCAGCGGCGGGGAGATCGTGATCATGCGCTCGCCGGACGTGCCGCACCTCCTCGAGGTCGTCGAGCGGCACGCCGTGACGCACCTGTTCCTGCCACCGACACTCATCTACATGCTCCTCGACGCCCCGGAGCTGGAGACCGCTGACCTCAGCACGCTGCGCTGCTTCTGGTACGGAGCCGCTCCGATGTCCGTGGCCCGCCTGCAGGAGGCACTGGAGCGCATCGGCCCGGTCATGGCCCAGCTGTTCGGACAGACCGAGGCGCCCATGATGATCTCGATGCTGCCACCGGAGGAACACTTCGCCGACGACGGCAGCATCGCGACGTCCCGCCTCTCCTCGGCCGGACGACCCGCGCCGTTGGTCACCGTCGCGATCATGGACGAGCACGGAACGGTGCTGGGCCCGGGCGAACGTGGCGAGATCGTCATCCGTGGCTCACTGGTGATGAACGGCTACTACCGGGACCCGGAGGCGACCGCGGCCGCCTCGGCCCACGGCTGGCACCACACCGGCGACATCGGCTACCTGGACGAGGAGAACTACCTCTACATCGTGGACCGTGCCAAGGACATGATCATCACCGGTGGATTCAACGTCTACTCCGCCGAGGTGGAGCAGGCTCTCATGGAGCACGAGGCCGTGCAGGACTGTGCTGTCATCGGCCGGCCCGACGACCGGTGGGGGGAGCGGGTCGTCGCCGTCGTACAGGCCCGCGCAGGCCGAGCGATCGACCCCGCGGAGCTGACCGCCTTCGTCAAGGCGGCCATCGGCAGCGTGAAGACCCCGAAGGAGATCCACGTCTGGGACGACCTCCCGCGATCCAAGGTCGGCAAGGTGGTCAAGCCCGAGGTGAAGACACGTCTGGGCTGAGAGCCTCCGGCCGGTGCAGGCCGGTGGGGCACCGGACTGCACCGGCCGGGGCCTGCCTCAGACCGAGAGCGTGTCCAGCACGCCGTTGAGCGTGCTGGAAGGACGCATGACGGCCGTGGCCTTGTCGCCGGACGGACGGAAGTAGCCACCGATGTCCGCCGGCGAACCCTGCACGGCAAGCAGCTCGTCGACGATGGTCTGCTCGTCTGCGCGCAGCGTGGAGGCGACATCGGCGAACGCCGCAGCGAGCTCGGCGTCCTCACTCTGCTGAGCCAGCTCCTCGGCCCAGTAGAGCGCGAGGTAGAAGTGGCTGCCGCGGTTGTCGATCGTGCCCAGCTTGCGGCCCGGGGAGCGGTTCTCCTGCAGGAACGTCCCCGTGGCACGGTCCAGCGTGTCGGCCAGGATCTGCGCCCGCGCGTTGCCGGCCGTCGTGGCCAGGTGCTCAAAGCTCGCCGCGAGGGCGAAGAACTCGCCGAGGCTGTCCCAGCGCAGGTAGTTCTCCTTGACCAGCTGCTGCACGTGCTTGGGCGCGGAGCCGCCGGCCCCGGTCTCGAACAGCCCACCGCCGTTGATGAGCGGGACGATCGAGAGCATCTTGGCGCTGGTGCCGAGCTCCAGGATGGGGAACAGGTCCGTGTTGTAGTCACGCAGCACGTTGCCGGTCACGCTGATGGTGTCCTCGCCCTTACGGAGACGCTCGATCGAGTACTTCGTGGCCTCGGCGGGCGGCAGGATCTCGATCGTCAGTCCGTCGGTGTCATGTTCGGGGAGGTACCGCTTCACCTTGGCGATCAGGTTCGCATCGTGTGCCCGGGACTCATCGAGCCAGAAGACGGCCGGCGCGCCCGAGGCACGCGCGCGGGTGACGGCGAGCTTGACCCAGTCACGGATCGGGACGTCCTTGGTCTGGCAGGCCCGCCAGATGTCACCCGGCTGCACCTCGTGCTCCAGGAGCACGGCGCCGGAGCCGTCCACGACCTGCACGGTGCCGGCCGAGGCGATCTCGAACGTCTTGTCGTGGCTGCCGTACTCCTCTGCCTTCTGCGCCATGAGACCGACGTTGGGCACCGAACCCATCGTCGTGGGGTCGAAGGCGCCGTGGGCACGGCAGTCCTCGATGACCGCCTGGTAGACGCCGGCGTAGCTGGAGTCCGGGATGACGGCCAGGGCGTCGGCCTGCCCGCCGTCCGGGCCCCACATCTGCCCCGACGTGCGGATCATGGCCGGCATCGAGGCGTCGATGATCACGTCACTCGGGACGTGCAGGTTGGTGACGCCGTTGTCGGAGTCGACCATGGCGAGCTCGGGGCCGTCGGCGATGGCCGCATCGAACGCGGCCCGGATCTCGGCACCGTTGGGCAGCTCCTTCAGACCGGTGAAGATCGACGCCAGTCCGTCGCTCGGGCTCAGGCCGGCGGCAGCGAGGTCGTCCCCGAAACGCTCGAAGACGTCGGCGAAGAAGACCTTGACGACGTGGCCGAAGATGATCGGGTCGGAGACCTTCATCATCGTCGCCTTGAGGTGGACCGAGAACAGGATGCCCTCGTCCTTGGCGCGCTGCACCTGGGCGGCGAGGAACTCATCGAGTGCCGCCGCGCGCAGGACGCTGGCGTCGACGACCTCCTGGTCGAGCACGCCGAAGGCTTCCTTGAGCACCGTGGTGCTGCCGTCGGTCGCGACGTGCCGGATGGTCAGCTGGTCGTCCCCCTCGATGACGACGGACGACTCGTTGCTGAAGAAGTCATCGGCACCCATCGTCGCGACGTTCGTCCTGGAGTCCGCGCTCCAGGCACCCATCGAGTGCGGGTTGGTGCGGGCGTAGTTCTTGACCGCGGCCGGAGCTCGACGGTCGGAGTTGCCCTGTCGCAGGACGGGGTTGACCGCGCTGCCCTTGACCGTGTCGTACCGGGCCCGCGCGTCCCGCTCCTCCTCGGTGGCGGGGCTCTCGGGATAGTCGGGCAGGTCGTAGCCCTGCTCCTGAAGCTCCTTGATCGCCGCCTTCAGCTGCGGGGTGGAGGCACTGATGTTCGGCAGCTTGATGATGTTCGCATCGGGCTCGTCGGCCAGGGCACCGAGCTCGGCGAGCGCGTCGTCGATGCGCTGGGTCTCGCTGAGCCGGTCGCCGAACTGCGCGATGATCCGTCCCGCCAGGGAGATGTCGCGGGTCTCGACCTCGACACCTGCCGTGGACGCGTAGGCCTCGATGACCGGGAGGAACGAGTACGTCGCCAGCAGCGGCGCCTCGTCGGTGTGGGTGTAGATGATCTTGGCCATGCGGCCACTCCTCGATGTCGGCCGGAAATCTCTCGACCTCAAGATATCGGTTGCTGCGCCGGCACGTCCCGGAGGTCTATCCTGACTCACATCCGGGGAAGGGTCGCGCCCCACCACACCAGTTGCGACCCTCACAAGAGGAGATCGAGCATGACCGCACCCACCACGACTGCCCGGCTCGGCGCCGAGACCGTCGGCACCTTCATCCTGGTCCTCGGAGGCTGCGGCACCGCCGTGCTCGCCGGGGAGTACGTCGGCTTCGCCGGGGTCGCCCTCGCGTTCGGGCTCACCGTCGTCGCCGGCGCCTACGCCTTCGGGCACATCTCCGGCGGCCACTTCAACCCCGCAGTCACCGTCGGGCTCGCCACCGCAGGACGCTTCGCCTGGAAGGACCTGCCCGGCTACGTCGTCGCACAGGTCGTCGGCGCCACCATCGCCGGCGCCGTGCTGCTGTTCATCGCCTCGGGCACGTCCGGCTTCGATGCCGTCGAGTCCGGCTTCGCGAGCAACGGCTACGGGGACCGTTCACCCGGCGGCTACGGCCTGGGCGCGGTACTGGTCACCGAGGTGATCCTGACGGCCATCTTCCTGTACGTCATCCTCGGCGCGTCGGCCAAGCGGGCCGCCGTGGGGTTCTCCGGGATCACCATCGGCCTGACACTGACCCTCATCCACCTGGTGAGCATCCCGGTCAGCAACACGTCGGTGAACCCCGCACGCTCCCTCGGCGTCGCCTGGTTCGCCGGTGGTGACGCGCTGCTCCAGGTCTGGGTGTTCATCCTCGCCCCGGTCGTGGGCGCCGCGATCGCCGGACTCACCCACGCCGTCATCGTCGGCGAGAAGGAGTGAGCGGACCGGTGGGTAGCGCTTGAGCGCCGTCCACGGTCCCGATGAGATTGGCTCGACCACGGTCCGACGGATCAATACGCCGCGACGCCAACTGTCAGCGCCGCGATCGTCACGGTGAGGAAGGTTCCAGCGACCATGGCTCCGCCACGGTAGTCACGGGCCAGCAGGTGAGTGTGAACGGCGCAGACCCAGAACAACAGCAACCCGATCGCGGCAGCGACGCCGACCGTCGACATCCCTGCGAGGCCGGCGACCAGACCCGCCGCACCGGTCGTCTTGAGCGTGCCGATGGGAAACCTGCTCCACGACACGGGAACACCCAGTTCCGCCATCCGCGCGTCGAGCCGCTCCACCACTGCCCGCGGCCGGAGCAGTGCGACAACTCCGGAGAACCCGTTCGCCACCGCAGCCACGGCCGTCACGACCAGGTACGACGTGTGCTCCATCCTGGCTCTACCGCGAGTCGGTCGTCGCGGTCGCGGCGAGGTGCAGCAGCTCGTCCACCGCCCATTGGTCGTTGGCATGTCTGCCGTACTTGGCGGCGCGCACCAAGCCGTCGGGGGTGATGAGGAACTCCGCGGGCAGCCCTGACATCGAGCCACCACGGATGTGGAACGGCCTGGAGCCCGGATCACGCAGCTCACGCAGCGCCACCCTCCATGATTGGAGACGAAGTGGCGCGGCCCAGGCGGCGGGGCTCAGGAGCGCCCTCGGTGACACCTCGACGCCGAACTCGTCGTACAACATTCTCCTCGGATCAGCGATCGCTGCGAACGGCACGTCACCCTGGTGCGGCAGCATCGCGCTGACCTCGGAGTGGAAGACCACGAGCTCGCGGACACCGGCAGCCTCGATCTCCTCCAACCGGGCCGCGACCCTGCGAAGATGCAGGTTGCAGATCGGGCACGCAGCGAACCGCCGAAACTGCAGGTGAGTCACACCGACAGGATCGAGCAGCTCGACGTTCGTCCCGGCGATCGTCGTCAGCGTCCGGCCCGCGACCCTGTCACCCGCCTTGAGCCGGCGCGGTTGCTTCTGGGCTTCCATGAGCGCACCTATAGTCTGGTCGGGATCATCTGAGGTGGATGTTATATGAGAACCATATTATCTGGGAACGATCGAAAACGCCACCGATCGGCGACGACCCTCATCAAGCAGTCGCTGCGCGACCTGCGCAGTCAGCTCGCCATGCTCAACCAGCAGGTCAGCGCCAAGGTCGCCATGAAGGGCCCCGACCTGGACTGCTTCGACGTGATCGGACGTCACGGCCCAATCACACCGTCGGAGCTTTCACGTCGGACCGGCATCCACCCGGCCACGTTGACCGGCGTACTCGACCGGCTCGAACGGGGACACTGGATCAGTCGGCTCCGGGACGCCGACGCTGCCGACCGTCGTACGGTCCGCGTCCACGCGCTCACCGAGCGAAATCGAGAGCTGATCGGCCACTACTCACCCATGAGCACCGCCATGGACCAGGTCTGTGCGGACTACACCGCTGACCAGCTCGAGCTGATCGGGGAGTTCCTGCGGCGCGCCACCGAGGCAGGGGCAACTGCCACAGATGAGCTGTTCGCATCTCGTCAGCCGGGCCCGCCGCAGGAGTGATCGTGCCCGACAAGTCTGGTTGGCCGGTTGCACCCCCAGCCATGCGGTCGGCTACGTTCTGTGGTGCACCCAGCGTCGTCCTCAAGGAGCACCCTCGTGAGCACCCCCGTCAAGGTCGCCGTCACCGGCGCCGCCGGCCAGATCGGCTACAGCCTCCTCTTCCGCATCGCCAGCGGAGCACTGCTCGGGCCAGACACTCCCGTGCAGCTGCGTCTGCTCGAGATCACGCCCGCGCTCAAGGCGCTCGAGGGCGTCGTGATGGAGCTCGACGACTGCGCCTTCGGCACCCTCGACTCCGTCGAGATCGGTGACGACGCGAACCAGATCTTCGACGGCGCCAACCTGGCACTTCTCGTGGGCGCTCGCCCACGCACCAAGGGCATGGAGCGCGGCGACCTGCTCGAGGCCAACGGGGCCATCTTCACCGCCCAGGGCAAGGCGCTCAACGAGGTCGCCGACGACGACATCCGCATCGGCGTCACCGGCAACCCCGCCAACACCAACGCCCTCATCGCCATGAGCAACGCTCCCGACATCCCCCGCGAGCGCTTCAGCGCCCTCACCCGCCTGGACCACAACCGTGCCCTGAGCCAGCTGGCGGCCAAGACGGGTGCCAAGGTCACCGACATCCGCAAGCTCACGATCTGGGGCAACCACTCCGCCACCCAGTACCCGGACATCTTCCACGCCGAGATCAACGGCCAGAACGCTGCGGAGGTCGTGGACGACCAGCAGTGGATCGAGGACGACTTCATCCCCACCGTCGCCAAGCGCGGCGCTGCCATCATCGAGGCCCGCGGTGCGTCCTCGGCCGCGTCGGCTGCCTCCGCCACGATCGATGCCGCCCGCGACTGGCTGCAGGGCTCGCCCGAAGGTGACTGGGCCTCCATGGCCGTCGTCTCCGACGGCTCGTACGGCATCCCCGAGGGACTCATCTACTCCTACCCCGTCACCACCAGCAACGGCGACTGGGAGATCGTCCAGGGCCTTCAGATCGACGACTTCAGCCGCACCAAGATGGACGCCACGGCCGCCGAGCTCACCGAGGAGCGCGACGCCGTCAAGGAGCTCGGCCTCATCTGAGACCTCGCCACCCACGCGGCGAGCCAGCACCACCCGATTCGTGAGCCCCGGCACCCAATCGTGACTCGTTTGGGTGCCGGGGCTCACGAATCGGGAGACCTAGCCCGGCGGACTGCACCATGCCTCAGGCCGGCGGACTCTGCCCAGCCTCAGGCCGGCGGGCCGGGCGGCACGACGATGCTCAGCACCACCAGGCTCGCCCCGAGCGTCGTCGTCCAGAAGACGTCGAAGACCTTGCCGCGCACCCGCAGCATGCCCACGTGCCGCTGCGGCACCACCACCCGGGCGATCGATCCTGCCAGGAACGATGCCCCGACCACGAGCACACCGAGGCGCCACGAACCGACGGCGACAAGCCCCAGGCCCACCGCCACCCCCACGAGCAGGAGCAGGTAGATCTGCGAACCGCGGCTGCGCGGTACGAGCGGTCTCACGAGCCGACGCGCTTCTCGGCTTCGTCGACGACATTGCTCAGCAGCATCGCCCGGGTCATCGGGCCGACACCGCCGGGGTTCGGGGCGACCCAACCGGCGACGTCGTGCACGTCCGGCGCGAGGTCACCGACGATCTTGCCGTCCGCATCACGACTCACGCCGACATCCAGCAGCGCGGCCCCCGGCTTGACCATGTCCGCCGTGATGATGCCCGGCACACCGGCCGCCGCCACCACGATGTCGGCTCGACGCACCTCGGCCGCCAGGTCACGCGTGCCGGTGTGGCACAACGTCACCGTGGCGTTCTCCGAGCGGCGCGTCAACAACAGGCCGAGCGGACGCCCCACCGTCACGCCACGTCCCACGACCACCACGTTCGCCCCGGCGATCCGGACGTCGTGACGCCGCAGCAGGTCCACGATGCCGCGCGGCGTGCAGGGCAGGGGTGCCTCCCGCCCGAGCACCAGCCACCCGAGGTTGGTCGGATGCAGGCCGTCGGCATCCTTGGCCGGGTCGATCCGGCCGATGACGGCATTCTCATCGAGCCCACGGGGCAACGGCAGCTGCACGATGTAGAGGGTGCACGCCGGGTCGGCGTTCAGCTCATCGACGGCCGCCTCGACGTCGGCCTGCGAGGCCGTGGCCGGCAGGTCGATGCGGATCGACTCCAGACCCACCTCGGCACAGTCGCGGTGCTTGGCCCCGACGTACCACTGGCTGCCCGGGTCATCACCCACGAGGATCGTGCCGAGCCCGGGCACGAAGTCCTGTTCAGCCAGCCGCGCCACGCGCGCCGTCAGGTCGGTCTTGATCGCGGCCGCGGTGGCCTTGCCGTCGAGGATCTGCGCCGTCACGGCCCACAGTCTTCCACGCGTTCGAGCCCGGCGGGGGTGCCGGGCCGTGGGCGGCAAACGGAACCGCGGGGGCACCGGGCCGCAGGCGGCACCCGAGTCCAAGATCACCACCACCGGCCCACCCACTCGACCAGAGACCGACCAGGCCCCCGGCGGGGGTGCCGGGCCGTGGGCGGCAAACGGAACCGCGGGGGTGCCGGGCCATGGGCGGCAAACAGCACAGGATGCCGGGCCGTCAGTGCTGGACGGGCAGCGTGAGCACGCTCGGGGCGACGGCGTTGGTCTGGATCCGGTACACCCCGCCCAGCAGGTCCAGCAGCTTGGTCGGCGGCGGGAGCAGGTGTGGGATGTCCGACGTCTGGACGAGCAGTCTCAGCCGGTGTCCGGGCCGGATCGTCGTGTACGCCGGCCGTAGCTCGATGTCGTGACGGGTTACCTCGCCCGGTCGTACCCGCTCCTGCGCCTGCTTGGTGTGTGGGTGGAAGGGCAGCTGGTACGTCCCGTCCGCACCCGGCCAGCTCTTGTCCTCATCGATCGCCCGGTCCGATCCGAGCAACGCGCCGGCGGTGACGTCGGTGACCTTGCCGTCGGGGTCGACGTCCTGCAGCGTCACGACGAACATCGTCTCCGGTCGGTTGGAGACGGCCTGCAACGACAGTCCGATCGGGCCGGAGAGCACGAGTTCCTCATCGAGCGGGTCGGTGTCGAAGTGCGAGTCCCCCGGCCTCGGCGACGTCAGGGAGGGAGCCTGCTTGCACGCCTCGTAGACGTCACGCAGGGCGCCGGCGGCCCACTGGTTGAGGGATCGTTGGCAGGTCAGCGTCAACGGCTTCCAGACCACCTCCGTCGACGACTTCTCCTCATCGGGGACCGTGGGGGCGAGGCCCTGGTCCGACTGCAGGTACCAGGCTTGCTGGGGGGCGGTCTCCGTCGGGTACCGCGCGACGTCGCGTCGCTGGCCCGTGGTGCTGTCGACGACGTGCAGCGGTGTCTGGGTGTCGGTGATCTGGGTGTCGCGGCCCTTGAGCCAGTGGTCGAACCACTGGAGCTGGAGCCGATCCATGTCCTGGCCCTCACCCGGGTTCCCGTGGTCCCACGGACCGAACATCAGCTGGTAGCGCGGCGTGACCGCCTGGTCGGCGGCCATGGGTGCGTGGACGTCGCGTCCGGCCCATGCGTTCTGCAGGCCGCTGTAGAGCAGCGGCGCACCCCGCTGGAACACGTCGTACTGCCCGCCGACGATGTAGGCCGGGATGTCGTTCTCGACGATCTTGTCGAGCACCCGCTGGGGAGCCCGCTCCTGCCAGTAGGCGCCGTCGCGGGTCCGTTCGCCCTGCAGCAGGACGTGCAGCCCCGTGGTGAGCTCGAAGGGGATGCCGGCGAGGCCGTGCTCGACCGACAGGCGCAGGGCGTCGAGCGGGTCGGCGGGGCCACGCTCGGCGAGCGGGGTGAGGGTACGCAGCCCGAAGTAGCCCGCGATGAGACCGAGGCTGGACTCCATGTTGACGATCCCGCCCGCGCTGAACAGGTCACGGAAGGGATCGACGGACGCCACGATCGGGAAGATCGCCTTGAGCGGCGAGTCGGGTCCGACCTCGGCCGCGGTGAAGAGCTGGTTGATGCCGAGGTAGGAGCCGCCCAGCGTGCCGACCTTGCCGTTGCTGCCCTCCACCTGGGCGGCCCACTCCACGAGCGCCGCACCGTCCTCGGCCTCCTGCTGACCGAACAGCTGGGACCGGCCCTCGGATCCTCCCGTGCCGGCCACGTCGACGATGACGCCGATGTAGCCACGCTTGACGAGCGCCGGGTTCACGGCGCCGACACCGGTCTCACCCAGCGTCTTGCTGTACGGCGTCTGCACGAGGATCACGGGGAACGGGCCGTCCGCCGCAGTGGTCGTGCCCTTGAGCACGGGCCGGTGGATGGCCGCACGCAGCACCCGGCCGTCCTC
Source organism: Aeromicrobium sp. CTD01-1L150 (assembly GCF_041951745.1). GTDB lineage: Bacteria > Actinomycetota > Actinomycetes > Propionibacteriales > Nocardioidaceae > Aeromicrobium. The sequence goes on from NZ_CP169555.1 coordinate 3,265,937, forward strand.
CATCGTCACGGGGATGTCGCTGGTGACATCGATGTCGTACAGCTCAGGTCCGAGATCCCCACCAGAGACCGACGGCACGGGCGCTGACGGGAGGGTGGCCTGCGCCGGGGCCACGAGGTGCAGCGGTACGGCGAGCGCGGCGATGACGGCGCTGAGGAGAAGGCGGCGCATAGAGTCTCCCTCGTGTCCGGGTGAGCACCGATAAAATTGAGACGAACGTACAGATTTCTCCGGAGGGATGTCAATGGCAACTCGCGCCCAGCTCAGCCAGGAGCGCAGCCGCCAGCGCCGCGAGCTCCTCCTGGCCGCAGCCATCGAGCTGTTCGCCGAGGGAGGATCACGCGCCGTCACCCACCGCGCCGTCGCCGCCGCGGCCGGGCTCCCTCCAGCCAGCACGACCTACTACTTCGAGTCGATCGAGGAGCTGCTGCGGGCAGCGCTCGCCGACCACGTGGCGCGGTGGCGTCACGAGCTCGACCAGCTCTCCGGCCTGGAGTCGATGCCACGCGCCCACATCTCGGTGGACGAGGCGACCACCGTGATCGGCCAGGTCTTCGCGGCCCGGGGGCCGGACGTCGCGGCCAGGGAGCTGTCCATCCTGCTCGCGGTCGCCCGCGACGACGCACTGCGCGACGAGGCGCGCGCGACCCTCGAGGGCTTCGAGGAGCTGGCGGCGCGGTGGCTCGCGATCCTCGGCGTCCCCGACGGAGAACGCGTGGCCCCGACGATGCTCGCCCTCGTGGCCGGCACAGCACTGCGTCGCCAGAGCGGCCAGTACAGCGAGCAGGAGGAGGCCCGCATGCTCAGCGAGGGTCTGCGAGACCTGGTCGGGGCTCACCTGCAGGGGCGCGAGGCGATCGACCAGGTGATCGAGAGCACCATCGCGGCGGCCACCGAGAGGGACGCCGGAGCCTAGTGTGCTGAGGCGACCCGGCGTCCCTGCCCGGGGTCACGCCTTGCGACGCGAGGAGGGTCGCTTGTAGGAGGGCTTGGTGACCGGCTCACCGGCCTCGATGAGCGCAAGGCGGCGTGCAGCACCGAACTCCGCGAGAGCGTCGGCGAGCACCTCCACCGACGGCTGCTCGGCCATGACATCGACCCGCAGACCGTGCTCCTCGGCCGTCGCGACCGTCGCCGGACCGATGCAGGCGATGATCGTGGACGCGTGCGGCTTGCCGGCGATGCCGACGAGGTTGCGCACGGTGGAGCTCGACGTGAACATCACGGCATCGAACTTGCCGGTCTTGATCGCCTCACGCGTCGGCGCCGGCGGCGGGGCGGCGCGCACGGTGCGGTAGGCGGTCACGTCGTCGACCTCCCAGCCGAGCTCCTGCAGACCGGCCACGAGCGTCTCGGTGGCGATGTCGGCCCGCGGCAGGAACACCCGGTTGATGGGGTCGAGAAGCTCGTCGTAGGGCGGCCAGTCCTCCAGCAGCCCTCGTGCGGACTGCTCGCCGCTGGGCAGCAGGTCGGCCTTGATGCCCCACGTCGCGATCGCCTCGGCGGTCTTGTCACCGACGGCGGCGATCTTCAGGCCGGAGAACGCCCGGGCGTCCAGGCCGTACTCCTCGAACTTCTCACGGACCGCCTTGACCGCGTTCACGCTCGTGAAGGCCACCCACTCATAGCGCCCCTCGACGAGACCACGCACGGCCTTGTCCATCTGCTGCGGGTTGCGGGGCGGCTCCACCGAGATCGTCGGGACCTCCTCGGAGACCGCGCCGAAGGAACGCAGGCGGGTCGCGAGGCTGGCCGACTGCTCCTTGGTGCGCGGCACCAGGACCCGCCAGCCGTACAACGGCTTGGTCTCGAACCAGGACAGGGCATCACGCATCTGCACGACGTCCCCGACCACGGTGATGGCCGGTGAGGTCATGCCGGCGGCGCGTGCGTCGTCGGCGATGGCCTCCAGGGTGGAGACGACCGTGGTCTGCTCGGTGGTGGTACCCACGCGGGTCATCGCGACCGGGGTCTGCGGGGAGCGACCGGCCTCCACCAGTCCGGCGGCCGCCTCACCGATGCGGGCGACGGCCGACAGCAGCACCAGCGTGTCGTCGCCGGCGTAGTCGGGCCAGGACACCGAGGAGTCACCGACGCTGACCACCCGGTACTCGCGGTTCCCCTTGTTGGTCAGCGGGACACCGGCATAGGCAGGCACGGCCGAGACCGAGGAGATGCCGGGCACGATCTCGAACCCGATGCCGGCCTTGGAGCAGGCAGCCGCCTCCTCCGGTGCCGTGGCATACGTGAACGGGTCGCCGCCGACCAGACGGACCACGTGCGCCCCGGTCTTGGCGTGGCGCACCACGAGACGTCCGAGCGCGGAGTGGGTCAGCGGGGAGCCGTCCTCGGCGAAGCCGTCGACGATCTCGGCCTCGTTCGTGACGAGCGAGGCGAGCTCGGCGTGCTCGACGATGACGACGTCGGCCTGCGCGAGCAGCTCGGCCGCGCGGACGGTCAGCAGGCTCACGTCGCCCGGCCCCGCGCCGACGAAGCTGACGTGTCCCAAGGGTTTGCTGGACTTGCCGCCAGGCCTGGCCGGTACGGAGGACGAGGAGGGGGCGCTGGTGGCCTTCTCGCGGGTCGCGGTGCTGGTGCTCACAGTGGTGCTCTTCTTCCTTGACTGCCGTGTGGTCATGAGACGCTCCCCGCCCGTGACGTGGCCACGAGGTCGGCGGCGCCCTCGGCGAGCATCTCGGCAGCGAGACGCTCCCCGATCGCGGACGGCTCGTCGAGCGAGCCGGACGCGGACAGGCGGATGGTGGGCGAGCCGGAGGGATCTCCGACGGTGGCCCGCAGCCAGACCTCGTCGCCGTCGTCTCCCCAGACGACGTCGGCGAGGGCTCCGACGGGCGCGCTGCAGCCTGCCTCGAGGGTGGCAAGCAGGCTGCGCTCGGCCGTCACGGCGGCCCGGGTGTCCGGGTCGTCGAGAACGGCGAGCAGCTGAGCGGTGGCGTCGGCGTCGACGCGGCACTCAACGGCGAGGGCTCCCTGGCCGGGAGCGGGCAGGACCTGGATCGGGTCCAGGATCTCGGTGGCCTCGTCCTGGCGGCCGAGGCGCAACAGTCCGGCGCGGGCGAGGACGACGGCGTCCAGCTCCCCGCTGGCGACCTTGCCGAGCCGGGTGTCCACGTTGCCACGCACCCCCACCACCTCGAGGCCGAGGCCGAGGGCGTTGAGCTGGGCCTGACGACGCGGCGAGCCGGTGCCGACGCGCGAGCCGACGGGAAGCTCACCCAGGCTGAGGCCGTCACGGGCCACGAGGACGTCACGGGCGTCCTCACGCTGGGTGACGGCCGCCAGCACGAGACGGGGATCGGGCGCTGTGGGCAGGTCTTTCAGCGAGTGCACGGCGAAGTCGACCTCCCCGGCGATGACCGCCTCGCGCAGGGCCGCGACGAACACACCGGTGCCGCCGAGGTCCTGCAGGCGCGACGTCTGGTCACGGTCGCCCTCGGTGCTCACCGCGACGAGCTCCACGCTCGCCCCGGTGAGCTCGGTGAGCCGTTCAGCCACCAGGCCGGACTGGGTGGTGGCGAGGTCGCTGGCCCGGGTGCCCAGACGAAGGGGGGAGGTCACCTCAGTCATGACTTGTCCCTCCCCACCTGTGTGACCGCGTCGACCGCGGCCGGGTCGAGCGCGAACAGGTCCGACAGCGCGTCGGCGTACGTGAGGTTGCCGGGTGAGTCCATGAGTTGCTGCACGCGCACCGTGGGTGCGTGGATGAGCTTCTCCGCCACGCGGCGCAGCGCGTTGCGGACCTCGGCGACCTGCTCGTCCTCGAGCCCCTTGAGCCGTGAGGTGAGCCGCGTCGTCTCCGCCTCGACGATCTCGGTGGCCATGCCGCGCAGCGCCACCACGGTGGGGGTGACGCGCGAGGCCGACTTGGCAGCAAGGAAGCTGCGCACCTCCTCATCGACGATGGTGCGGACCTGCTCGACGTCGCCGGCGAGCTCGGCGTTCTCCGACCGGCCGGCGAGCACCACGAGGTCGATGACGGTGACACCGGACAGGTCGGCGACCTCGGGGGCGACGTCACGCGGAAGGGCCAGGTCGATGACGACCATCGAGCGCTCAGCAGCCCCGGCAAGGGCGCTGCCGATGCGCTCGGCGTCGAAGACGTGGCCGGCCGCACCCGTGCAGCTGATGACGACGTCGGCCGCCGCCAGCTCGACGTCCAGGGACTCCCACCGCACGGCACTGACGCCGAAGGTGGCGACCAGCTCGTAGGCCCGTTGGAAGGTGCGGTTGGCCACCATGATCCGTCGTGGCTCCACGCCCCGCTCGATCAGCGTCCGCACCGCAAGGTTGGCCATCGTGCCGGCACCGGCCACCAGGAAGCGGGCCTGCGGGTCCTCGATGACCGCACCGGCGGCGTCCAGCCCGGCGGTCACGGTGGATGGGGCCAGCCGGTCGATGCCGGTCTCGGCATGGCCACGCTTCCCGATGCGCAGGGCTTGCTGGAACAGGGCGTTGAGCGAGGAGCCGACCGTGGACTCGGCCTGGCCGCTGTGCAGCGCGGCGCGGACCTGGCCGAGGATCTGGCTCTCGCCGAGGATCATCGAGTCCAGCCCGGAGGCGACCCCGAACAGGTGCGCCACCGCGGAGTCGTCGTAGTGGACGTAGGCGTTCTGTGCCAGCTGCTCACGGTCGAGACCGGCGTGCTCACCGAGCAGACGGGTCACGTCCTCGACGGCACCGTGGAAGCGCTCGGCCTCCACGTAGACCTCCACACGGTTGCAGGTGGAGATGACGGCAGCCTCGCTGACGGCGTCGTTCTCCAAGGCCCGGTGGGACAGCTTGACTGCGGCTCCGGTGTCGAGGGAGGCACGCTCGAGCACGTCGATGGGCGCACTGCGGTGGGACATGCCGACGACCAACACGCTCATCGCGCCACCGCCGTCAAGAAGTGCGAAGAATACGCCGCAGGCGCGATGAAGTGCTGTCGGTTCACTCGCTGACGCTCGCTCATCCTGCAACCTCCTCGTCGGGGCCGACCTGATCGGTCGATGCCTTGCGCTGCTCGTGGTAGGCGAGGATCTGCAGCTCGATGGACAGGTCCACCTTGCGGACCTGCACGGCATCGGGCACCTGCAGCACCGCCGGGGCGAAGTTCAGGATGCTGGTGACCCCGGCGGACACCAGGGCGTCGGCCACGTCCTGGGCGGCCTCCCCAGGAGTGGCGACGACGGCGATCGAGATGTCGCCGTCGCGCACCACCTGCTCGAGCTCGTCGAAGGGTCGCACCAGGACCCCGCCGAGCGACGTGCCGATGCGATCGGCGTCGGTGTCCAGGATCGCCTTGACGTTGATGCCGCGCGAGTCGAAGCCCTGGTAGGTCGACAACGCCGAGCCGAGGTGCCCGGCGCCGACGATCACGACGTCCCACACCTGGGTCTGCCCCAGCTCGCGAGCGATGTGGTGGCGCAGCAGCGCCACGTCATAGCCCACGCCGCGGGTCCCGTAGGAGCCCAGGTGGGACAGGTCCTTGCGCAGCTTGGCCGGGTTGACGCCGGCCGCCGCGGCGAGCTCGCCGGAGGAGCAGGTGGCGGTACCGGCCTCGGCGAGGGCACCCAGCGCCCGCAGGTACACGGGCAGGCGTGCGACGGTGGCATCGGGGATGCCACGGTCGGCCTGGGCAGGCCGGTCGGTGCGCAGAAAGGTCACGGTGCTCCATCACGCCGCGGCGGGATTCGTCCTGAGGTGGACGGGCGCGGCGAGACCTGAGTTTACGAGTGTGTGAACGGGTTAACAAAATCGAGCCGCGGGCCGGGTGCCACATCTCACAAGCGGCGTGGTAGAGACAGCGGGAGTTCTGCGCGGTGCGCCCTCGCGCCCTCGCACGGTCGCGCCACGCACGCGGTGCCCTGTTCAGCGGGTGAGCGCGGCCCCCAGACGGGTGGCGTCGACACGCCAGAAGTCATGCTGGTGCCCGTCGACGAACGTGACGGGCACCTGGTCGGTGAAGGCCTCCACGAGCGCCCGGTCCCCCGTGATGTCGACCGTCGTCCAGGAGTCACCCGTCCGCTCGCAGACGTCCGCCACGACCTCCTCGGCCTGCTCGCACAGGTGGCACCCGGGGCGGGTGAACAACACCACCCGGGCGTCGCGCGCGTGCGGGACCTTCGGGCGCCTAGCGATCACTGGTACAGACCGATCACGAGATCACCGGTTCATGCCTCGGCCGCGCCGAGCCCGAGGGCCTCGCTGCGCGCGAGCGCCCGCAGGCGGCCCTTGGCCACCTTGCCGGTCGCCGAGTACGGCAGGTCGTGCACGACGATCACGTTGCTCGGCTGCTTGAAGCGCGCCAGGTGGTGCGTGGCGTGCTCGGTGACACGGCGCACGACCTCCTCGTCGGTGACGCCGCTCGTGGCCACCACGAACGCCACCACGGCCTCGCCGGTCCGCTCGTCCGGCACCCCCACGACCCCGACCTCGCGGACGATGTCCACGGCACCGAGGACCTCCTCGACCTCCGAGGGGTAGACGTTGAAGCCGGAGACGATCACCAGCTCACGGAGCCGGTCCACGAGCACGAGCTCGCCACCGTCGTCCAGGTACCCGACGTCGCCCGTGGGGTACCAGCCGTCGGGGCGTGGGCCGTCGGCACCGTCGGGCCAGTAGCCCGAGAAGACGTTGTCGCCCCGGACCCAGATCTCCCCGGGGTCTCCGGGCTCGGCCTCGCGCTCACCGTCCTCGATGATGCCGACCTCGACGCCCGGCAGCGGACGACCGACCGTTCCCGGCGTCGGCCCCTGTCCGTCGGCGCGGTCGGCGTGGCCGACCAAGGTGAAGGAGATGACCGGCGCCGTCTCGGTCTGACCGTAGCCCTGCTCGACGTGGTGGCCACTGGACTCCAGGAAGGAGGCGGCGAGCTCGGGGTCCAGGTTGGAGGCTCCCGAAAGCACCCGTCGCACCCCGGACAGCGCTTGTCGAAGGTCGTCACGCCCGGCCCAGGCAGCGATGACCGGCGGCGCGAGCGGAAGGTTGGTGACGCCCTCCTCCGCGATGGTGCGCAGCAGCTCGTCGGGGCGGAACCCGTCGACGAGCACGAGCCGGGCACCCTGGCGGACCGCCTGGCCCAGCACCGCGTTGAGGCCGTACACGTGGAACAGCGGCAGCAACCCGAGCACGACGTCGTCCGGCCCCAGGGGTGGTGGTTCGATCGCTGCGGCCTGCTCGACGTTGCTCAGCAAGGCACGGTGGGTGAGCACCGCGCCGCGGGGACGGCCGCTGGTGCCGGACGTGTAGAGGATGACGGCGCGCGCCTCGGGGTCGGGCGGGGCGATCGGGTCGGTCCTGGGAGCCTGCGCCACGAAGGTGTCGAACGACGTCTCGCCGCGCTTCGCCTTGGCGCCGTCGACGACCACCTGCAGGTCGTCGATCCCGCTCCCGCGGGAGCCCACCTGTTCACAGGCGGACCTGACGGCGTCGACGCCGATCTCGTCGCACAGCACCAGCTGGGCGCCGCAGTCCTGCAGCATGCGGGCGATCTCGCCGGCCGTCGCACGAGGGTTGACCGGGACGGCCACCATGCCCCCGCGCAGGATGCCGAAGTAGGCGACGGCGAGGTCGATCCGGTTGACCATGACGACGGCGACACGGTGCCCAGCGCGAAGACCCCGACCGCTCAGGCCCCGGGCCACGGCGTCCACCGCCGCATCGAGGTCGGCCCATGAGAGCTCGCGTCGACCATCCCGGTCCTCCACGAGCGCGACGGCATCGGGACGCCGCGTCGCCGTCTCGCGGAGCAGGTCGCTCACATTGCTCATCACCCACCCGAGTCAACCACAGGGCACCCGGTCAGCCGATAGTGTGCAGCCATGACGAGCGAACGCGTCGGTTCCGCGACGCGGAACCTGCGGTCGCGCTCGGTGCTGGCCGGGCAGGCAGCCGCATCCACGGCCGAGGTGGAGCACGCGCTCGCACCCCGACCGGACCCCCATGCCGCGGCGTTCTTCGACGTCGACAACACCCTGATGCAGGGTGCCTCCATCTTCCACCTCGCTCGGGGCCTGCACCGGCGCGACTTCTTCACGACGTCGGACATCCTGCGCGCCGGGTGGCAGCAGATGTACTTCCGGCTCGCCGGCGTCGAGGACCCCGAGCACATCGCCAAGGCACGCTCCTCCGCGCTCTCCTTCATCGCCGGACACCCGGTCAGCGAGCTGGAGGAGATCGGCGAGGAGATCTTCGACGAGAGCATGGCCTCGCGCATCTGGCCCGGCACGCGGGCCATCGCCCAGCAGCACCTGGACCGGGGTGAACGCGTCTGGCTGGTCACCGCCGCCCCCGTGGAGGTGGCGCGCGTCATCGCCAGGCGTCTCGGTCTCACCGGCGCGCTGGGCACCGTCGCCGAGCACGTGGACGGGGTCTACACCGGCGAGCTCGTCGGCGAGATGCTGCACGGCGAGGGCAAGGCCGTGGCGGTCCGGGCGATCGCCGAGCAAGAGGGACTGGACCTGGCACGGTGCTCGGCCTACTCCGACTCCAGCAACGACCTGCCCATGTTGTCGCTGGTCGGCCATCCCTGCGCGGTCAACCCCGACGCCCGACTCCTCGCCCACGCCCGAGCGAACGGCTGGCAGGTGCGCGACTACCGCACCGGTCGCAAGCTGGCGCTCGCGAGCACCAAGACCGCGCTCGCCGGGGCCGCCGCCATCGGCGCGTGGCAGGTGGCGCGACTCATCCGTCGTCGCACCTCCTGAGGGCGCCCAGCCCGCCAGCGGATCGCGCGTCCGGTTCATGAGTTGAGCCGACCACCTGACAGAAACTGTCACAGCGGGTTACGATGCGAACTGATCGCGGGAGGAACGACGTGACGATCGACTTGGGAGCTTTGCGCCTTGCAGTCGCGCACGCCCTGAGCACGCCCGACGACGCCTCGCTCACCGTGGCGCTGGCCTCCACGAGCACGACCCACGGCACCGCACCCTCCGGCCACGGCCCGAGCACCACCAGCACGAGCCCACCCGATGCCGCAGGAGACCCCGAGCAGCTGCGCATCCAGGCTCTCGTCGACCTCGCGCGCAACGGTGACGCCGAGGCCTTCGGACAGCTCTACGACCACTACGTCAGCGGTATCTACCGCTTCATCTACTACCGCGTCGGGTCGACGCACCTGGCCGAGGACCTCGCGAGCGAGACGTTCGTGCGCGGCCTCCGGGCGATCCAGAGGTTCAACTGGCAGGGCAAGGACTTCGGTGCCTGGCTGACCACCATCGCCCGCAACCTCATCGTCGACCACTTCAAGTCCAGCCGTGCCCGGCTCGAGGTGGTGGCCGACGCCGTGCCGGAACGGCACGACACGCAGTCGGGCCCCGAGGACGGCGTCCTGGAGCTGCTCACCAACGAGATCCTCTACGACCTCGTCGCCAACCTGCCGCCGGAGCAGCGCGACTGTGTCCTGATGCGCTTCATCCAGGGCTTGAGCATCGCCCAGACGGCAGCGGCCCTCGGCCGCAGCGAGGGCGCCATCAAGCAGCTGCAGCTGCGGGCGGTTCGCAACCTGGCCAAGAAGATCCCGGCGGACCTGCAATGAGCATGAGTCGCACGCCACGTCGCTGCTGCCGTAACGGCGGCATCCGAACGGTCGTTAGACGTCACAGAACCCCCGAGAGGACGACCCGATGATCCGCCGCCGCGACGACGCCCACGCCTTCCAGGAGGCGTGGGAGAACGGCGCGCCCGCGCAGGGTGAGGTGGCCGAGCTGGTGCAGGCCGCCGAACGACTGTGCGAGAGCGCCGTCGCCGAGCCGTCCGCGGACTTCCGCCTCGCGTTGCGTGAGCAGCTGATGGCCGAGGCCGAGGACGTCCTCGTGGCCCGTCCGGCCGTTCGTCCCGCCGCGACCACCAGCTCGACGTCGCGCCGGACGCGCCGCCGCCTCGCCGCGGCCACCGCCGCCTGCGTCGCCTCCTTCGGCGCGATCTCGCTGGTCGCCAGCAGCGCCACGGCCATGCCGGGCGATGTGCTCTACCCCGTCAAGCTCGGTGTCGAGAACGTCCAGCTGTCCTTCAAGGACGACGGGGCCGACCGTGGGACCTACCAGCTCGATCGGGCCACCGAGCGTCTGCGCGAGGCGGAGGCGGTGGCTGGCGACGCTGACCAGCACGGGCGGCTGCCAGGGCTCCTTGCGGACTTCACGAGCCAGGCAGAAGACGGATCCAACACCCTGTTCGGCTCCTTCACCACCGACGGCGATGAGGCCTCGATCGAGACGGTCAACGACTTCGTCACGCGCTCCACCACGGTCCTGGCCGCGATCGCCGAGACGGATCTCCCTGCGGACGTCGACGCCGCCTGGGACGATGCCGCCAAGGCAGTCAGCGCGCTGGCTCTGGAGTCCTCCCGGCTGTGCGGCTCCTGCGACAAGGCGGACGTCGACGACCTGCTGCGGTCCGTGGCTTCGGGCGCCGATGCACAGCGCGTGAGGCCGGTCGAGCCGCCGTCCAGCGAGCCGAGCAGCGCACCACGCAGATCCAGGACCGTCACTGCGTCACCGGTGGAGCCGGCGACCTCGCCCACGTCGGCGGCACCCACCCGCAAGACCTCCCCCACGCCGTCCACCTCCTCGGGCCTGCGTGGCATCACCGACCCGGTGGTTGGCGGCCTGCTCGGCGACGACGACACGGTCGGCCTGGTGCCGGGCCTGCTCGACGGTCTGCTGGGCGGCGGCAGCAGCAAGTAGCGGCGTCCCTCGCCGCGGGTACCAGGCGGTGGCCGCCGGGGCGAGCCTCAGCCGGTCAGAAGAACGCGTTGCCCCGGTCGACCAGCAACGCGTACAGGGTCTGCTGGATCGTCTCGCGCACCTGATCGGTGACGTTGAACAGCAGCATCGGGTCATCGGCCTGCTCCGGTTCGTAGGCATCGGTACGGATTGGTTCACCGAACTCGATGATCCACTTGCTGGGCAACGGCACCATGCCCAACGGCCCCAGGAGCGGGAAGAACGGTGTGATCGGCAGGTAGGGCACACCGAGCAGACGCGCCAACGACGCGACGTTGCCGATCAGCGGGTAGATCTCCTCGGCTCCCACGATGGAGACCGGCACGATCGGCACCTGGGCCCGCATGGCCGACGACACGAACCCTCCGCGTCCGAAGCGCTGCAGCTTGTAGCGCTCGGTGAACGGCTTGCCGATGCCCTTGAAGCCCTCCGGCCAGACACCGGCGACCTCTCCTGAGCTGAGCAGTCGCTCGGCGTCCTGGGTGCAGGCCAGGGTGGCACCCACCTTGCGAGCCATCTGACCGACGAACGGCAGCGCGAAGACCAGGTCAGCCCCGAGGGGACGCAGGTCGCGACCGCTGTACTTCTTGACCGCGTACCCGGTCATGACGCCGTCGATGGGAACGGTGCCTGAGTGGTTGGCCACCAGGAGGGCACCGCCCTCGGTGGGGATGTTCTCGGCGCCGCGAACCTCCAGACGGAACCAGCTCTCGGCGAGCGGCTCGACCGCAGAGGTGAGGATCTCGGTGATCTGGGGGTCGAAGCCGAACTCGTCGACCGCGTAGTCACCGGCCAGCCGCTGGCGCAACGCCGACAGGACCGTGGCGAGGCGCTGCTCCCAGTCCGTCCCGAGCACACGCTGAGCCGCGCCCACGAACGCCTGGGCGAGGTCCTCCATCGCGATGCCGGGCATGGACGCCGCGCCGGCCGTCCGGGTCTCACGGGCCGCCTGCTCGGCGGCGGCCGCGGCGGCCGCTGCTGCGTCGTCCTCGGTGACGGCCCGCAGGCGTGGCTCCTCGCCGCCGGTCTTGCTCTCGGTGGGCCGGGTCCGGGCCTTGGCGCTGCTCCGGGACGAGGTGGCCTTGGTGCCTGCGGTGGCGCGGCTGGCTGCCGTGGCCTTCTTGGTGGCTGTGGTGCTGCGGGGGTTCGCGGCACCGGCGGCGGACTTCTTGGTGGCTCCTGAGGCGGTGGTGGAGGACTTCTTCTTGGCGGGGCCGCGTCGAGGGGCGGAGCCGCCGGCGAGCGAGCGCGAGGCCGACGACGGCGACCCGGCGGCACGGGTGCCACGGCCGGCGGGACCGTTGGTGCCGATCGTGCGGCGGTCGTCGTTCATGCTCGCGCTCCGATCACCGAGAGCACCCCGGGCCGGACGGCTTCGCGGTACTCCTCGAAGACCTCCTCGGTGGTGTGCTGCGGCTCGAACCCGAAGATGTCGCGCAGCGCCGTGGTGTCGACCGCTCGGCCATAGGTGAGCAGGCGGTGCAGGTCGGGCGAGATGTTGCCCCCCATCACGCGCGTGACCCGAGCGGCGGCTGAGGCGAACCCCAGCGATGGCAGCGGGATGAGCGGCCGTCCGAGCCGACGGGCGGCCTGGGAGAGCAGGATGACGCCGTCGCCAGCGAGGTTGAAGGTGCCCGGGCGGTCGCGGGTGACAGCCTCGGTGAGGACGGCGACGGCGTCGTCGACGTGGCAGAACTGCAACCGGGGGTCGTAGCCGATGGCGGCGGGCAGCATCGGGTTCTGGAAGAAGTCGCGCAGCGGGGTCTCGATGGCCGGGTGCAGGACCTGGGCCGCTCGGATGGTCGTGATGAGCACGTCCGGGCGACGTCGCGAGAAGCCGCGGACATAGCTCTCCACCTCCACGATGTCCTTGGGGAACCCTGATCGTGTGCCCCCACGAGCGGTGAGCGACTCGGTGAACATCGCCGGGTCCCTGGGCGAGGAGCCGTAGACCGCGGCGGAGGACGCAAGGACGAGCTTGGTGACGATGCCGGAGCGCTGGCAGGCGGCCAGGAGCTGCATCGTCCCGATGACGTTGCGCTCCTTGGAGTTGCCGGCGCGGCTGCTGTCCGGCGCGACGTCCAGGTGCACGACGGTGTCGACGTCCTCCACCGCCATGACCTTGCCGATCACCGGGGTGCGGATGTCGGCCCGGACGAACTTGACGCCGCCGAGCTCACCCTCCGGTGGTCGCAGGTCGATGCCGACGACGCGACTGATGCCGAGGTCCTCGCCCACTGCGGCGAGCTGACGCGAGAAGCGCGCGGCGAAGGAGCCCGCGACACCCGTGACGAGGACGACTCGGCCCATGGGCCTTACTTGCCGAGCTTGCGGCGCTGGACCCGCGTGCGCTTGAGCATCTTGCGGTGCTTCTTCTTCGACATCCGCTTACGACGCTTCTTGATGACTGAACCCACAGGTGACCCTTCGCATTACTGTTGACGACAGAAACCCCACGATACGTGGCGGGCAAGAACGTTGTTCAGCCGGCCTCGAAGAAGGACTTCTGCAGATAGGCCTCCATGGCCTCCTCGGTCACTCTGAAGCTACGACCCACGCGGATGGCCTCCAGCTCGCCGGAGTGGACGAGCCGGTAGACGGTCATCTTCGAGACACGCATCCTCGAGGCCACCTCGGCCACGGTCAGGAACGTCGCTCCCGCTGCCATGCGTACACCTGCTTCCTGAAGGGCACGCGCGCTCCCCGGCTTCCCCACCGGGGAGTGAACGCGCGTGCTTGAGGTTGACCCTAGTGCCTGATGGGGCGTGAGGGATAGTGATTGCCCAACCGACGGACACCGGCGGGGATGCCGGGCCTGGGGGTACCTCCCAGCACGGAGCGCAGCGAAGTGCTTGGGGGAGGGCGGCAAACGGAACAGCGGCGGTGCCGGGCCGTGGACGGCAAACGGATCAGAGCGTGGGGTCGATGCCGAGGGAGGGGAAGCTCTCCACGCGCGCGGCCTGGATGGAGCGGTCGAGCCAGCTGGCAGGGTCGAAGCCCAGCTCCCAAGGGCGGTAGCCGGCCGAGCGTCCGTCGCCCATGCGGTACGGCGCGCCGGTGCCGCGTAGGCGGCTGACCTCCTGGCGCCAGGCTTCGGGGGTGGGGGTGGCGGGGTCGATGTCACGGTCGGCCGCCACGGCGAGGAGGTGGGTCCAGATGCGGGGCACGACGTCGGTGACCGCGTAGCCACCTCCGCCGGTGATGATCCAGCGGCCACCCGCGACCTCCTCGGCGAGGTCGCGCAGTGCCTTGTAGGTGGCGAGCTGGCCGTCCACGCTGAGCATGAGGTTGGTGAGCGGGTCGTCCATGTGGGAGTCGCAGCCGTGCTGGGTGATGAGCACGTCGGGCCCGAACTCGCGCAGCACCTGCGGCACGACGGCGTGGAAGGCGCGCAACCATCCGGCGTCGGAGGTCCCGGGGGGAAGGGCCACGTTGACGGCTGACCCCTCGGCTCCTGTGCCTCCGGTCTCGGTGGGCCAACCCGTGCCGGGGAAGAGGGACTGTGGGCCCTCGTGGACGGAGATCGTGAGCACTCGCGGGTCGTCGTAGAAGATCTGCTGGACGCCGTCCCCGTGGTGGGCGTCGACGTCGACGTAGGCGACCTTCTGCGCGCCCTGGTCCAGGAGCCAGGCGATGGCCACGGCGACGTCGTTGTAGATGCAGAAGCCGCTGGCCTGGGCGGCCATGGCGTGGTGCAGTCCTCCGGCGATGTTGATGGCGCGCTTGTTCTCTGCGGTCCAGACCCGGCGCGCGGCCTCCACGGTGGCGCCGGCGATGAGGGCGCTGGCCTCGTGCATGCCGGCGAAGACCGGGTTGTCCTCCGTGCCCAGACCGATCGTGGGGTCGCTGTGGGTGGGGTGGGCGGAGAGCTTGCGGACGCGCTCGACGTAGCCGGCCTCGTGCACGGTGAGCAGCTGTTCCTCCGAGCAGGGGTCGGCTCCCACGATCTCGAGGTGGTCGAGGATGCCGAGCTCGCGCGACAACGACATCGTCAGCTCGACCCGCACCGGTGCCATCGGGTGGGACTGACCGAAGTTGTAGGCGGTGAGCCGGTCGTCGAAGACCAGGCACGCGCGGTCCGTCATGTCGCCAGCCTACGGTCACCGACGTGGCGGGTATCACGCACCCGGGTCAGGTGCCGGGCCACAAGTCGCCCCACCGGACTCCTGATTCCCATGAACTCATGGGAATCAGGGAACCCACCCCGACTTCCTGTTGCTTACCCCGGTTTGCAAAACGGGGTAAGCAACAGATTCCCGTGGTGAGTTGGACGGCGGGGCCTGCTCAGGACCCGGAGAGCTCGGCCGAGCGGCGTGCTGCCGCGCGGACGCCGGCCACCAGCCCGTCGCGAACGCCACGCTCGTCGAAGGTGTCGATGGCCGCTGCCGTGGTGCCGTGCGGTGAGGTCACGCGGCGACGCAGCTCCGCCGGCGGATCGTGAGAGGTGTTGAGGAGCTTCGCCGCACCGACCAGGGTCTGCGCGGCGAGGGTTCGGGCGACCTGTTCGTCGAGGCCCGACTCGACGCCGCCGGCGATCATCGCCTCGGCGAGGTAGAAGACGTAGGCGGGCCCGGAGCCGGAGACGGCGGTGAGGGCGTCCTGCTGTTCCTCGTCGACGACGACCACCTCGCCGCTCGTGGCGAGCAGGTCGACGACGCTCTGCAGCTGGTGGGCGTCGCAGGAGGAGCCGGCCGAGACCCCGAACATCCCCTCACCCACGAGCGCCGGGGTGTTGGGCATCGCACGGACGACAGCGACACCCTCGGCGACACGGGCCTCGATGGTCGCGGTGCGCACCCCCGCCGCCAGCGAGACGACCACGGCAGCGGGCGCCAGGGAGCCGGAGATCTCCTCCAGGAGCGTGCCGACGTCCTGCGGCTTGACCACGACCAGCACGATGCCGGCGTCGACGACGGCGTCGGCGGGATCGAGGACCTCGACGTCGTACCGTTCGCGGAGCTCGTCGGCGCGGTCGGGGAACTTCTCAGCCACGACGACGTCGGCGTGGCCTGCCGCGATGATGGCCGAGAGCAGCGTCTCCCCCATCACGCCGCCGCCCAGGACTGCAATGCGTGCGGACATGCCATCACCCTAGTGCCCCCCAGGTATGCAGGTTTCCCAACACCAGTGGGGTGGACGGTCCTCGCGAACCGCGGGCCTGGGCGGTGCGTAGGCTCGCCGGGTGCGCCTGAGGCCGGACCCCTTCATCGTGCTGCTGATGCTGGCGGCAGTGGTGGCCACCGTCCTGCCGGCCACCGGTACGACGTTCGATGCGCTGCGCGTCGTGATGGCGGTGGCCATCGGACTGCTGTTCTTCCTCTACGGCACCCGGCTCTCCACGGCCGAGGCGCTCGCCGGCCTGCGGAACTGGCGTCTGCAGGTGCTGCTCCTGCTGACGACGTTCGCCGTCTTCCCGGTGCTCGGACTGGCCGCCGGTCTGCTCCTGGCGTCGGTCCTGACGCCAGGACTGGCGGCAGGGGTGCTGCTGTTGTGCGCGGTCCCCTCCACGATCCAGGGTTGCGTCGTCTACACCCGGATCGCCAGCGGCAACACGGCTGCTGCAGTGGTCAGTGCCTCGGTGTCCAACCTGGTCGGCGTCTTCCTGACACCTGCGCTCGTGGCGGTGCTCATGAGCGCCGACGCCCGGGTCGACGCCGCGTCGGTGCTGCGGATCGTGCTGCAGCTGCTCGCACCGTTCATCCTCGGCCAGCTGGTCCGGCCGCTGCTCGGAGGCTGGGTCACCCGACACGACCCCCGGCTACGGGTCTTCGACCGCTCCAGCATCGTGCTCGTCATCTATGTCGCCTTCAGCGAGGGCGCGACGGCCGACGTGTGGGCCGCGGTCCGGCTCGTCGACGCGCTCGTGGTCTCCGTGGTGTGCGTCGTGCTGTTCGTCGTCGTCCTCGCGTGGATCCTGGGCGTCGGACGTCTGGCCGGGTTCAGTCGTGGCGACCGGGTGGCCATGCTGTTCTGCGGGTCCAGCAAAAGTCTGGCCAGCGGACTGCCCATGGCCACCGTGCTGTTCTCCAGCAGCGACGTCGCGCTCCTGGTGCTGCCGTTGATGCTCTACCACCAGATACAGATGATCGCTGGTGGCGTCATCGCAGGACGGCTGGGGCAGGCCTCGGGCGGGACGTCCTGAGGCGCGGGCTCACGTTGGTGCCTGGTGCCGACGCCCCGCCAGCTCGTTGTGCTCAAGTGTGCAGCCGGGTGAAGGCGAGCGCCTCGAGAAGGTCGCTCTCGCGGGACTGCTGGTCGCCGGACTTGCGGGTGTTGATCTCGACCACGACGTCACGGTCGTAGCCACGGTCCGCGAGGTGCTCCAGGAAGGCTGCGCACGGCTGGGAGCCGCGGCCCGGTACGAGATGCTCGTCCCTGGGCGAACCGTGGGAGTCGGCGATGTGCACGTGCGCGAGCCGATCGCCGAGGATGCGGGCCATCTCCACCGGGTCCTCCCCGGCAGTGCCGCTGTGGGAGAGGTCGAGCGTGACGTGGTCGTAGTCCTCGTCGACGGGGTTCCAGTCCGGCAGGTACGCCTGGAACTCGCGCTTGCCGGTGCGCCACGGGTACATGTTCTCGACCGCGTAGACGATGCCGTGCTCGCGCTCGAGGTCCGCGATGCCCTCGACGAACCCACGTGCGTAGTCACGCTGCCAACGAAACGGCGGGTGCACCACGACGACGCCGGCCCCGAGCTCGGCGGCCATCTCGGCGCTGCGGTGCAGCTTGCCCCATGGGTCGGTCCCCCACACCCGCTGGGTGAGCAGCAGCGTCGGTGCGTGCACGGAGAACACCGGGATCTGGTGGAACTCCGACAAGGAGCGGCAGGCGTCGATGTCGGTGCTGACGTCGTCGATCCCGACCATCACCTCGACCCCGTCGTACCCGAGCCGGGCGGCCACCTCGAACCCGCTCGCCGTGGTGCCCGGATAGACCGACGACGTCGACAGACCGATACGCATCCCGCTGCGCCCAGACTCGTTCATACCGTCTCGCACATGACGGCTACAGAGCATCCAGGTGTTGCAGGAGGACACCCTCGCGCAGCGCCCACGGGCAGATCTCCAGCTCCGAGAGCTCAAAGAGGTCCATGGCCGCCTCGGCGACGAGTGCTCCGGCCACCATCTGGTGGGCACGGTCGACCGAGACACCGGGGAGACGGGCGATCTCGTCGGTCTCCAGGCCGACGATCTCACTGATCAGCGGACCGAGGTCGGCGCGGCGCAGCACCCGTTTGACGAAGTCCCCGTCGCTGGCGGGGGCCGCGCCGCACATGCGGGCCAGCGAACGGAACGTCTTGCTGGTGGCCACGGCGTGGTCGAACGCACCGCCGCGCAGCACGGCGCCGGCGTCCTCGGCCAGGGCGGTACGCACGTACTTGCGCAGCGCGTCGGGGCCTTCGCCGGCGTCCAGCCACTCCCGGGTGAGCCGGCCTGCACCGAGGGGGTGGGACTGTGCGACGTCCGGCTGCTCGTCGGACCCGACGGCCAGCTCCAGCGACCCCCCGCCGATGTCGAGGACGCCGAGACGACCCGACGACCAGCCGAACCAGCGCCGCACGGCGAGGAACGTCAGCCGGGCCTCATCCTCGCCGGGCAGCACATCGACCTCGATGCCACTGGCCTCACGGACGGCCGCCAGGACCTCGTCGGCGTTGACCGCGTCCCGAACCGCGGACGTGGCGAACCCGACGACGAGGGAACACCCTCGGTCCTCGGCCTCCGCCTTGGCCTGGACGACGTACTTGACGAGCCGGTCCACGCCGTCGTCGGTGACCCGTTGCTCGGCGTCCAGCTGCTCGGCGAGTCGCAGTGGTTCCTTGAACGAGGAGGCCGGCAGCGGCGGGCCGCCCCGGTAGGCGTCGACGATCAGCAGGTGCCCGGTGTTCGACCCGATGTCGAGGACGCCCATGCGCATGTCTCCATCCTCCCACGGTCCGTGTGGCGTGCGGTCCTACAGTGGGGCCGATGCCCGAGATCGACCTCGGACTCCCCCGCTCCTGGGTGGAGTTCACCAATCCTGACGACGCCGATGAGGTGTTCCGCTGCGACCTCACGTGGCTCACCTCTCGGTGGACCTGCATCTTCGGCGGGGGTGCAGCCGGGGGCACGTGTCCGGGCATCTACGCCTCGAGCCCCGACGCCGGGTGCTGCACGCTGGGTGCGCACTTCGCCGACGAGGACGACCACGCAAGGGTCGCGACGGCCGTCGAGCGCCTGACGCCCGAGCAGTGGGAACGCCACGCCGAGGGCACCGGGCCACAGGGCTGGACGGAGACCGACGGCGACGGCGAGCTCAAGACCCGCGCCGTCGACGGCGCCTGCATCTTCCACAACTCGCTCGGCTTCTCCGGTGGGTACGGCTGCTCGTTGCACGGCCTGGCGCTGGCCGAGGGCGTCGAGCCGCTGGAGCTCAAGCCGGACGTCTGCTGGCAGCTGCCGCTGCGACGCCAGTTCCGTGACGTCGAGCGCGGCGACGGCACGTCCTACCTGGAGGTGCAGATCGGCGAGTACACCCGGGCCGGGTGGGGGCCGGGTGGGGCCGACCTGGACTGGTACTGCTCGTCCAACACCGAGGCGCACGTCGCTCCCGAGCCGCTGTACATCACGAACCGGGCCGAGCTGGTGGCGCTCATGGGTGAGGCCGCCTACGCCGAGCTGGAGCGTCAGTGCGAGGCACACCTGGCCGCCGGCGCACCCAACACACACCCCGCCACGGCCGACTGAGCCGGGCGACGGTGGGCCGACGCCAGCCCCCGCAGACGCCTGGCACGACTGTCTCCACGGTGGCGCGGCGCATCAGCACCCACCCCCGCCTCCGTGCCCCTCATCGGTCTCTGGCAACAATGACCCATGCACCTCGACCATCTCTCCTTCGCTGCCGGACCGGGCGGGCTCAGTGCCACCACCGATGACTTGGAGGGCCTGCTGGGTGCGCCGTTCCTCGACGGCGGCGCGCACCCCCGGTTCGGCACCCGGAACATGATCCTGCCGCTGCAGAACCGCCAGTACCTGGAGGTCGTGGAGGTCCTGGACCACCCGGCGGCGGACAAGGCGGCGTTCGGGCAGGTGGTGCGCCAGCGTTCCGAGGCCGGTGGCGGCTGGATGGCCTGGTGCGTCTCGGTGGAGGACATGACCGCGGTGGAGCACCGTATCGGCCGTCACGCCGTGCCGGGCAACCGTCGTCGCCCTGACGGGTTCAATCTGCAGTGGCGCCAGATCGGCACGAGCAGCATGAAGGTCGACCCGCAGCTGCCCTACGTCACGTGCTGGGACATCGATGCCTCCGAGCACCCGTCGCAGATGGCCCCGTCGGACATCAGTCTGGTCGCCCTGCAGATGGCCGGCGCCCCGGAACGGCTGTCGGGCTGGCTCGGCGAGCCGGCGGTGACCGCCCTGGAGCAGATCACCGTCGAGTGGGTCGCTCCCAATGCCCAGCCGGGCATCATGTCGGTCACGTTCCGCACCCCGAACGGCGACGTCACGATCTGAGCGTGACCTGCTGTCGGCGCCCCGAACTAGGCTGACTTCATGCCCCCCAGCAGCAAGGCCCACAACACCAGGGCCAAGCGCCCCGTCTACGCCTGCGCGGAGTGCGGCTGGACCACCACCAAGTGGGTGGGCCGCTGTGGTGAGTGCCAGGCCTGGGGCACGGTCGACGAGCGCGCCGCGGACCGCTCCACGGGACGCACCGCGCCGGCAGCCGTCACCAGCACGGCCCGTCCGATCAGCGAGGTGACGGTCACCGAGGCCGCCAGCGTGCCCTCAGGCATCGGCGAGCTGGACCGCGTCCTCGGTGGCGGTGTCGTGGCCGGTGGTGTCCTGCTGCTGGCGGGCGAGCCGGGGGTCGGAAAGTCCACCCTCCTGCTGGAGCTGGCGGCTCAGTGGGCTCGCCAGGGGCGGCGCACCCTGTACGTCTCCGGTGAGGAGTCGGCGGCCCAGGTGCGGCTGCGGGCCGAGCGCACGAACGCCGTCCACGACGAGCTGTACCTCGCCGCCGAGACAGACCTCGGCGCCCTGCTCACCCACGTCGAGCAGGTGCAGCCGAGCCTGCTCGTGGTCGACTCCGTGCAGACGATCGGCTCGGCCGACGTCGACGGTGTGCCGGGCGGAGTCACCCAGGTGCGCGAGGTCGCGTCATCGCTCATCCAGCGCGCCAAGAGCCCAGGGATCGGCGGCGCAGCGATCGCCACCGTTCTCGTCGGCCACGTCACCAAGGACGGCTCGGTCGCCGGCCCACGCGTGCTGGAGCACCTGGTGGACACCGTCCTGCAGTTCGAGGGTGATCGCACCTCAAGGCTGCGGCTGCTGCGCGCGGTGAAGAACCGTTTCGGCCCGGTCGATGAGATCGGCTGCTTCGACCTTGCCGACGCCGGACTGGTGGAGGTGCCCGACCCGACCGGCCTGTTCGTGTCCCGGCACGACACGCCCGTCTCCGGCACCTGCGTCACAGTGACCATGGAGGGCCGGCGCCCCTTGCTGGCCGAGGTGCAGGCGCTGTCGGTGGAGACCAACGCGCCGTCGCCACGACGCACCTCCAGCGGCCTGGACTCCTCCCGGGTCGCCATGATCCTGGCCGTCCTCACCAAGCACTGCGGCATCAACCTCTCCAAGCACGACGTGTACGCCGCCTCCGTCGGCGGCGCTCGGCTCGTCGAGCCATCGGTCGACCTCGCCGTGCTCGTCGCGGCCGCCTCGGCGGCGACCGGCGCCCTGGCCCCACCCGACCTCGTGGTGCTCGGCGAGGTCGGCCTCGCCGGCGAGGTCCGCCCCGTACGCCACCTGGGAGAACGCCTGCGTGAGGCCGCCCGGCTGGGCTTCACACGTGCTGTCGTCCCCGCCGGTTCGCAGGACCTGGAACGTCTCGGCAGCACCATCGCGGTCACCGGGGTCAGCGACGTCGGGACGGCACTTCGGTGCCTGCGTCCCGTGAGCACCACACCGCATCCCTAGACTGACCACGTGGCACCCCGAAGCAACCTGCGCACTGCCCTGGCGACGATCGCGCCGGGCACCGAGCTGCGCGAAGGCCTGGAGCGCATCCTGCGCGGTCGCACGGGTGCGCTGATCGTGATCGGACAGGACAAGCTGGTGGAGTCGATCTCCTCCGGCGGCTTCGACCTCGACGTCCCGTTCACCGCCACCGGGCTGCGCGAGCTGGCCAAGATGGACGGTGCCATCATCGTCGACTCCAGCATCACCCGAATCCTCAAGGCCGGGATCCACCTGATGCCCGATCCGAGCATCCACACCGAGGAGACCGGCACCCGGCACCGCACCGCCGACCGGGTGGCCCGCCAAAGTGGCCTCCCGGTCGTCTCCGTGTCCGCCTCGATGCACCTCATCGCGCTCTACCTCGATGAGCACCGGCACGTGCTGGAGGACGCCGGTGCCGTCATCGGCCGCGCCAACCAGGCCATCGCCACGCTCGAACGCTACCGATACCGCCTCGACGAGGTCACCGACGCCCTGTCGGCGCTGGAGATCGAGGACCTCGTCACCGTTCGCGACGTCGCCGCCGTCGCGCAGCGCCTGGAGATGGTGCGCCGCATCGCCGGCGAGATCGACCACTACGTCCTGGAGCTGGGCACCGACGGCCGTCTGCTCGCCCTGCAGCTGGAGGAGCTCATCGGCGGAGTCGACACCGACCGCGAGCTGCTGGTGCGCGACTACATGCCCGGCGGACGGCGCCGGCGCCCGGTCGAGTCGGTGCTGGCCGACCTCGCCTCCATCGAGTCGTCCTCGCTCGTGGAGCTCGGCTCAGTGGCCCAAGCCCTGCGCATCGGCACCGACACGACGCTCGACGCACCGCTGGCTCCTCGGGGACACCGTCTGCTGTCGCGGGTTCCCCGTCTGCCCGCCAGCGTCATCGACCGGCTGGTCGAGCACTTCGGGACGCTGCAGAAGCTGCTCGGAGCGAGCATCGACGACCTGCAGGCCGTCGAGGGCGTCGGGGACCTGCGCGCCCGTGGCGTCCGCGAGGGGCTGTCCCGACTGGCCGAGTCCAGCATCCTCGAACGCTACGTCTGACGGGCGTGGTCCGCGGGCGGCCACCCGGCGGCCCTGCCGAGGCTCCAGCCGACACGCACCAGGTTGAAGGACCCGGTGCTCACGACTCGTCCGACGTGTCCTCGTCCTCCCCACCACCGTCCTCGTCGGGTTCGTCGTCCTCGTCGGCGCTCTCCTTCTTGGGCTTCTCCAGCAGTCGGAAGGTCGTCTTGCCTGGCTCCCCTCCCAGGGTGCCGATCCGCAGGGCGTACTTCCCTGAGGACGCCCAGCCCTCCTTCTTGTCGCAGGCCGGTCCCGAGCCGCGGCCGGACCAGGTCGCGGTCGCGACGGTGGACCACTGGGGCGACAGCGCCACGGGATCATCCAGCAGGGTGGTCGTCCGGCAGACGTCGGAGTCCCAGACGGCGTTGCCGTCCGAGGAGATCACCGCGGCCACGTCGCCGGCATCGGGACGGAAGGTGCAGGGCTCCTCGGCCGTGGTGGACAGGGCCAGCTGGATCGTGACCTTGCCCTTGGTGGTCTGCTCCGGCGGGACGTGCGGAGTCATCCGGATGCTCTCCAGGTCGCACGGATCACCGCCGGCCTCCAGCGAGACGGTGGTCTCCTCGGCGTTCGTGCCGACCTCCTGAGCCTCCTCGGTCGCACTGGGGCTGGGGCTGGGTTCGCTCTCGGCCGCCGGGGACGGCTCCGGTGCCGCCGTCTCGGCGTCCTCACCCTCGGGCCAGAGCGTGACACCCACCCATGCCACCAGCAACACCGCCGCAAGGAGCAGGAAGCGTCGCCTCCAGTAGATCGCGGAGGGCAGAGGACGGTTCACCCCTCCAACGCTAACCGCGTGGACGTCCCGACTAGGCTCGACGCGCCATGAGGATGTCTTCTGCCGCCCCCGGCCCGGCACCCCCGCCGGGCTCGTCTGTCGCCCGCGTCGCAAGGATCCACGAGGACATCGTCGGATGGTTCGACGCAGCAGCGCGGGACCTGCCGTGGCGCTCGAGCGCCGGCCTGCCGGATCCCTGGGCCGTCCTGGTCTCCGAGCTCATGCTGCAGCAGACTCCTGTCGCTCGCGTCCGTCCCGTCTTCGAGGAGTGGGTGCAGCGGTGGCCCACACCGTCGGACCTGGCGGCCGAGCCGGCGAGCGAGGCCGTGCGGGCCTGGGGACGTCTGGGGTACCCGCGCCGGGCACAGCGCCTGCATGCTGCGGCCGTGGCGATCACCGAGGAGCACGGCGGTCAGGTTCCCGACGACCACGCCATGCTGCTCGACCTACCGGGTGTCGGTGAGTACACCGCTGCTGCCGTCGCCTCGTTCGCGTTCGGGCAGCGGCACGTCGTCCTGGACACCAACGTGCGACGCGTGCTCGTGCGTGTCCTGCACGGCGATGCGTTCCCGGCACCGTCGGTCACGACGGCCGAACGTCGCCTCGCGGCGTCGATGCTCCCGGCCGACGTCGCACCGCATCGTTGGGCCGCAGCGACGATGGAGCTGGGAGCTCTTGTGTGCACCGCGCGGTCCCCTCGCTGCGACGAGTGTCCGGTGAGCTGGGCCTGCCGCTGGCACCTGGCAGGCCACCCCGCCCACGAGGGACCGCCCCGGCGCGCTCAGGCTTGGGCGGGCACGGACCGCCAGTGCCGTGGCCGCCTCATGGCCGTGCTGCGCGACGCCGAGGGTCACGTTCCCAAGACGACGCTCGACGCCGTGTGGGAGGACGAGACCCAGCGTGAGCGCTGCCTGGACAGCCTGCTCGACGACGGCCTCGCCACCGTGCACGACGACGGCACGTTCAGTCTCTGAGCACCTTTCCCTCGGCACTCCTTTGACCGCACCTGTGGTCGAGAGCCGGCCGCCGGCCCTGTTCCCGCACCACTGGTAGCCGTCCTGACGACCACCGATCGCTCAGGGCGCGGGCGGCCCGGGGTCGCCGGCGCGTCTGCGCCCGACGACGAACGCCGCCACCGCAGTGACCACACCGGCGACGACGAGCAGCAGCCCGGCGATACGGAACCACTTGGGCGAGCTCTCGTGGTCCATGATCTCCTCGAAGCTCTCGATGGAGATGTTGCAGCCGCTCTCCTCATCGACGTACCCGGACGACGGCTGCCCGTCGGGCACACACTCCCCATCGGGCGGACCCGGCTGCAGGACGAAGGCGACGACTCCGAGTGCCACCAGAGCGCCGGCCACCAGGAGCAGGATCTTGTTCATGGCAGGTGATCCAACCACTGAACGACGAGGCCCGGAACCCCTGCTCGGGTTCCGGGCCTCATCAGTGGTACGGACTCACTCGCCGGAGCCGGCCTCCACCGCAAGCGGGTCGGTGCCCTCGGTGAGCTCGAGCTCGGCCTTGGGGGTGCCCTTGAAGGTGAAGTACGCCTCCTTGCCCTCGCCCTCGACGTCGACCAGGACGATCTCGCCGGCGCGAACCTCGCCGAAGAGCATCTTCTCCGCCAGCGTGTCCTCGATCTCGCGCTGGACCGTGCGACGCAGTGGGCGCGCACCGAGCACGGGGTCGAACCCACGCTTGGCGAGCAGCTCCTTGGCGGCGGGGGTCAGCTCGATGCCCATGTCCTTGTCCTTCAGGCGGGTCTCGAGCGAGCCGATCATCATGTCGACCATCTCGATGATCTCGTCCTGCGTGAGCGGCGGGAAGACCACGATCTCATCGACACGGTTGAGGAACTCGGGCCGGAAGTGCTGCTTGAGCTCCTCGGAGACCTTGGCCTTCATCTGCTCGTAGCTGCCCGCGACGTCATCAGCCCGGCTGAAGCCCAGGTTGACGCCCTTGGCGATGTCACGCGTGCCGAGGTTCGTCGTCATGATGATGACGGTGTTCTTGAAGTCGACCACACGACCCTGGGAGTCGGTGAGCCGGCCTTCCTCGAGGATCTGCAACAGCGAGTTGAAGATGTCGGGGTGGGCCTTCTCGACCTCGTCGAACAGCACGACGCTGAACGGCTTGCGACGGACCTTCTCGGTGAGCTGTCCGCCCTCCTCGTAGCCGACATAGCCAGGAGGCGAGCCGAACAGGCGCGAGACGGTGTGCTTCTCGCTGTACTCGCTCATGTCGAGCTGGATCAGCGCCTCGTCCTCGCCGAACAGGAAGTTGGCGAGCGCCTTGGACAGCCAGGTCTTGCCGACACCGGACGGGCCGGCGAAGATGAACGATCCGCCGGGGCGTCGGGGATCCTTGAGTCCGGCACGGGTGCGCCGGATCGCCCGCGACAGTGCCTTGACGGCCTCGTCCTGACCGATGACCCGCTTGTGGAGCTCGGCCTCCATGTTGAGCAGGCGACCGGACTCCTCCTCGCTGAGCTTGACGATCGGGATGCCGGTGGCCAGCGCGAGGACCTCGGCGACGAGCTCCTCGTCGACGACCGCCACGACGTCCATGTCGCCGGCACGCCACTGCTTCTCGCGCTCGGCCTTGGCGAGGATGAGCTTCTTCTCCTCATCACGCAGGGAGGCGGCGGCCTCGAAGTCCTGCGCATCGATGGCGCCCTCCTTGCGGCGGCGGACGTCGTCGATCTTCTCGTCGAACTCCTTGAGGTCCGGCGGAGCCGTCATCCGACGGATGCGCAACCGCGATCCCGCCTCGTCGACGAGGTCGATGGCCTTGTCCGGCAGGAAGCGGTCCGAGACGTAACGGTCGGCCAAGGTGGCTGCGGCCACGAGGGCGTCGTCGGTGATGGTGACGCGGTGGTGTGCCTCGTAGCGGTCCCGCAGTCCCTTGAGCATCTCGATGGTGTGCGCGATCGAGGGCTCCGGCACCTGGATGGGCTGGAAGCGGCGCTCGAGGGCGGCGTCCTTCTCGAAGTGCTTGCGGTACTCATCGAGCGTCGTGGCACCGATGGTCTGCAGCTCGCCGCGGGCCAGCATCGGCTTGAGGATGCTGGCGGCGTCGATGGCACCCTCGGCGGCTCCGGCCCCGACGAGGGTGTGGATCTCGTCGATGAACAGGATGATGTCGCCGCGGGTGCGGATCTCCTTGAGCACCTTCTTGAGGCGCTCCTCGAAGTCACCGCGGTAGCGCGAGCCGGCCACCAACGCACCGAGGTCGAGCGTGTAGATGTGCTTGTCCTTGAGCGTCTCGGGGACGTCGCCCTTGACGATGTCCTGCGCAAGGCCCTCCACGACGGTGGTCTTGCCGACGCCGGGCTCGCCGATGAGCACCGGGTTGTTCTTGGTGCGGCGGCTGAGGACCTGCATGACGCGCTCGATCTGCGTCTCACGGCCGATGACCGGATCGAGCTTGCCCTCGCGTGCGGCCTGCGTCAGGTTGCGGCCGAACTGGTCGAGCACCGCCGACGTGCTGGGCTGGCTCTCGCTGGGCGCACCGGCAGTCTCGGCCTCCTTGCCCTGGAAGCCGCTGACGAGCTGGATGACCTGCTGGCGGACCCGGTTGAGGTCGGCACCGAGCTTGACCAGCACCTGTGCTGCCACGCCCTCGCCCTCGCGGATGAGGCCGAGCAGGATGTGCTCGGTGCCGATGTAGTTGTGGCCCAGCTGCAGCGCCTCGCGCAGGCTGAGCTCCAGCACCTTCTTGGCACGCGGCGTGAACGGGATGTGCCCGCTGGGCGCCTGCTGGCCTTGGCCGATGATGTCCTCGACCTGGCCGCGGACTGCCTCCAGGGAGATGTCCAGGCTCTCGAGCGCCTTGGCAGCGACCCCTTCGCCCTCGTGGATCAGGCCGAGGAGGATGTGCTCGGTGCCGATGTAGTTGTGGCTGAGCATGCGCGCTTCTTCTTGGGCGAGCACGACGACGCGCCTGGCGCGGTCGGTGAACCTCTCGAACATTCGTCCCCCTTGGAACGGGTACTGGTTCTCTTTAGTCTAGTTGCGGGTTGTTCACTCCGTGGAGGGACGCCCACATACGGGATTCAACGGCACCTTGGCCCCCGCTGTTCCGCCGTTCGCCGTGGGCGTAAACCATGCAGCACGACCCTGGTCAGGGCCACAGACTCACTCCCACTCGATCGTTCCGGGCGGCTTGCTGGTGACGTCCAGCACCACCCGGTTGACCTCCTCGACCTCGTTGGTGATGCGCGTGGAGATGCGCTCCAGCACGTCGTGCGGCAACCGGCTCCAGTCAGCGGTCATGGCGTCCTCGCTGGAGACCGGGCGCAGCACGATCGGATGGCCGTACGTGCGACCGTCACCCTGGACACCCACGGAGTGGACGTCGGCGAGCAGCACGACGGGGAACTGCCAGATCTGCGCGTCGAGACCGGCGCGCGCGGTCTCCTCACGCACGATGGCGTCGGCGCGGCGCAGGACGTCCAGCCGCTCGGCATCGACGGCGCCGATGATGCGGATCGCCAGACCCGGCCCGGGGAACGGGTGCCGACCGACGATGGCCTCGGGGATGCCGAGCTGTCGCCCGACCTCGCGGACCTCGTCCTTGAACAGCGTGCGCAGCGGCTCCACGAGCGAGAACTCCAAGTCCTCGGGAAGTCCTCCGACGTTGTGGTGGCTCTTGATGTTGGCTGCCCCCTCACCGCCACCGGACTCCACGACGTCGGGGTAGAGCGTTCCCTGCACGAGGAACTTGACCGGCGGGCCCGGGGTGGCGAGCACCTCGCGCTCGGCCTCCTCGAAGACTCGGATGAACTCACGTCCGATGATCTTGCGCTTGCTCTCGGGGTCGCTGACACCTTCCAGGTGCCCGAGGAACTGAGCCTTGGCGTCGACGACCTTCAGGTCCACGCCCGTGGCCTCGACGTAGTCGCGCTCGACCTGCTCGGCCTCGCCCTGCCTCAGCAGACCGTGGTCCACGAAGACAGCGGTCAGCCGGTCCCCCACGGCTCGCTGCACCAGAGCGGTGGAGACGGCAGAGTCGACGCCCCCGGAGAGGGCGGAGATGACACGCGCCTGGCCCACCTCGGCCCGGATCTTCTCGACCTGCTCCTCCACGATGTTGACGCTCGTCCACGTCCGACGGCAGCCGGCGATGTCGACCAGGAAGCGTTCGAGGACGTCCTGGCCGTGCTCGGAGTGCATGACCTCGGGGTGCCACTGCACCCCGGCGAGGCCACGCTCGACGTTCTCGAAGGCGGCGACGGTGGCGCGCGGGGAACGGGCGTTGACACTGAAGCCCTCGGGCGCTCCGACGACCTCGTCCCCGTGGGACATCCACGACACGAGCGAGGTGGGCAGCCCGTCCAGCAGCGTGCCCGGGTCGAGCACCTCCACGTCGGTGCGGCCGTACTCGCGCTGGCCGGTGCGGGCGACGTCACCGCCCAGGGCGGCCGCCATGGCCATGAAGCCGTAGCAGATGCCGAAGACCGGGACCGTGCCGTCCACGAGCGCGGGGTCCAGCCGTGGCGCGTCGGGGGTGTACACCGACGCCGGCCCTCCGGACAGGACGATGGCCTTGGGCTGCTTGGCGAGCATCTGCTCCACCGGCATGGTGTGCGGGACGATCTCGGAGTAGACCTTGGCCTCACGCACCCGTCGCGCGATGAGCTGGGCGTACTGGGCACCGAAGTCGACGACGAGAACGAGATCATGGTCTGGTGTCACGGACAGCATCGTATCGGCGCGAGATTTTTCCCAGACACCTCGTAACCCCGTGGACGGTCCGTCGTTGAACTAGACGGATCTAACAACACTCCCTCCCGTTAGATCTTTGTGCCCGCTCCCAAGCGGCACCGAACAGGACCCGGCCCGTGAGCTCCCTCCAGGCCGGGTTCTGTGTTCCCGCAGACATCCCACCGTGACGGGCCGATGATCGGCCTGGGCCGCGCGTTTCGCGCCAGGCATGTCCGACGAGCGCGGCATGCCCTAGATTCACTCTTGATGTCGACGCTCGAGCTGGTGCTGATCGCTGTCGTCGCTCTCTGGTCCGCGGCGCTGGTGGTCACCACGACCCTGTGGCTCGTCACCCGTCGCCGGGTCCTCACCCTGCGCCGGCGCCTGGATCAGCTGCGACGTCCCTCACCTCGACGTCGTCGCCTGGTGCCGACACCTACCCAGGCAGTGCGCGGCGCGGTGGGCACGGCGATCATGGTCAAGGACCATGGCATCGGCGGGGTGCTGCGCGGCTCGATCGGCGAGCTGGCGGGCTGGGCCGACGTGGAGCGGCCGGACCTGGTGCGCCTGGCAGCCCTCGACGGCACCGTCACGATCCTGTTCTCCGACATCGAGGACTCCACGACCTTGAACCACGATCTCGGCGACCGCGCCTGGGTGCAGCTGCTGACCAAGCACGACCGGATCATCACCCACGCCGTCACCGAGCACGGCGGGCACGTCGTCAAGACTCAGGGCGACGGCTTCATGGTGGCCTTCGGCTCGCCGGCCGAGGCGGTTCGGGCGGCCGTCGACATCCAGCGCGGCATCGCAGGTGTGCGACCGGGGTCCCGGCTCGCGTCGGTCAACGTGCGCATCGGCGCCCACCGCGGTTCGGCGGTGCACCGCGACAACGACCTGTTCGGTCGCAACGTCGCCCACGCGGCCCGCGTGGCCTCGCAGGCCGACGGCGGCGAGATCCTCATCAGCGACTCCGTGCTGGAGCAGCTGGATGCCGAGGAGTTCGATGTCCTTGAGTCCCGCGCCGTCACCCTCAAAGGCATCCCCGGCTCGCACGAGGTCCACTCGATCGAGTGGACCGACTGATGGTCTTTCCGATTCGTGAGCCCGGGCACCCAACCACGCGCTGGTTGGGTGCCCGGGCTCACGAATCGGGGGGACTCACCCGTCGGGGGCTGGGCGTCAGCTGACACCCACGATCGGCAGGCGTAGCGCCGCGGGAGCGTCATCAGGTACCACCGGATGGTTGGGCATGACCGGGTCGAGCCGGCGAAAGTCCTCCCCGACGGCCGGACGGACGTCCGCCTCACCCTTGTTGGGCCAGTAGGACATCGCCCGCTCAGCCTGCGCGGTGATGGTCAACGACGGGTTGACACCCAGGTTGGCGCTGATCGCCGAACCGTCCACGACGTGCAGGCCCTCGTACCCGTACAGACGGTGGAAGGGATCGATGACACCGGTCTCTGCGGAGTCGCCGATGCAGGCCCCGCCCATGAAGTGCGCCGTGAGCGGCACGTTGAACGGCTCACCGATCGTGCCCCCGGCGGTCCCACCCATGTGCTCGGCCATGTGCTGGACGGCCTGGTGCCCCGGCTCGATGAAGGCCGGGTTGGGGGCGCCGTGGCCCTGCCTGGAGGTTAGCCGCCGCCCGAACAGACCTCGCTTGGTGAAGGTGGTGATCGAGTTGTCGTGCGTCTGCATGACGAGCGCGATGACGGTGCGCTCGGACCAATGCCGCAGGTCGTAGAGCTTGAACAGGTTCCGCTTCTGACGCCACATCTCCTTGAGCCACGTCTTCCACCGCGCCGTCGGCAAGCTCCCGTCGGTCAGGACGGTCTGCATGAGAGACATCGCATTGGATCCCTTGCCGTAGCGCACCGGCTCGACATGGGTGTGCTCATCAGGGTGGAAAGACGACGTGATGGCGACGCCCTCGGTGTAGTCGACGTCACGATCGTCGGCGATCGCGCCGAGCAGGGCCTCGGAGTTGGTGCGGGTGAGCAGACCCAGCCGGTCCGAGACGTGCGCGAGCGCGCCGTCGTCCTTCATCCGGTGCAGCAGCTTCTGAGTTCCCATCGTGCTGGCCGCGAAGACCACCTGCTGGGCGGTCATGGTGCGCCGGCGCCGGAACCGCTTGTTGGTGCGGCGCACCTCGACCTCGTAGCCACCGCCTGGCAGCGGACGCACGGCCGTGGCGGTGGTGAGCGCATGGACCTCGGCGCCGTGCTTCTCTGCGAGGTAGAGGTAGTTCTTGACCAGCGTGTTCTTGGCGTTGTGGCGGCAGCCCGTCATGCACTCACCGCAGTGGGTGCAGGCATGACGCTCAGGCCCCTGACCACCGAAGAACGGGTCAGCGACCTTGGCGCCGGGCTCGCCGAAGAGCACCCCGACGGGCGTGTGGTGGAAGGTGCCCTCGACGCCCATGTCGGCGGCGGTCTTGCGCAGGACGCGGTCGGCGGGCGTCTCCACCGGGTACGTCGTGACGCCGAGCATTCGCTTGGCCTGGTCGTAGTAGGGCGCCAGCTCGGCCTTCCAGTCAGTGATGTGCCCCCACGCGGGGTCCTTGTAGAAGGGGTCGAGAGGCTCATAGAGCGTGTTGGCATAGACGAGCGACCCGCCCCCCACACCCGCACCGGACAGGATGAGGACGTCCTTGAGCTTGTCGATGCGCTGGATGCCGTAGCAGCCCAGCTGCGGTAGCCACAGGAACTTGCGCAGCCGCCAGGACGTCTTGGCGAAGTCCTCGTCGCGGAACCGCTTGCCGGCCTCCAGCACGGCGACGTCGTACCCCTTCTCCACCAGGCGCAGCGCCGAGACGCTACCGCCGAACCCGGACCCGATGACGATGACGTCGTGGTCGAACTCGCTCATCCTTCGTCTCCTCTCGCGCAGTGTGCCATCTTGATGCGCTCACGCCCTGTGTCATTGACGCGCTCACGCACCGCGTCATCGATGCGCTCACGCGCGGGGGTCATTGACGCGCTCACGCACCGCGTCATCGATGCGCTCACGCACCGCGTCATCGATGCGCTCACGCGCGGGGAGTCCGACGCAGGATCTTCAGGCCGACGGTCATCAGCCTCGACCACAGCCGGGAACTGACGAACGACGGCCCGCCGACCGGCAGCCCGCGCTGGACGGCCACGGCCTGCGGCTCGGTGTAGCGCAGGATGCCCTCAGCACCCTGGCGACGTCCGACGCCCGAGCTCCGCATGCCACCCATCGGGGCGTCGATGCTGCCGAAGCTGGCCGAGAAGCCCTCGTTGATGTTGACGGTGCCCGCCTTGATGCGCGGGGCGATGCGGCGGGCCTCACGCACAGGGCCGAAGACCGAGGCGTTGAGGCCGTACTCGCCGGCGTTGGCGAGCTCCACGGCCTCCTCGACGTCTGAGTAGCGGTACAGGGAGACGAGCGGACCGAACGTCTCCTCGGCGAAGCACTCGGCCGCCTCCGTGACCCCCTCCAGCACCGTCGGCTCGTAGAAGTACGGGCCGAGGTCGGGGCGCGCTCGCCCACCGGTCAGCACGGTGGCCCCGTTGGCGACGGCATCCTCGACGTGCTTGGTGACCGTCTCGACCTGGGACTGGGAGATGAGCGAGCCGACGTCGGCGTCCCAGTCCAGCGACGCCCCCAGACTCAGCGCCTGCACCCGACGTACGAACGCGTCGCGGAAGGCGTCGAGCTGCGAGTCGTGGACGTAGAGCCGCTCGATGGAGACGCACAGCTGCCCGGCCGAGGAGAAGCAGGCCGTGACCGCTCCCGCCGCGGCACGCTCGACGTCGGCACCGGGCAGCACGACCATCGGGTTCTTCCCGCCGAGCTCCAGCGAGTAGTTGACCAGCCGCTCGGCGGCCTGCTTGGCCACGATCGTCCCGGTGGCGGTGGAACCGGTGAAGCAGATGTAGTCGGCCCGCTCGATGATCGCGGTGCCGACGACCGACCCGGGGCCGCTGACGACCTGCCACACGTCGGCGGGCACGCCGGCGCGACGCAGCAGCTCCACGCCGGCCAACGCGATGAGCGGGCTCTGGCTGTCGGGCTTGTGGACCACCGCGTTGCCAGCGGCGATGGCCGGGAGGCCGTCGGACAGGGCCATGGTGAGCGGGTAGTTCCAGGGGCTGATGATGCCCACGACCCCCTTGGGCACCTGGTTGACCCGGACGCTGGTCAGACCGGGAAGCACACCGTTGCGTCGGCTCGGACTGACCTGGCCACGCAACCTGCGGGCATAGAAACGAGCGGTGAGCGCGAGGTGGGCCACCTCGTCGAACGCGTGCGCGCGGGACTTGCCGGACTCGATCTGGATGAGGTCGAGCAGCTCGTCGGTGTGCTCCAGCACGAGGTCGTGCAGCCTCAGCAGGGCGGCCGAGCGCGATGCCAGCGGAGTGCGGGCCCACCGTTCCTGCGCGACGCGAGCGGTGTCGAAGGCCGTCTCCACGTCCTCGATGCTCGACAGCGGGACCTGCGCGACGTCCTCGCCGGTCAGCGGAGACGTCGTGGTGCGGACCTCCCCCGTGGTGCTGCGGACGAGGGCGGTGAGACTACGGACCCGGGACGCGGGGACGACGCTGGCGACAGACATGCGAGTCAGGATACCGCCGGTATGTGGATCGTGCAGCATCCTGTGGCGGCACTCTCGCCCAGGCGTGCGGTACCTGCGCGGCGCCGCGGACGGCGCCGGGTCAGGACACCGTGACCTCGACCCTCTGGAACTCCTTGAGCTCGGTGTAGCCGGTGGTGGCCATGGCGCGACGCAGCGCGCCGATCAGGTTCATGGTTCCGTCAGGCACCGATGACGGACCGAACAGCAGCGACTCCAAGGATCCCGACGTCCCGAACTCCACGCGTTCACCGCGCGGCAGCTCGGCATGCCAGGCCTCGGCGCCCCAGTGGAAGCCACGGCCGGGCGCCTCGGCGGCCCGCGCGAACGGCGAGCCGAGCATGACGGCGTCGGCGCCGCAGGCGATGGCCTTGGCGATGTCCCCGCTGCGTCCGATCGACCCGTCGGCGATGACGTGGACGTACCGGCCGCCGGACTCATCGAGGTAGTCACGACGGGCGGCGGCGACGTCAGCCACCGCGGAGGCCATCGGGACGGCCACGCCGAGGACCGAGCGCGTGGTGTGCGCGGCCCCGCCGCCGAAGCCGACGAGCACGCCGGCAGCGCCGGTGCGCATGAGGTGCAGGGCCGCCTGGTACGTGGCACAACCGCCGACGATGACGGGGACGTCGAGCTCGTAGATGAACTCCTTGAGGTTCAGCGGCTCGGTCTGGCCGGAGACGTGCTCGGCCGAGACGGTGGTGCCGCGGATCACGAAGAGGTCCACCCCGGCCTCGACGACGACGTCGGCGAACTGCTTGGTGCGCTGCGGGGAGAGCGCACCGGCCACGGTGACACCGGCGTCGCGAATCTGCTGCAGCCGGGCCGTGATCAGCTCGGGCTTGATGGGCTCGGCGTAGATCTCCTGCATGCGGGCGTTGGCCGTGCCGGGCTCGAGGTCCGCGATCTCGGCCAGCAGGGTCTCGGGGTCCTCGTACCGGGTCCACAGACCCTCGAGGTCGAGCACGCCGAGGCCGCCGTGACGACCGAGCTCGATCACCGTGTCCGGACTCATCACCGAGTCCATGGGGGCGGCGACGACCGGCAGCTCGAACCGGTAGGCGTCGATCTGCCAGTGGGTGGAGACCTCCTCCGGATCACGGGTGCGCCGACTCGGCACGATCGCGATGTCGTCGAAGGAGTACGCTCGGCGGCCGCGCTTGGCGGTCCCGATCTCGATCTCAGCCATGCCGATACCCTATCGCCCGCCCCACGGGCCCCAGGTTTCCCACGAGACCGCTCTTTCCCTGCGCAAAGCACACGAAGTTTCGTGTCATCACTGCAGGTCTTGAGCGGTCTCGTGGGAAACCTGCAGACGTGGGTCAGCGACCGGTGTAGTTGGGTGCCTCGGCGACCATCTGGATGTCGTGCGGGTGGCTCTCCTTCAGGCCGGCCGAGGTGATGCGCACGAACCGGCCACGTGCCTGCAGCTCCGCGATGGTCGGTGCCCCGACGTAGAACATCGACTGGTGCAGACCTCCGACGAGCTGGTGGACCACCGCGCCCAGCGGCCCGCGGTAGGCCACCTGGCCCTCGATGCCCTCGGGGACGATCTTGTCGTCACTGGTGACGTCGGCCTGGAAGTAGCGGTCCTTGGAGTAGGACTTCTTGCCACGCGATGCCATGGCCCCGATGGAACCCATACCGCGATAGGTCTTGTACTGCTTGCCGGCGACGAAGACCAGCTCGCCAGGGCTCTCCTCGCACCCGGCCAGCAGCGAGCCGACCATGACCGAGTCCGCGCCGGCGACCAGCGCCTTGGCGATGTCGCCGGAGTACTGCAGCCCGCCGTCGGCGATGACCGGGACCCCGGCGGGCTTGCAGGCCAGCGATGCCTCGTACACGGCTGTCACCTGTGGGACGCCGACGCCGGCCACGACGCGGGTGGTGCAGATCGAACCGGGCCCCACCCCCACCTTGACCGCGTCCGCCCCGGCGTCGACGAGTGCCTGCGCACCCTCGCGAGTGGCGACGTTGCCGCCGATGACCTGGATGTCGTCGAACGCCGGATCGGCCTTGATCCGCCGGATCATGTCCAGCAGCGCCTGGGCGTGACCGTGCGCGGTGTCGACGACCAGGACGTCCACGCCGGCCTCCCGCAGGGCGTTGGCCCGCTCCCAGGAATCGCCGAAGAAGCCGACGGCGGCACCGACGAGCAGCCGGCCCTCGGAGTCCTTGCTGGCCATCGGATACTGCTCGGACTTCACGAAGTCCTTGACGGTGATGAGTCCCGCGAGCCGACCCTCGTCGTCGATGATCGGCAGTCGCTCGCGCTTGTGCTGGCGCAGCAGCGAGGAAGCGTCCTCACGACTGATCCCGACGGGGCCGGTCACCAGCGGCATCGGGGTCATGACGTCGCCGACGAGGGTGCTCGCCCACTCCGCGACGGGCGTGAAGCGCAGGTCGCGGTTGGTGATGATGCCGAGCAGGTGGTCGTCGGGGTCGACGACGGGTAGGCCGGAGACGCGGTACTCGCCGCAGATCTCGTCGAGCTCCTCCAGCGTCGCCTTGGGACCGATCGTCACCGGGTTGGGGATCATGCCGGTCTGGGTCCGCTTGACCAGGTCGACCTGGTAGCTCTGGTCCTCGATGGAGAGGTTGCGGTGCAGGATGCCGATACCGCCCTCGCGGGCCATCGCGATCGCCATGCGGGACTCGGTGACGGTGTCCATGGCACTGGACAGCAGAGGGATCCGCAGAGTCATCTCACGGGTCAGGCGCGCGGCGGTGTCCGCCTCGCTGGGGATGACGTCGGTCTCGCCCGGGAGGAGCAGGACGTCGTCGTAGGTGAGTCCGAGGGTGGCGAATGCGTCTGGGATGCCCGGCTGATCCATGGCCCGATCCTACGCCCGTGAGCCAGCACACGCCGGTGGTGGAGCCCTGGCCCGGTCTCAGTCGGCCAGGAGGTCCCCGACGTCGTCCGGCATGAGCCGACCGGCGGCGACAAGCCGCTCCACGAGCACCACCGTGATGACCTGTGCCGCCATGATCCCGAACAGCACGAGCACCTGCGCGGTGGCGGCCTGCACCGGAGATCCTCCGCCGAGCATGACACCGATGAAGGCACCGGGGAGCGTGACCAGTCCGGTGGTCCGCACCTGGTCGAGCCCCGGCACGAGCGCCTCCGGCACGCGGTCGTGGATGATCTCGCGGATCGCCTGTTGCGGCAGCATGCCCACCGAGAGCCCGGCCTCGTACTGCGGCAGCCCCTCGCGCAGCGCGTCGAACGCCCGCCGCCCGGCGAGGGTGTGCGCCGTCATCGTGTTGCCGATGATGATGCCTGCCACCGGGATGACGGCAATCCCCTCGGCCGGCACCGCGCCCGTGCCGAGGATGATCGCCAGGACCGGCACGAGCGCGACGCCCATCGCCGCGGCCGCTCCCGGCCACACGGCCAGCCCGCCGACCCGGCGCGACGTCGTGAGCACGGCCGTCGCGAACATCACCAGCACGAAGGCGGAGGAGAGCCACAGGTCCTCCACGACGAACGCGATCACCAGCGCCACGACGGTGAGCTGGACGAGCGCTCGCGTCCCCGCCACGAGCACCGGCCCCTGCAGCCCGTACCGGCCGTAGTGGTGGCCGATGAGCGCCAGCACCAGCAGCGCCCCCAGCGCGAGGGCGACGGGCAGCCCGGGCTCGATCGACACACCGGCAGGCTAGTGCTCTGCCGTCCCACACGCCCCCTGATTCCCATGAGCTCATGGGGATCAGGTGACATCCCACGGTTTCCTGTTGCTCACCCCTGTGTGTTTCCCGGGGTGAGCAACAGATTTTCACGAGGAGTGAGGGTCAGCTCTTCACAGGCCGGCCTTGCCGGTGGCCCAGTACGGCTGCGTCTTCACGGAGCGACGATCGAGCCCCACGATGTCACGGAGAACGCAGCGCTGGCGCTGGATGGACTGCCCGTGCCCGGCGACGTAGGCCCGCGGAGAGTCCAGCAGGCGCAGGGCCTCGACGTTCTGCGCCAGCCACGCGTCTACGGCGACACCCGGCCTCGGCCCGGCACTGATCACCGTGCTGCGCGGCACCAGCAGCTGCGCCGCCTCCACGTCCTCGGGCGGCACCTCCAGGACGGCGACCAGGTCGCGGCCCTCAGCGGCGGTCCGTCGTTCCATGGCCATCGCAAGACTGATGACCGTGGCGTCGCCGAGCAGCACGACCGGTGCGTCGTCGCTCTCCCACCGGAAGGCCCGCGTGGAGGACCATCGCGAGACCAGCACGTCGTCACCCACGCGCCAGCTCTCGATGAGGTCGTGACCGGGGGTGGGCTCATCGACCTGGTCACCGTGGCGCTGCACGATGATCGTGAGGTCGCCGCCCTCACCGACCGGGTCGAGCAGCGCGGGCGTGTAGTGCCGGTAGTCGACCCGCGAGACCCTGAACGCCGTGACGTCGCACGGGTCGGTGGCCACCTCGGCGAAGGCCCGGCTGCGCAGGACGATCCGACGTAGCCCCGGCGAGAGCTCCTCGGTGACCGCGACGCTCGCCGGGTGCGCAGTGGCGTCGACCCGGTCGGCGATGAAGGCGAGCGTGCGTCCCATGCCTCAGTCCGCGTACGGCTCGAGGGCGTCGGCCAGTCGATCCATGACTCGCGCATACCCGGCGGGACTGGGCGGAGTCACCGCAGCCCAGTCGACGTACGCGTCCTCACGAGCAGCGGCGAGGGTCCGGAACGCCGGCTGGTCCTGAGCCGACTCCCGCTGCGCCTCGGGAATCCGCGAGTCCCACACCACGATGTCCGCCGGGTACTTGTCGGCGTTCTCCCAGCTGAGCTCCTCCCACGGGCTGCCCGCGCTGGCCTCGGCCTGCACGATGGGCAGCCCGAGGGAGCGGTAGTGGTCGACGTCCGCGAACGCACCAGGACCCGCGAGGTAGAGCAGCTCGTCCGTGGCCGATGCGAACAGGATCTGCTGACCGTCCAGACCCTCGGCCACGGACCGCAGCCGGTCCGATGCCTCGTCGAAGGCCAGCTGGCCGTCATGCACCTGCTCGGAGTCGAGGTCGGCACCCAGCGCCACGGCCAGCTTCTCGACCCGCTCCAGGACCTCCGGAAGGGTCGACTCGGAGAAGTCCAACCCGAGGGTCGGCGCCAGCTCCGCGGCCTTCTGCTCCTCATCAGCCGGGACGTACCACAGCTCCGGGGGGACGTACATGTTGGAGACGATGAGGTCGGGCTCGGTCTCGGCGAGCTTCTCGAAGGCGAATCCACCCATCTCGCTGCTGCCGGAGACGTCCTCGACGGAGTCGACGTCCAGCCCCTCCACCTGCGGGTCGACCTCGCCGCCCTCGGTGCGCAGCGGTCCGAACGTGGCGACGACGTCGATGCCGTAGTCGGACAGGGCGGAGGCGAGGGTCGACTGCACGACGAGACGCTCCGGTCGGGCCTCGAGCGAGATCTCCTCGCCGCGGTCATCGGTGTAGGTCCACGCGCCGCCCGCGTCGTCATCGGACGATCCGCACCCCGCAACCAGTGCCGCCGTCATGGTGGCGGCGACGAGCGACCGCGGTGTCCTCACGAGAGCTCCTCGAAGTCGTCGGCGAACTTCTCGAACGTCGAGGCGTAGCCGAGGGCGCTCGGTGCGCTCTCGACCCGCCACGGCAGGTAGGCCTCGTCCTGCGCGGCCCGGACCTTGCCCCACACCGGCTGGTCACCGAGCAGGGTGAGGTTGGCCTCGCCGCCACGGGAGTCCCACATGGCGACATCAGCGTCGTAGACGTCGGCGTTCTCCCAGCTCACGTTGTGCCAGTACCCGCCCTCATCGACGTCGCTCTCGTCCGGGGTGACGAGGTCGAGCCCGACCTCGTCTCGCAGGTAGGCCAGGTCGCTGTAGGCAGGGATGTTCGCGACGTAGAGGATGTCGTCGCCGGGTGCCACGACGAGGATGCGCGGGTCACCGGCGTCGGCGGCGATCGACTCGAGCCGGTCACCGACGGCAGCGAGCGCCTCACGGCCCTCGGTGAAGTCGGACTCCTCGGCCCCCAGCGCGGCGGCCAGCCGCTCGGAGTTGCCCACGACGCCGTTGACGTCCTCGCCCTCCAGGTTGATCTGGGCGATGTCGTAGGTGCCGTCGAGCTTGGCGGCCACGTCGTCGTTGATGTACCAGAGGGTGCCGCCGCCGAAGGTCGTAGTGACGATGAGGTCGGGCTCGAGGCCGGCAAGCTTCTCCAGGTCGATGTCGCCGTAGTCGCCACCGCCGGTGACGTCCTCCACTGAGTCGACGTCCAGGTCGCGCGGCTCGAGCGCCAGGTCGGGGTCCGGGTTGTCCGGGGCTCCGAACGTGCCCACCACGAGGTCACCGAGACCCATGTCGGCCAGGGCCACCGCGACGTCCTGGTGGGCGACGATGCGCTGCGGCGCCTCGTCGCGGGTGATCTCGGTGCCGACGTCGTCGGTGAAGGACCATGTGCCGGAGCCGGCATCGTCGGAGCTGCCGCAGGCGGCAAGCGGCAGGGTGAGCGCGAGCACGGCGGCAGCGCAGAGCGAGCGGATCGTCACGGAGTCTTCCTCACAGGTCACGTGCAGGGTCAGGGTCGGCGGGCGAGCCGGGAGTCAGCGGAGGCCGAGCGACTCGAGGTCGTCTGCGAACCTCTCGATGACGTTCGCGTAGCCCTGGGCGCTGGGCGGCGCGACGGAGTGCCACGGGACGTAGTGGTCCTCCTCGGCCGCGGTCACCTTGTTCCAGACCGGCTGGTCCTTGAAGGCGTCCAGGGTCGCCTCCCCGCCACGGGCGTCCCAGATCGCGACGTCGGCGTCGTAGGTGTCGGCGTTTTCCCAGCTGACCGAGTGCCAGTACCCGCCCTCGTCGAGATCGGACTCATCCGGCGTGATGAGGTCCAGGCCCAGCTCGTCGCGGTAGTACTTCAGGTCCGGGTTCGCGTCCGGGTTGGAGACGTACATGATGTCCGTGTCGGGAGAGACCGCCTCGAACGTCGGATCCCCAGCGTCGTCCACGAGGCCCTGCAAACGCTCCCCGGCCTGCTCGAAGGCGGCTCGTCCCTCCTCGAAGTCCGACTCGTCGGCGCCCAGGGCCGCGGCGAGCCGCTCGGTGTTGTCGAAGATGCCCGACAGCGTCTCGCCCTCGAAGTTGATGACGGCGAGGTCGTAGGAGTCCTCGAGCTTGGACTGCACGTCCTCGTTGACGTACCAGAGCTGCGGCTCCAAGTACATGGAGGTGATGATGAGGTCGGGCTCCAGCTCGGCGAGGGCCTCGAGATTGACGTCGCCGTAGTCGCCGCCGCCGGTGACGTCCTCGACGGAGTCGGCGTCGAGTCCGTCGGCCTGTGGGTCGATACCGCCGTCGGGTCCTTCGAGCGGTCCGAAGACTCCGACGATCCTGTCGCCGAGTCCGAGGTCGGTGAGCGCTGCGGCGACGGACGTCTGCACGACGAGGCGTTCGGGCACGGCGTCCAGCGAGATCTCCGTCCCCTTGTCGTCGGTGAACGTCCAGGCGCCCGACTCGGCGTCGTCGGAACCGCCACAGGCGGCGAGGGGCAGAGCGAGCGCGAGCGCGGCGCCCACAGCAGTACGGCGAAGGTTCATAAAGGGAAGGCTACCCTAATTGATCCTCACGGTGCGCGGTGCCCGGCGTGAGGATCGCCACGCCTGCCAGGCGGCGTCAGCGGCGTGCGCCGGCCGTCGCCAGCAGCTCCTCCACCGTGGTGATCTTGACCCGCGGGCGACCACTCGCACGGCCCGCCTCCTGCTCGGCCCGCTCGATGGCACGCATCCCCTTGCCGCGCACCAGACGTGGCTGACGGGACGCGACGAAGCGGCCGAAGTCGCGCTCGGACCGCGCTGGCGACGGCAGCTCGCCGGCAGCAGCATCGGCGAGCAGCGACGTCACCGTCTCACCGGCGCAGGTCCGGTTGGCGCCGATGCCTCCTCGGGCACCGCGCTTGGCCCAGCCGACGACGTAGGCGCCCGGCACGCTCGCCCCGGTGGGGTCGCCGACCCGGCCGGCGACGTTCGGGACGACGCCGGCGGTATCGTCGAAGGGCAGACCCGGGACCGCCCGGCCTCGACGCCCGGTGGAGCAGATGAGCAGCTCCGCCGGGGCGACAAGCTCCCCCTCTGGCCCACTGATGGTGACCGAGCGGAGTCGGTCACCACCATCGGCTCGCAGCACCTGGCGACCGAAGGCCATCACCAACCGCTTGCCCGGGGCCGGTTCCGCCGTCCAGTCACTGCGGACCCGGGGCAGGCCGGCCAACAGAGCAGCGTGGGAGGTCGGCAGGCGGCCGGCCTGCGACTCATCGAGCGTGGAGGCAGCCTCGTCGTCCTCGACGAGCAGCTCGATCCCGTCAGGCAGGGTCAGCAGCTCCGGCCTGGTGAAGGCAGCGTGCTCGGGACCACGCCGGCCGAGCAGGACGACCTCGCGAACGTCGGCCTGGCGCAGTGCCGCGAGGGCGTGGTCGGCGATCTCGGTCCCGGCCAGCCGCTCGACGTCACCCAGGAGGATCCGCGCGATGTCGAGCGCGACGTTGCCGTTGCCCACCACGAAGGCACGCGAGCCCTGCACCTGCACGGCGCCGGCAGGGGTGCCGGGATCGCCGTTGTACCAGGCCACAGTCTCGGTGGCTCCGTGCACGCCGGGCAGGTGCTCGCCCTCGATACCGAGGGAGCGGTCCTCTGGCGCGCCGACGCCGTAGACCACGGCGTCGTGGTGCTCCATCAGCTCGGCATGGGTGAGATGACGACCCACCTCGACGTTCATGTACATCTGCACCCTCGGACGCTCGTACGTCCAGGCAAAGGTGTCCGACACTCGTTTGGTGTCACCGTGGTCGGGTGCGACGCCGGCGCGCAGCAGGCCACCGGCCACCGGCAGACGATCGATGAAGGAGACGTGGGCGTCGCTGGCGGCGAGCAGCTCTCGCGCGGCGTACGTCGCGGCCGGGCCGGTGCCGACCACGGCCACCCGCAGGCCCGACGGCACTCCAGGACGGACCCGGGCATGGGTCTGTTCCTTGGCGACCTCCCGCTCGGGGCGTTGCTCGTAGTAGGCGGCGTTCAGCTCGGCGAAGACCTCCTCGCCGCCCCGCAGGAGCTCGACCGGCTTGACGGCCGAGGCCGGGCAGGCATCGGCGCACGCCCCGCAGTCGATGCAGACGCTCGGGTCGACGTAGAGGATGTCGGTGGTCCCGAAGTCGGGTTCGTCAGGCGTCGGGTGGATGCAGTCGACCGGGCACACCTCGACGCACGAGGCGTCCGAGCAGCAGCTCTGCGTGATCGCGAATGCCATTGGTTGCGGCCTCGTCTCAGAGCATGTGGACGCGGCGGTACAGACGCTTGGCGAACGGCGTCAGCAGGCCGGCCTCGGACAGGAAGTCCATGAGGTGCACGCAGCTCAGGCGCATGAGTGCCTGGTGATGAGTGTTGTTGCGGGCCACCTCGCGGGCGTGCTTGACGTCCAGGCCGGCGGCCTCGTACACGCCGGGGCGCACCAGGCTCTTGACGATGTAGTAGCCGATGGTGGCGATGAGCGCTGCGCTCGCCTCCCGACGCACGCGGCCGACGCCCTCCATGGCCTTGATCGTCTCGTGCCGCGCGAACTTCATGTGGCGTGACTCCTCCACCACGTGGATCTTGCAGATCGTCTTGACCTGGGGCGCCACGGTCTCGCCACGCATCCAGTCCCGCTGCATGACGTCGAGAACCTCCTCGGCCACGAGGATGGAGGTGAAGGCCACCTCTCCTCGGGCGATGAACTTCAGGAGCTTGGCGGCGCGGTGCAGTCGTGGGTGCGGCAGGTAGCTCCGGCCGGCCAGGAGCTCCGCGCCCCGCGCGAACATGATGGAGTGGCGGCACTCGTCGGCGATCTCGGTGAGCGCGAACTGGAACTCCGGCGAGGCGTAGTCCTTGGCGTAGATGTCTTCCAGCAACAGCTGCTGCAGGATCATCTCGAACCAGATGCCGATGCTGGCCACGCTGGCCGCCTCGTGCCGCGTGAGGGTGGCGCGCTGCTCAGGCGTCATCTGGTCCCACAGGTCGGTGCCGTAGAGCGTGCACCACTCAGGGTTGACGCCGTCGTGCAACGGGTCGATCGGGGCGTCCCAGTCGACCTCCACGTTCGGGTCGTAGGACAGCTGCTCGGAGGAGGACAGCAGACGCTCGAGGACACCGTCGTTGTCGACGGCGTCGCGGAACCGGGAAGCACTGGTGGTCTCGGCATCGATGAGTGTCATGTGGGGCTCCTCCGTCGTCGTTGACGAACCGCGACTCTTGAATGTGACATTCTGAGTGTCACATGCGTACTCACGGTATGTCGAGCTCCGAA
This sequence comes from Aeromicrobium sp. CTD01-1L150, assembly GCF_041951745.1. Classification (GTDB taxonomy): domain Bacteria; phylum Actinomycetota; class Actinomycetes; order Propionibacteriales; family Nocardioidaceae; genus Aeromicrobium. The sequence goes on from NZ_CP169555.1 coordinate 3,310,077, forward strand.
GCGCCCCGGAGATGTGTTGCTCACCACGGCCGATCAGTGCTCGCGATGAGAACGACGACGGCGCCCGACCCGTGAGGGTCGAGCGCCGTCGTGGGGCAGGTTCGCTCAGTGAGCGTGACCGCCGTGACCGTCCTCCTCGTCCTCGGGCCTGTCGACGACGAGAGTCTCCGTCGTCAGCAGCAGCGAGGCGATGGAGGCGGCGTTGGCGAGCGCCGAACGCGTGACCTTGACGGGGTCGAGAATCCCCTGGCCGATCAGGTCGCCGTACTCCTCGGTGGCCGCGTTGTAGCCCTGGCCGAACTCGCGGACCTTGGAGACCACGACCTCGCCGGAGACACCGCCGTTGCGGGCGATCCACTCCAGCGGGGCGTCGGCGCCCTTGCGGACGATCCGGGCACCGACGGCCTCGTCGCCACTGAGGCCCAGGTCGTCGTCCAGCACGGAGACAGCGTGGACGAGCGCGGATCCGCCGCCGGCGACGATGCCCTCCTCGATGGCCGCACGGGTCGCCGAGACGGCGTCCTCGATGCGGTGCTTCTTCTCCTTGAGCTCGACCTCGGTCGCAGCACCGACCTTGATGACGATGACGCCGCCGGCCAGCTTCGCCAGACGCTCCTGGAGCTTCTCGCGGTCCCAGTCGGACTCGGTGCTCTCGATCTCGGCCTTGACCTGCTTGACCCGAGCCTCGACCTCGGCAGCATCGCCACCGCCGTCGATGATCGTCGTGTCGTCCTTGGTGATGAGCACGCGACGCGCGGTGCCCAGCACCTCCAGGCCGACCTGGTCCAGCTTCAGACCGACGTCGGAGGAGATGACGGTGCCACCGGTCAGGGTAGCGATGTCCTGCAGGATCGCCTTGCGGCGGTCACCGAACGCGGGCGCCTTGACGGCTGCGACGTTGAACGTGCCGCGGATCTTGTTGACCACGAGCGTGCTCAGCGCCTCGCCCTCGACGTCCTCGGCGATGATGAACAGCGGCTTGCCGGCCTGCACGACCTTCTCCAGCAGCGGCAGCACCTCGGCGATGGAGGAGATCTTGCCCTGGTGGATGAGGATGTACGGGTCGTCCAGCACCGTCTCCTGACGCTCGGCGTCGGTGACGAAGTACGGGGAGATGTAGCCCTTGTCGAACTGCATCCCCTCGGTGAACTCCAGCTCGGTGCCGAGCGTGTTGGACTCATCGACGGTGATGACGCCGTCCTTGCCGACCTTGTCGAAGGCCTCGGCGATCAGGCCGCCGATGAAGGAGTCACGCGAGGACACGGTGGCGACGTTGGCGGTGTCGCTGGTGTCGTCGACGGGACGGGCGTCCTGCAGCAGGCGGGACGAGACGGCCTCGACAGCGGCGTCGATGCCGCGCTTGAGGCCGACCGGGTTGGCGCCGGCGGCCACAGCACGCAGGCCCTCGTGGACGAAGGCCTGGGCGAGCACGGTGGCGGTGGTGGTGCCGTCACCGGCGACGTCGTTCGTCTTGGTGGCGACCTCCTTGGCGAGCTGGGCGCCGAGGTTCTCGAACGGGTCGTCCAGCTCGACGTCACGGGCGACGGTCACACCGTCGTTGGTGATGGTGGGGGCGCCCCACTTCTTGTCGAGGACGACGTAGCGGCCCTTGGGGCCGAGCGTGACCTTGACGGTGTCGGCGAGCTTGTCGACGCCGCGCTCGAGGGCGCGGCGCGCATCCTCGTCGAACTCCAGGATCTTGGGCATCTGGGTTCCTTCTGGGATCAGAGGTGGTCAGGGGGACACGAGCACCCCGGGCCGCCACGTGCGCGGCCGGCCCGGGGCGTCGGATCAGGAGACGACGGCGAGAAGGTCGCGCGAGGAGAGGATGAGGAACTCATCGCCCCCGTGCTTGACCTCGGTGCCTCCGTACTTGCTGTAGAGGACGCGGTCTCCGACCGAGACGTCCACGGCGACGCGGTTGCCGTTGTCGTCGACGCGGCCGGGGCCCACGGCCACGACCTCACCCTCCTGCGGCTTCTCCTTGGCGGTGTCCGGGATGACGAGACCGGACGCGGTGGTCTGCTCAGCCTCGACGGTCTTGACGACGACGCGGTCCTCGAGCGGCTTGATGGTCGACACAGTCGACTCCCCTTTCAGGCGGTGAACGATGTACGTGTGCACGTCGTCGCGGGAGCCGTGCACGGTTGGCAGTCGCGGTGTGCGAGTGCCAACTCAGAATCTAGCACCCCGTTGGCACTCGACCCAAGAGAGTGCCAGATAGTGGATCGTTCAGCCGCTCCACCCGAAGCGCCTGCGCACGTCGTCGGCCTCCTCGCCGTCCAACCAGCCCAGGTCGAGGTGACGTCCGGCGACCCGCATCGACGTACCGTCCCAGCCGGCATCCTGGACCTGGTGGACCATCCGGCCCTTCTTGTGCGGTGGCTCCGGAGCGTAGACGAGCGCCACCTGCTGGAAGGGGCGGCCCCAGCGCGGCCGCCAGCGCTGCCAGCCGACGAGCCTCCAGCCGACCGTGAGCACCGACGCGACGTGTCCGGACAGGCGCCCCCCGTCGAGGGCCGTCGCCACGGCCCCGTGGAACCGCTCGAGCTCGGCGAACGTCTCCACCTCGGCGTCCTGCTCGTACAGACCCCACGGGCCGATCCGGCTGCGCATGGCGCCATCCTGACACCGACCCGGCCCGTCATCGGCGCCTGCGCCGCCGACTCCCGTGCTGCCGATGCGACGATGGCGCCGTGGACCCGGCGACGTTCGAGCGACTTCTCTCCCCCGAGGGCCAGGCCCTGCTCACCGAGGTGCACGAGCGGGCTGGCGTCGAGTCCGACCTCGCACTCGGCACCCGCCTACGGACCGAGCACCCCGCCGAGCTGGTCGCCGCGGCGCTCACCCAGAACCACCTGCGTGGCAGGGCGGCTGCCAAGCTGGGCCCCGACGCGGCTCGTCTGTACTTCACGCACGACGCGCTGGAGCAGGCTACCCGCGCACCCGTCGCGGCGCTGCGCGCCGAGCGGCTGGCGGCCAGCGGAGCGGTTGCCGTCCTCGACCTCGGCTGCGGCGTCGGCGGCGACCTCATCGCCTTCGCCCGGGCCGGGCTGCGGGTGCGCGGGGTGGAGCGCGATCCCCTGCGCGCCGCCATCGCGCGGGCCAACCTCGCGGCCCTGGGCATGGACGGTCAGGTCCTGCAGTCCGACCTCGGCGAGGTCACCCGTGAGGCCGACGAGGTCCCGTTCCTCGACCCGGCCCGGCGCGAGGGCACGGGGCGAGTCTTCGACGTCGATGCCATGAGCCCACCGTGGTCCGTCGTGACCGATCACCTGCGCGGCGACGCCGTGGTCAAGACCTTGCCGGGTCTGCGACACGCCCTCGTGCCCGACGGCGTGGAGGCCCAGTGGGTCAGCGACGGCGGCGACCTCGTCGAGGCCTGCCTGTGGGGCGGCGACCTCGCCACGGCCTCGCGACGCGCGAGCGCCCTGCCGGGCCCGCACGAGCTGACCGGCGACGGAACCGCCGGGGAGGTCGGCGCGGCCGGGCACTGGCTGCACGAGCCCGACGACGCAGTCATCCGCTCGGGCCTGGTCGGCCAGCTCGCACACCGCATGGGCGGACGACTGCTCGACCCGCACCTGGCCTACATCTGCACGGACGTCGCCGTCCGTGACCCGCTGGCGCGTTCCTACCAGGTCCTCGAGGAGCTGCCGTTCCGCGAGAAACGGCTCAGGGCGGCACTCGCGGCACGCGACGTCGGGACCCTGACGGTCAAGAAGCGCGGCGTGGACGTCGTGCCGGAGCAGCTGGTCAGGCGGCTGCGGCTGACGGGCTCGCGGCCCGCCACCGTCATGCTGGCACGCGTGGACACCGGCGCCCGGGCCTTCCTCGTCGAGCCGCGACGATGACCTCGGCCCAGGAACGACGGAACCGGGCGATGCTGCGCGTGCGGGACACCATTGATGCCCAGTACGCCGAACCGCTCGACCTCGCCGCGCTCGCCACTCTCATCCACCTCTCCCCCGACCATCTGGTCCGCGAGTTCCGTGGTGTCTTCGGGGAGACGCCGCACCGCTACCTCCAGCGACGTCGGATCGAGCGAGCCATGCAGCTCCTGCGGGCCACCGAGCTCGACATCACCGAGATCTGCCTCCGGGTGGGATTCTCCAGCCTCGGCACGTTCAGCCGCACCTTCTCGGCGGTGGTGGGAGAGAGCCCGTCGGACCACCGCCGGCGCGGCCCGCTGCCGGCCACGGCCGGGTGCTTCCTCATGGCGTGGCAGCGTCCGTCGAGCGCCACCCACCCCGGGCGCGGCTCGTCGGTTTCGGAGAAGCGGGACTCCGCCGGCTCGCCTTAGCCTGTCGGTCATGACCATCACGCACACACGACTCTCATCCATCTTCGTCCTCGACCAGGACCAGGCGCTCGACTTCTACGTCGGCACCCTCGGTCTGGAGGTCGCCGTCGACGCCGACCTCGGCTTCATGCGCTGGCTCACCGTCAAGGTGCCCGGTGACGACCGCGAGATCCTGCTCGAGCGTCCCGGTCCGCCAGCCCAGGACCCGGTGACCGCAGAGGAGGTTCGCGCCCTGGTCAGCAAGGGAGCCGGCGGTGGCTGGATCGGGTTCAGCACCGACGACGTCGACGCACTGCACAGCGACCTGGTGGCCAAGGGTGTCGAGATCACCCAGTCCCCCACGGACATGTCCTACGGCCGCGACATGGGCATTCGCGACCCGTTCGGCAACAACCTGCGGATCGGAGAGATCAAGCCGTTGGAGCAGCTGGGCGACTGGGACGGCTGACCACGAGGACCCGCTCGGTGCACGTCACGTGGCCGCGCCCACGGATACGGTGGCCCGATGACGTCGCACCGACCCATCGAGGAGGGCGTCGCCACCGATCTGGCCGGTGAGCAGACGTACGGCTCCTACCTGCAGCTCGACGCTCTCCTGGGCGCCCAGCGTCCCGTCTCCGACCACCACGACGAGATGCTGTTCATCGTCCAGCACCAGGTCACCGAGCTATGGCTCAAGCAGCTGATCCACGAGCTGCGCTCGGCCATCGCGCTCGTCGCAGCAGACGACCTGCCGCCGGCCCTCAAGCGACTCGCGCGCATCAAGGCCATCCAACGGCAGATGTTCGAGCAGTGGTCCGTGCTGGAGACCCTGACGCCGGTGGAGTACGTGCAGTTCCGTGATGCGCTCGGCAAGGCCTCGGGGTTCCAGTCGGCGCAGTACCGCACGGTGGAGTTCCTGCTCGGCAACAAGACGCCCGGCATGGTCAAGGTCTTCGCCCACGATCCTGTACTGCGCGACCAGCTGCAGGCGGACCTGGAGGCACCCGGCCTGTACGACACGTTCCTGCGCCACCTCGCTCGCCGCGGTCACGATGTTCCGTCCGAGGTCCTCGATCGCGACGTCCGCGAGCCGTACACGTCGCACCCCGGCGTCGTGGAGGTGTTCCGGCGGATCTACGCCGACCCCGACGAGCACTGGGACGACTACGAGGCGAGCGAGGAGCTCGTCGACGTCGAGGAAGGATTCCAGCTGTGGCGGTTCCGTCACCTCAAGACGGTGGAACGGATCATCGGCTTCAAGCGAGGCACCGGCGGATCGAGCGGCGTCGCGTTCCTGCAGCGCGCACTGGACCTCACCTTCTTCCCCGAGCTGCTGGACGTCCGCACCCACCTGTGACACTGGCGCACGGACGGCACGAGGTCAGGCCGGGCGGTCCACCAGCTCGGACAGATGCTGCGGAGCCTGCAGGCAGTAGGAGTCGGTGAGCAGCTCGGCGAGCTCCGCGGCGTCCGTGTCGTCGTCGAGCACCATCCCGACGACGTTGCCGCTGCCGCCCACGCGGAAGTATCGAGGACCCAGGTGCTCGAACGCGGGCACCTCGGCCATCTCGGCGCGGAAGCTGATGCGGATGAGCTGGTCCTCGCCGCCGAACAGGTGAGCGACGTTGGACCCGCGCACCGTCCAGCGCAAGCCCGTCCAGGCTCGCTCCTCGCGGGTCTCGGGCAGACCCGCCATGACCGAACGCACGCGCTCCAGCCAGATGTCGGGTACCGGTGCACGCGCCATGGATCCACGGTCCCACGGCACTCCGACAGTTCAGGGCGCGTGGTCCGGCCTGACAGGGCCCGACGCGAGAGGGCCCCGACGTGAGAGGGCCCCGACGTGAGAGGGCCCCGCGCGCAGCTGCGCGCGGGGCCCTCTGCTGGAGCGAAAGGCTCAGAAGCCCATACCGCCCATGCCGCCCATGTCACCCATGTCGGGGGCGCCACCACCGGCCGGAGCGGGCTCCGGCTTGTCGGCGACGACGGCCTCCGTCGTGAGGAACAGTGCCGCGATGGAGGCAGCGTTCTGCAGCGCGGAGCGCGTCACCTTGGCCGGGTCGATGATGCCCTCGGCGATGAGGTCGACGTACTCGCCCGTGGCGGCGTTCAGGCCGTGACCCGGCTCGAGGCCGGCGACCTTCTCCGCCACGACGCCGCCCTCGAGGCCGGCGTTGATCGCGATCTGCTTCAGCGGTGCCGACGCAGCGGAGCGGACGATGTTCGCTCCGGTGGACTCATCACCGTCGAGCTGCAGCTTCTCGAACGCTGCAGCGGTGGCCTGCACGAGCGCCACGCCGCCACCGGCGACGATGCCCTCCTCGACGGCCGCCTTGGCGTTGCGCACGGCGTCCTCGATGCGGTGCTTGCGCTCCTTGAGCTCGACCTCGGTGGCCGCGCCGACCTTGATGACGGCGACGCCGCCGGCGAGCTTGGCCAGACGCTCCTGGAGCTTCTCGCGGTCGTAGTCGGAGTCGCTGTTCTCGATCTCGGCGCGGATCTGGCTGACCCGACCGTTGATCTGGTCCTGCGAGCCGCCGCCCTCGACGATGGTGGTCTCGTCCTTGGTGGTGACGATCTTGCGGGCCGTGCCGAGCAGTGGCAGGTCGGCGTTCTCCAGGGAGAGGCCCACCTCCTCGCTGATGACCTCGCCACCGGTGAGGATGGCGATGTCGGCCAGCATGGCCTTGCGGCGGTCACCGAAGCCGGGAGCCTTGATGGCCACGGACTTGAAGGTGCCCTTGAGCTTGTTGACCACGAGCGTGGCCAGGGCCTCGCCCTCGACGTCCTCGGCGATGATCGCCAGCGGCTTGCCGGACTGCATGACCTTCTCCAGCACCGGGACGAGGTCCTTGATGTTGGAGATCTTGCTGTTGACGATGAGCAGGTACGGGTCCTCGAGGACCGCCTCCTGGCGCTCGGCGTCGGACACGAAGTAGCCCGACAGGTGACCCTTGTCGAAGCGCATGCCCTCGGTGAGCTCGAGGTCCAGCCCGAAGGTGTTGGACTCCTCGACCGTGATGACACCTTCCTTGCCGACCTTGTCCATGGCCTCGGCGATGATCTCGCCGACGGACTCATCGGCTGCGGAGATGGATGCGGTGGAGGCGATCTGCTCCTTGGTCTCGACATCCTTGGCGAGGCCGAGCAGCTGGCCGCTGATGGCCTCGACGGCGGTCTCGATGCCCTTCTTCAGGCCCATCGGGTTGGCGCCGGCGGCGACGTTGCGCAGGCCCTCGCGCACGAGCGCCTGGGCGAGCACGGTGGCGGTGGTGGTGCCGTCGCCCGCGACGTCGTCGGTCTTCTTGGCGACCTCCTTGACGAGCTCGGCACCGATCTTCTCGTAGGGCTCCTCGAGCTCGATCTCCTTGGCGATGGACACGCCATCGTTGGTGATCGTCGGGGCTCCCCACTTCTTCTCGAGGACGACGTTGCGACCCTTGGGGCCGAGCGTCACCTTGACGGCGTCGGCAAGCTGATTCATGCCGCTCTCGAGGCCGCGACGGGCCTCTTCGTTGAACGCAATGGACTTGGCCATGTGGAACTCTTTCGGTTCGACGTGGAGGTGGTCGGCTGATGCCCGCGACGGACGGACGCTGCTGTCGGCGGACCCTTCCCGCCTCGGCACACGCCCTCATCGGGCCGACCCGATGTCTAGCACTCTCACTATAGGAGTGCTAATCAACCCGCCGCAACGCCACCCCCTCACTCCAGTCGCCCAGGTCATCGCTGAGTGGGACGTTTCGGCCGACGTTTCGGCCCATGCGGGGCCGAAACGTCCCACTCAGCGGTCAGACGCTGAGGAGCAGGTAGATGCCGGTGAACGTGTAGCCGACCATGAGCAGCAGCATGGCCAGCTGACCGGTGAGACGGTGCGAGCGCGGGAGTACCGCCAGCGCCTTGTCATGGGCCGAGACGACCGCGAGGACGTGCCCGAGCACGACGAAGCCCACCTTCAGCGTGGAGAGCAGATCGGGCCGCTCGGACAGGAAGTAGGTGATCGAGGCGTCCTCGGCGATCCCGAACGGCTGCAGCAGCGCGATGACGACGCCCTGACCGCGCTCGAGCAGATAGCTCAGGTAGTGGGCGAAGATGTACCCGACGACGATCGGCACGAGCGAGTGCGCCATGAGTCCGGGCAACGCCGCACGCTCCTGCCGGCTGACCCCGCCGGTGGCCCGCGCCGCCGCTTGGAAGGCCAGCGCTGCCACGGCACAGAACGTCAGCAGCACGAGCGTGTCGACGACCACCGACGGCGTCCGGCTCTGCCACGTCTGCGAGGCCGCGAAGCTGTCGAAGGCCGTGGAGCCCAGCAGCACCGCCACCAGCGTCACCAGCCCGGGTGCGACGGGGACGTGCACGAGGCTGCGCAGCGAGTTGTGCAGCTCCGGTCGTCGGTTGCGCACGAACGGCGACAGGTGCGCGACGAGGGCGCTGTAGGCGTCGAAGGGGTCGGCACGGTCCAGCCATCGCGGCCCGGCGACGACGGCGCCGACGACGACCCACACCAGGTATCCGGCGACCCACGTGCGCACCGTCATGACGTCGCCTGCGCTGGGTGAGACGAGCTCCAGCCAGACGAAGGCGAAGATCCCGGCGACGGCGGGCCAGTACCCCCAGCGTTCGGGAAGGACGACGAATCCGTTCGGGCGTCCGCTCACCCGTCCGATGAGCCACTGCAGGCTGCGCCAGGGCGACAGGTCCTTCCAGACGTGGCCGGCCACGAGCGCCAGCGGCACGAGGCCGACCCACACCAGGACGTACAGCGCCCCGATGCCACCGTTGCTGGTGTCGTCCGGGCCGAGGAAGAGCGACCCGATGAACCATGCACCGAGCACCAGTCCGACGATGGCGAGCCACGGCCGCCGGGGCGGCTCCTGCACGTCGGGCTCCGGCCCCTGGAGCTTGGGGGTCTTCCACGCCAGCGCGAGGACGGCGAAGGAGATCGTCAGCGCCCACGTCGCCCCCACGACGGCGTAGAAGAACGGGACCGGCAGATCGGTGGCGCCGCCGACGCCGTGCGCGGGCAGAAACAGCGACGCCGGGCCGTGGGCGGCCAGGTCCAGCACCGGCAGGGACGCCGGGCCGTGGGCGGCCAGATCGAGCGCCGGCAGGGACGCCGGGCCCTGGGCGGCCAGATCGAGCACAGCGCTCAGGGCCGGACGACGAGCTGGACGATCGTGACGCCGAGGTGGTGTGACTCGACGGCGGCCTGGCCGGGCGTGTCGATGGTGAACGTCTCCTCGACCGTCTCACCGGGCTCGGCGAAGATCGAGACCTCCGGGTCGGCGTGGACGTGGATCTCGTCCTCGTGGTCCGAGGTCACCGAGATGGTGATGGGCTCTCCGACGGTCACCTCGACCCGTTCCCCCTGAGGCGAGACCTCGCCGTCGGCGATCTCGACGTCGACCTGGACTCCCTCGGCGTCGCCGTCCTGCGCGTCCTGCGCGGTCTGTCCGGCGTCGTCCTGGGGGGCCTCGTCGGCCGCCTCGTCACCCCCACCACATCCGGCGAGGATCAGTCCGGTCGCGGCGATCATCGCCCCGGCCCGCATCGCGCGGGCGCCGATCGTGCGCTCTCGTGTGCGCTTCACTGGTCTTCTTCCTCCTCCTCGAGGGCGCGCTCCATGAGCTCGCGTTCCTCGGCCTCTTCCTGTCGGTCCTTGCGCGCTATGTACAGCACCACGCCGACCACCACGATCGCCGGCACGAAGGCGGGCACCGCGAAGAGCACGGGGTGGTGGGCAAGCAGCTGCTCACCGGCCAGCTCGGCACCGGCCAGCTGCTCCCCGAGTGGGCTCATGTGGACACGGTAGGCCGTGTCTCGGCGTCCTCGTCGGTCTGTTCGGCGATCCGCCGGGAGACCCGCGCCACGGCCACCGAGATGCCGGCCAGGATGGCCAGGCTGCACAGGAGCACGACGGCGTTGGCGACGCTCCACAGCCACATCGGCTGGTCGAAGCTGCGCTCGCGCTGCAGGATCTCGATCTCGGGCACGAAGTCCCGCGTGGCACTGGCCTCGACGGGCAGCTCCTCGGCACCGATCGGCGGGTCCTCGGGCAGGAAGACCGGCACTGCAGTGAGCATCCGGCCGTCCTGGACGCGCACGAGCGTCTTCCACGTCCCACCGACGGGGATGGGTGAGACGCTCTCCCACGTGTCGGGGCCGGTGCGGCGCAGCTCCTGGGTGACGATGCCTTCACCGCCGCCCTGCCACGCAGTGGCCTGGACCCAGGTCGGGGTGTCGTCGACGAGGCCCTCGGAGACCGTCATCTGCAACATGATGGCGGGCTCGTCGTCCGTGCCGACCTGCTCGGTCGTGATGGTCGCCGAGGCGTCCTCGGGGACGGTCGCCCACAGACCGTTGGCGACGCCGAGGGAGGTCACGAGGATGGAACCGACCACGATGCTGCGCCCGATGGCGCGGTTCTCTGGCAGCCGACCGTTCAGTCCCATGGCGAACAGGGCGCCGCACAGTCCGCCGCCGACCGCCACCGGCACAGCCATGGCCAGGCCCTCGAGCCACATGTCGCTCGTCCACGGGAAGGCGAAGACCGCATCGTTCCAGAGCTTCTCGGTGACCATGCCGACCGTGCCGATGCCGAGGCCGGCCACGGCACCGAAGAGCAGAGGACGGTCCTTGAGCTTGCTCAGGGCGATCAGCTCGACCACGAGCGCGCAGCCCAGGTACAGCGGGAAGACGTGCCCGGCCTGGCCGAAGACGTCACCGACGACGAAGGAGACGACCCCGCGGACGATCACGAAGAAGAACGCCGCGAACAGCGCCGCACCGGGGCCCACGTACAGCCGGGCGGCGACGAGGGCCAGCGCGGCGGCGGCCGCGATCATCATGGGGGCGAAGACCATCCGGAACTGCGCGATGCCGAAGTCGAACTCGGCCTGGAACACCGACAGGCCGATGAGCAGCCCGCCGAAGGCCATCGACAGGGTGAGGCGGTGCAACGTGCGGTAGGAGGTGTTGCCGCTGTTCTTGCGCCAGTCGGCGGAGAACTCCGCCTCGCGGTGCAGGAGGATGATGCCGGCGGTGGACAGGCCGGCACCGCCGATGAGCATCAGGTGCGTCGGGCCCCACAGGGTGACGTCCTGGCCGAAAAGCCGGTGCCAGATGTCATCCAGCGGGAAGCCGATCAGCGCGTAGAAGCCGCAGGCGGCGATGAAGATGCCGGACACGGGTGCGTACCAGCGACGGGTGATGCGCACGGACGCGATGCCGGGCCGCTCCCCGTCGCGGGGGTAGACGACCGCCGTCATACCGGCGACGAACAGCGCGAAGAGCCCGTAGAGGATGAGATAGTGCGCCGGGTTGGCCAGCGGCCCGTCGTCGCGGCCCTTGCCGGCGTGCAGGCTGACGTCCCACAGGAAGCCGAGCAGGGCGATGATCAGGGAGCTGGCGACGAAGAGCGTCGGGATGGCGGCCCACCCGGGCTCACCGGTGCGCTCGGTGAGGCGCTCACCGGCCCGCTGGATCCATTCGATGCGATGGGTGCGATGCGCCCACGCGAGCACCAGGAGAGCGATGGTGACGACGGTGGCGCCGACACTCAGGCCGACGACCTGGTCGAGGGCAGCGCCGCCTGCGGCGGGCTCGGCGGCAATCAACATACCGTGAGTATGAAGGCTGGCCATCTGACATGGCAAGTGTCAGATGGTGTGGGTCACACCGTGTCGTGCGACACGTCCGTTCACCGACTCGTCACCGCCGGGCGACGTCGCGGGGGCCTCGACCACCGGAGACCGGGTCGCGGCAGGAGGTCTCAGCGAGTGATGACCTCGTGGGCCTCTCGACCCTTGGGGCCGTCCACCACGTCGAACTCGACCGACTGGCCGTCGTCGAGCGTCTTGTACCCGTCGGACTTGATCTTGGACCAGTGGACGAAGACGTCGTCCTGGCCCTCGACCTCGATGAAGCCGTAGCCCTTGTCCGCGTTGAACCACTTGACGGTGCCCTGCACCATGTCGCGCTCCCACCTGCCGTGTCCGGTCGCCCCTGCCCGGGCGACACCTGAGAGCCTATACGCCCGGCTCGTGCGGTTCACCGGCAGTTCATCGCACCCGATCCACGATCCGGACGCGGCCCACGCATCAGGGGGATCAACCCCGGACACCGCGGGGCTGCGCCCCTCACCAGTGAACCGAGCTCACCCTCCCGCCACAGCAGGGCTCCGCCCTTCATCAACCTGCGAGAACCTTCAACCCCCAGCGACAGCAGGGCTGCACCCCTCACCAGTGAACCGAGCTCACCCTCCCGCCACAGCAGGGATGATGGAGATCTGGGTGTTGTCGGGCGTCGCGGTGTCCAGGCCCTGGGCGAAGCGGACGTCCTCCTCGGCGACGTAGACGTTGACGAAGCGGCGCAGCGCACCGGACTCGTCCACCACGCGTGCCTTGATGCCCGGGTGGGAGGACTCCAGGGAGTCCAGGACCTGCGCCAGAGTGTCGCCCTCGGCGGTGACCTGCGACTCATCGCCGGTGTAGCTGCGCAGGATGGTGGGGATACGAACTGAGACGGACATGGGAGCTCCTTCAGGCGATGCCGGCCGCCGAGAAGGCGGCGTAGGTGGGGTCGATGGTGGCGTACGGGCCGACGCCGCCGGAGACGGCGTCCAGTGTCTTGAGGCCGTGGCCAGTGTTGATGACGACGGTCTCGGCCTCGGGGTCCAGCTGCCCCGACTCCGCCAGCTTCTTCAGGACGCCGACGGTCGTGCCACCGGCCGTCTCGGTGAAGATGCCTTCGGTCCGCGCGAGCAGCACGATCGCCGAGCGGATCTCGTCGTCGCTGACCTCCTCGACCCCGCCGCCGGTACCGCGCGCGATGTCGAGGACGTAGATGCCGTCCGCAGGATTGCCGATCGCCAGCGACTTGGCGATCGTGTCCGGCTTGACGGGCCGGATCGCGTCGACCCCGGCCTTGTGGGCCGTGGCCACCGGGTTGCAGCCCTCGGCCTGGGCGCCGAAGACCCTGTACGGCTTGTCCTGCACGAGCCCGAGGGCGATGAGCTCCTGGAACGCCTTGTGCACCTTGGTGAGCTGCGATCCGGAGGCCACCGGGATGACGATCTGGTCAGGGAGCCGCCAGCCCAGCTGCTCGGCGATCTCATAGCCCAGCGTCTTGGAACCCTCGGCGTAGTACGGCCGCACGTTGACGTTGACGAAGGCCCAGCCCTCCTCCTCACCGGCGATCTCGCTGGCGAGCTTGTTGACGTCGTCGTAGTTGCCGTCCACCGCGACGAGCTTCTCGGTGAAGACCGCGGAGTTGACCTGCTTCGGTGTCTCCAGGTTGCTCGGGATGAACACGACCGTCTCGATGCCGGCGCGAGCGCCCGCCGCCGCCACCGCGTTGGCGAGGTTGCCCGTCGACGGACAGGCGAAGACCCGGCTGCCGAGCTCCCGAGCAGCGCTCAGGGCACAGGCGACGACCCGGTCCTTGAAGGAGTTGGTGGGGTTGGTGCTGTCGTCCTTGACCCACAGGTGGCGCAAGCCGACCTCGGCCGCGAGATTGTCAGCCTTGAGCAGTCGGGTGAAGCCGGGCTCGGTGTTGGGACTGGTCTCGATGTCGTCGGGCACCGGCAGGAGCGCCTTGTAGCGCCAGATGTTGCGCGGCCCGCTCTCGATCTGCTCCCGGGTGACGGTGCCGAAGTCGTAGCCGATCTCCAGCGGGCCAAAACACTCGTGGCAAGCGTAGAACGGGCCGAGGTCACGGGTGGTGCCGCACTCGCGACACACCAGCTCGCGGGCCGGACCGAAAGCGCCCTCACGCAGGCCGGCGGACTGCTTCGTCGCGTGGGGGGCGGTGGTGGTACTCACTGAAGGCCTCCTGGTCATCTCTCCCGATCACCCTTGCGCCGGGACGGAATTAGCACCTGGCTCCCGATGAGCTGGTTGCTGGGGTGTCGTCGGGCCGTGTCCCTCTACCCCTCGTGATGAGTGGTGCCAGCCTACGCATGCGTCTCATCATGCGTCCAATCGGTCCGAGAGATGAGACCGCGCTCTGGCGCCCGGGCACGTACCGGACGTGGGTCAGCGGGCCTGCGCGTCGAGGGCCGCTGCCCAGGCGGTGAGCCATGCCGCCACGGCGTCCGGGCCGTCGAGCACGAGGTCGGATCGCGCCACCAGTGCGTCCTGCTCCTCCGAGGCCGAGCACACCAGCTGTCCGGAGATCCCGCGCGACCGCAGCTGCTCGACGGCATTGAAGGCCGGCAGGTCGCCCAGGTCGTCCCCGGCATAGACGACGTGCCGCGGCCCGAGCTCGGCCACCAGCTCCAGCAGGGCCGATCCCTTGTCAGCCCCGTGGCCACGCAGCTCCATCACCTGTCGGCCGGGCTCCACCTCCAGCCCGTGCTCCTCGGCGAGCCGACGCAGAGGCGCCTCGAGCGCATGAAGCAGCGCCGGCCCGAGCCCCCGGGTGTGGACCGCCAGAGCCACGCCCTTGTCCTCGATGCGCGCCGAGCCGGCACCACGCTCCTGCAGCCAGGCCGGCAGCTCGGCCGCCAGGGACTCGATGGCCGCGGGTCGAGCCGGCTCGCGGACCTGACCCGTCGTGGCGTCCCATCGCTCTGCGCCGTACTGACCACAGATGACCAGCCGCTCCAGCCCGGGCAGGCCCTCGAACCCGCCGAGCTCCAGCGCCTGGCGAACGGGCCGGCCGGTGATGATCGCGACCCCGCCCAGGTGCCGTCCCAGGTCGGCCATGGCGTGCACCGAGTCCGGATGGGCGAAGGCGTGCGCGGGGTCGGCGACGACGTGCGAGAGCGTGCCGTCGAAGTCCAGACCGAGCAGGGTGGCTGCCGGGTCCCGGAGACTGCGGGGCTCGAGCAGGTGCTCATCGAGCGCGTGTTCGTCGCGAGCCGAGGAGTCGCCGCCGGGAGTGCGCGCAGGCATGCGCGCCATCATGGCACCGAGAGCACCAGCACCGTGAGGCGGTCGGTGGACATGCCTTGCACGGCCGGAGCCGTCGCGCCGATTCCGAGGTCCTCAGCCAGGAGCTGGGCCTCGGCCTCGCGGCCCGGAGGATAGTGCACGGCGCTCTGTGCCGCACCTGCGCGCCAGTTTCCGACACCCAGCAACGTCCAGCCGGCGTTCGTGACCGAGCCGCCGACCTGCGCGGCCAGCCCCGTGACCCGGGTGGCGTTGAGGACCGAGACACCGATGTCCGTGCGGCTGACCTCGGGCGTCGGCGACGGAGTGGGAGAGGGGGTGGGTGACTTGCTCGGCGACGGGGAGGGGCTCGGTGTGGGGCTCGGCGTCGGCGTGGGGCTGGGGGTGGGCGTCGGGGTGGGCGCCGCGACCGCACTGTCGCCGTCCGAGACGATGCCGTCCCACGCCACCCATGCGAGCACACCGCCGCCACCGAGACAGAACACGGCCACGACGATGAAGAACCAGCCGGGCAGCACCGAGCCTCGCCGGCTGACCGTCCTGCGGTGCTCGACCACCCGTGGTGCCCTCCGTCAGACGTCGAATCCCAGCCGCCGCGCAGAGCGACTGCGCTGGCGCTGGGCGCGCATGCGACGCAGGCGCTTGACCAGCAGGGGATCAAAGGCGAGCGCGTCGTCACGGTCGATCAGTGCGTTCAGGACCTGGTAGTAACGCGTGGCCGACATGTCGAACTTCTCGCGGATCGCCTGCTCCTTGGCGCCGGCATACTTCCACCACAGCCGCTCGAGGGCGAGGATCTCACGGTCCCGGTCACTGAGGGAGCTGGCATCGGCCGACACGTCCTGGCTCGACTCCTCGACTGCGCTCATGTGCTGAATCCTACGGCACGAATGACACGCCTGTCATTCGTATCCCCGGCGGGGTCGGGCCACAAGTGGTCCAGGCGCTGCGCCGGGCTCGTGGAAGGGCACCCCTCGGACACGACGATAGGGTGAGCCCATGGCGTCAGGCACAGCGGAGTTCGTCGTGATCGCCAACCGGCTGCCCGTCGACAGGGTGGTCACCCCCGACGGCGGCACCACGTGGCGTACCTCCCCCGGCGGCCTCGTCACTGCCCTCGAGCCCGTCATGCGGCGCAAGGGCGGCGCCTGGATCGGCTGGCACGGCGCCCCGGACGAGCGCCTGCGGCCCTTTGAGCACAACGGGCTGAAGCTGGTCCCCATCCATCTGACGTCGCAGGAGGTCGCCGAGTACTACGAGGGCTTCTCCAACGCGACGCTGTGGCCGCTGTACCACGACGTCGTCGCCCCTCCGGAGTTCCATCGCGAGTGGTGGGACGCCTACGTCGAGGTCAACCGACGCTTCGCCGAGCGCGCCGCCAAGGTCGCGCGCCGCGGAGCCGTCGTCTGGGTGCAGGACTACCAGCTGCAGCTCGTGCCACAGATGCTGCGTGAGCTGCGCCCCGACCTGCGGATCGGCTTCTTCCTGCACATCCCGTTCCCACCCACCGAGCTGTTCCAGCAGCTGCCGTGGCGCGTCGCGATCCTCGAGGGCCTGCTGGGGGCCGACCTGGTCGGGTTCCAGCTCCCCGGCGCCGCGCAGAACTTCGTGCGACTGGTCCGCCAGCGCGTGGGTCACAAGACGCACCGCGACAGCGTCTACCTCCCGGACAACCGCACGGTCACGGCCCGCGCCTACCCGATCTCCATCGACACCAGGGGCTTTGAGGAGCTGGCTCGCTCCCCCGAGGTCCGACAACGCGCCGACGAGATCCGCGAGAGCCTGGGCAACCCCCGCCACGTCCTGCTGGGCATCGACCGGCTCGACTACACCAAGGGACTGCGCCAGCGACTGCGCGCCTTCGGCGAGCTCATCACCGAGGGAGCCCTGCACGTCGACGACGCGGTGTTCGTGCAGGTGGCCACGCCCTCGCGCGAGCGTGTGAACCAGTACCGCATCCTGCGAGACGACATCGACCGTCTGGTCGGCCGCATCAACGGCGACGTCGGGCGCATCGGCCAGCAACCCATCACCTACCTGCACACCTCCTACCCACGCGAGGAGATGGCCGCGCTCTACCGCGCCGCCGACGTCATGGTGGTCACCCCGTTGCGCGACGGCATGAACCTGGTGGCCAAGGAGTACGTCGCGTGCCGCTACGACGACGACGGAGCCCTCGTGCTCAGTGAGTTCGCCGGCGCCGCGGCCGAGCTCCGACAGGCCTACCGCGTCAATCCCTACGACATCAACGGGATGAAGTCCGCCCTGCTCGCCGCCATGAGAGCGACTCCTCGGGAGAGCTCGCGGCGCATGAAGGCCATGCGCAAGCAGGTCGTCGACCACGACATCGAGGCGTGGGCCACCCGCTTCCTCGACGAGCTGGACTCGGTCAGCGGCACCCACGACAAGAAGATGCGGCCCTCGCGCTCGCGCTGAGACCGGCGCGGACAGGGGCGCCGTTGCCCGTCGGGCGAGCCCATCCGTGCGCATAGGCCGGCGAGCCTCACCGCAGGAGCGCCCCCACGGCATCGAGAGCGACGAGGACACCCACGATCCCCACGATCCAGGCGACAGTGCTGCCTGCCTTCTTCGTCATCCAGGCACTGACCCGCTCCAGCAGCGGCTCAACCTGACGTCGCAACGCCAGCCGCAACGCAAGGGCCACGAGCGCGGGCAGCACCATGACCACGACGTAGCCGGCGAGCAGGCACACCTGCACGGCCGCGACCTGCCCCGACAGGTTGATGATCCCGATCGCCGCGAGATAGGGCAGCATCGTGGCGACCTCGAGGACCGTAGCCGTGAGCGCGATGACGACGACGGCGCGCACAGAGACGTCGGCAGCGGTCAGTCGCGCTTGCCAGCGCAGCGCACGTGGGCTGGGTCCGCGCTGCTCCTCGGACTTCTTGCGGCCGATGGAGTGGTACGCGGGGTCGAGGCTGTAGCTGAGGACCACCAGCGCGACACCCGCGGCCAGCTGCAGGGCACGGATCACCTGGCTGTCGCCCATCCCGGCCGAGAGCGAGGTGAGCACGTCGACACCGGCCAGCAGGGCCAGCCCGACCAGGAAGTAGAAGCCGCACACGACCCCGAGGTAGAGCAGCAGACGGCTGGGTCGCAGGCGTGGCGCCAGCATCATCCACAGCGGGATGAGCAACGTCCCGAAGCTCGTGCTGTCGATGAGTGCGAGCACGGCGAGAGCGCCGAGACTCGTGATGTCCATGGACCGTCTCCGTTTTTCATACAGTCGTGTCGTGGAGATTTCAGCACACCTGTGTTGAAATGTCCACGTGCCCCGGATCGTGGACCACGACGCCCGCCGCCGCGAGATCGCGGCGGCGCTGTGGCGCGTCGTGCGCACCGCTGGCGTCCACGACACCTCGGTGCGCACCGTGGCTGCCGAGGCCGGCTGGTCCGCCGGCGCGCTGCGCCACTACTTCCCGACCCAGGAGGCGCTGTTCGCCTTCGCCCTGCAGCTCATGACCGAGCAGACCGGTGCCCGGGTCCGAGGGCTGCTCGAGCACGAGCAGGGGGACGCCCTCGAGCGCGGAGCACAACTCGTGGAGCAGTTCCTCCCGCTCGATGAGACACGACGCGGCGAGTGCCTGGTGTGGTACGCCTTCGCCGACCGCGCCCGCCTCGACGCCGTCCTCTCCGACGTCCGTGAGAGCGGCTGGCACGGCACGCGATACGTGGCGCGCATCGTGACGGCCGACCTGACCGGCACCGACCGTCCCGCCGGGCTGCGCGCCGAGCTCGCCGACCGCGACGCCGAGGAGCGGGCCGGGCGACTGCACGTGCTCATCGACGGCTGGGCGGTGCAGGGAATCAGCTATCCGGACGTCGTCACGGCGGCGTCGTTGTCGGCACAGGTGCGCGCCGAGCTCTCCCAGACACTGCCTCGCCAGACCTGACCCCCACCGACGCCGCCTTCGCCTAGTCTCTGCCCATGAGCGTCGCGCTGCAGCCGTCGACCCGGCGCGGCTATGCGCTCGGCAGCGTCGCCACGGGGACCTTCGGCACGGTACCCGGGCTGCTGCTGCTCCCCTACCTGACCGACACCATCGGGGTCGCGGCCGCACTCGCCGGACTCATCGTCGTCGTCCCCAAGCTGTGGGACGTCCTGCTCGATCCCGTGGCAGGCCGGATCTCGGACCGCTCCACCCACAGGGACGGGCCCCGCCGGCCGTTCCTGATCCGCGCCGGACTCGCGCTGGCGGTGTGCTTCGCGCTCATGTTCGCGGGGCCGACGTCGCCGACGACCCTGGGGGCGGCCTGGGTCGTCGTGACCTTCCTGCTGTGCGCCACGGCCTACTCGTTCTTCCAGGTGCCGTTCGTGGCGATGCCGGCGGAGATGACGCCCGACTACGCCGAGCGCACGCGGATCATGACCTGGCGCGTCGTGGTGCTGGCACTGGCCATCCTGCTCTCCGGCGCCACGGCCCCGGTCGTGGTCAACGCGTTCGGTGGTGAGCCGACGTCGCGCGGATACACCGTCATGGGCGGCTACGTCGCCGTGGTCATCGCGCTCGGCACGGTCGGCGCGTGGTGGGGGACGCGACACGCGCCGCGGCACCACGTCCGCGCGGCCACCGGCACCATCGTCGATCAGCTGCGCCTGGTCGCCGCTGCCCCCGACTTCCGGGCCCTGCTCGCGACCTTCGTGGTGCAGGCCCTCGGCATCGGGGTGATGCTCGCTGCCGTCGCCTACGTGGCCAACCAGCTGCTGGACTCCCCCGGCGCCGCCACGTTCCTGTTCGCCGCGTTCGTCGGCCCTGCGCTGCTGGTGACCCCACTGTGGGAGAGGGCGTTCGGTCAGCGCGGCAAACGGGCCGGGTACGTCGCGTCCTCGCTGTTCCTGGTGGCGGGTGCACTGGGGCTGCTCGCCTCGCTCGGCGCCGTCACGGCCGTCGTGTACCCAGCGGCCGCGCTCGTCGGCATCGGGTACGCCGGAGCCCAGGTGTTCCCGCTCGCGATGCTGCCCGACGCCGCCGCCCACGACGCCGAGGTCACCGGGGAAAACCGCATCGGCGTCTACACGGGCGTCTGGACCGCGGGCGAGACACTGGGGCTGGCACTCGGCCCGGGCCTGTTCGCCCTCATCCTGGCGATCGGCGGCTACGTGTCCTCCTCGGCGGAGACCACCGTCGCGCAGCCAGGCTCCGCGCTCACGGCGATCGGTGTCGGGTTCTCGCTGGTGCCCGCCGTGCTGATCGCCGTCAGCCTGGTGTTCCTGCGCGGCTACCGGCTGGACGAGAGGGTGACCCGATGACTCCCGACGACGTGATCGCCCGGCTCGAGCAGCTGCGCGCCCGGGACCTACCGACCCACGGCGGCCGGACGCTCGCCTACGTCTACGACTCCGGGATCGCCGAGGCCGACGAGCTGGGCCGACGGGCCCTTGCGATGTTCGGCGCCACGAACGGCCTGGACCCCACCGCGTTCCCCAGCCTGCTGACGATGGAGAACGACCTCGTCGCCCTGGCCCGCGACCTGTTCCACGGTGCGCCCGAGGCGGTGGGCACGGTGACCTCAGGCGGCACGGAGTCGATCCTGCTCGCCGTCAAGGCGGCGCGTGACGCTCACCCGCACGTCACCGACCCCGTCCTGGTCGCACCCACGACCATCCACCCGGCCTTCGACAAGGCCGCGCACTACCTGGGGGTTCACATCGTCAAGGTGGACGTGGATCCGCACACGTACCGGGCCGACCCCGCGGCGACGGAGGCGGCCCTGGACGTGCACGGCGACCGGGTCGTGCTGGTTGCGGCGTCCGCACCCTCGTACGCACACGGTGTCGTCGACCCGATCGGGGACATCGCCGCGCTGTCCTCGGCTCGCGACACCCGTTTCCACGTCGATGCCTGCATCGGGGGCTGGGTACTGCCGTGGGTCGAGGATGCTGCGCCGTGGGACTTCACCGTCCCGGGTGTCACGAGCATCTCGGCCGACCTGCACAAGTACGCCTACTCGCCCAAGGGGGTCTCGCTCCTGCTGCACGCACATCCGTCCGGTCGCCGGACCCAGTTCTTCGCCAGTGCCGACTGGCCCGGGTACACGATGCTCAACTCCACGGTGCAGAGCACCAAGTCCGGCGGTCCCCTCGCGGCGGCATGGGCGGTGGTGCAGTACCTCGGCACCGACGGCTACTCCCGACTCGTGGCCACCGCCATCGAGGGCACGCGTGCGCTCGCCGCAGGCGTCGACGACATCGAGCACCTGCACGTCGTGGCGCCACCGGACTCCACCCTCGTGGCGATCGGCGCCGACGACGCGTGCGACGTGTTCACCTTGAGCGACCTCATGCTCGAGCACGGATGGCTCGTGCAGCCGCAGATGGGGTTCCGGGGCGGACCGGCGACGATGCACGTCTCGGTCTCGGCCGCCACCGCCGCCTCGGTTCCGGAGTTCCTGAGGGTGCTGCGCGGTTGCGTGAGCGATGCGGTCGCCGCCGGCCCGATCGTCGTCGATGCCAGCCTGCGAGCCGTGGCCGAGTCGATCGACCCGGCCACGCTGGACGACACGACGTTCGACGGTCTCCTGCAGCTCGCCGGCCTGGCCGGTGAGGGAGGTGAGGTCACAGCGCCTGCGCGGATGGCGCCGGTCAACGCACTCCTGGACGTCGCGCCTCCCGCGCTGCGCGAGGCACTGCTGATCGCCTTCCTGGACCGGCTGACCCGCGGCTGAGCCATCACGCCGGGAAGGGGATGATGTCTCCATGACGTGGGCGGAGGCCGTGGAGCTGCATGGACGGCACGTGAGGCTGGAGCCGCTCCGCGCCGAGCACGCCGAGGGCGTCCTCGCCGCAGCAGACGACGACGCAATCTTCGAGCACCTGTCCACGGCCCGGCCGACGACTCGCTCAGACGCGGACAGCCTGGTCGAGCACTACCTGCGGCTCCCGGCCTCGCCGTGGGCGCAGGTGGACGTCGCGTCCGGCGAGGTGGCCGGCATGACCACGTACTACGACATCGATGAGTCACTGCGCACGCTCGCGATCGGCTACACCTGGCTCGGCCGGCGGTTCTGGCGCTCCGGCATCAACACCGAGGCCAAGCTGCTCCTGCTCACCCATGCCTTCGAGACCCTCGGGTGCGTGCGCGTCGTGTGGCACACCGACATCCGCAACGAACGTTCCCAGGCCGCCATCGCCCGCCTCGGCGCCCGGCGCGAGGGCGTCCTGCGCAAGCACAAGATCCGTCGTGACGGCACCTGGCGCGACACGGCCCAGTTCTCGATGCTCGACGACGAGTGGCCGGCCGTCCGCAAGACACTGCGCGCCGCCCTCACCCGCTGAGCCGACGCTCGGACCAGGACACATCGGCAGACGCAGTGCGGAGCGTCCCTGGTCGCCCGGAATGAGTCAGTGGGTGCGTGCTCGCACCGCGACACCCACGGAAAGGAGCACCGCACAGGCGGTGGCCGTGACGGTGACCGCAAAAGCCGGGGTGTGGCCGCCGAGGTCGGCCAGCCGACCGGCGATCGACGAACCCAGGGCGTAGCCGATACCCGTGGCGCCGGCGAGCAGCGTCATGGCCAACCCGACCCGATCAGGGGCGACCACCTGCCCCGCCATCGCGAAGTTGCTGATCATGTAGGGCGCCACGGCGAAGCCCAGCAGGGCGATCACCACGACGAGCTGCGCCACCGACTGCACCAGCAGCAAGGGGGTGGAGAGCACGAGCAGACCGGCTGCGGCCACGACCATGCGCGACGGGTAGCCGATCCGCTCAGGAAGCGCCGCCACCGCGAGACCCGCGATGGCGCTGCCGATGCCGAGCGTCGCATGGATCAGACCGGCCATGCCCGGCTGACCCTCCTCGGTGGCGAGCACGGCCGACCCGGTCTGCGTCGCCCCGAACAACACACCGATCAGCAGCTGCGCCACCGCCAGGGCGACGAGCAGGGCACTGATGACCCGGGTGGTCGAGCGCGGCTCCGAACCGTCCGGGACGGTCAGGGCAGCCGTGGGATGCAGCGCGAACCAGGAGCCGAAGGCCCCGAGCACCACTGCCGCCACCATGATCGCCCCGCCCGGATCGATGATGACGGCGACGGCGCCGACCGTGGCCGGGCCCAGCACGAACGAGACCTCGTCGGCCGCACCCTCGTAGGAGAAGGCAGCATCAACGAGACGGGACTCATCGCCGCCCCCGGCCCGGCACCCCCGCCGGGGTTCTTCGCCGCCCCCGGCCCGGCACCCCCGCCGGGGTTCTTCGCCGCCTCCGGCCGCCGCGCGCAGCACAGGAGCCCAACGAACACGGGCCAGCGGCCCGATCTGAGGCGTCGCCAGCCCGGCCAACGCGGCGGTGGCGATGATCACCGAAGCCGGCGCCTCGCCCTCGGTGACCAGGACGACTGCCACCAGACCGGCCGCCCCGGCCACGGACTGCACGAGCACGACCGAGCGTTGCCCGACCCGGTCGGCCAGCGAGCCGAAGAACGGGGCGCCGACGGCGTTGGCCACGGCGAGCGCCCCGGCCGCCGCGCCGCCGAGGGCGTAGCGGCCCGTCGCCTGGCTGACCAGCAGCAGCGTGCCCATCTGGCTCATGGCGAGCGGAACCCGCCCGAGGAAGGCTACGAGGACGTAGGCGGGCCCGACGGTCCGCAGCAGCGTGCGGTACGCGGTGATGGCTGACACTGCGCCGGGAAGTCTAGGTCATGGGAAGACACCCCACGGCACCGCAGCACTGCCGCCGAGGGACCCTAGAGTAGAGCCGTGTCACCACGTCCCTTGCGCGAGCTCATGGCCGAGGACTGGGCGCAGGCACTCGAACCGGTCGCCGACGACATCGCACGGATGGGCGACTTCCTGCGCGCCGAGATCAAGGCCGGCCACGGCTACCTCCCGACGGGCGACGCCGTGCTGCGGGCCTTCGCCGAGCCGATGGCGAACGTCCGGGTCCTCATCGTCGGCCAGGACCCGTACCCGACTCCCGGCCATCCGATGGGCCTGTCCTTCTCCGTCCAGCCCGACGTCCGCCCGCTCCCACGCAGCCTGGCCAACATCTACCGCGAGCTGCACGACGACCTCGGCATCGAGCCGGCGCCGCACGGTGACCTCAGTGCCTGGGCACGCCAGGGAGTCCTGCTGCTCAACCGCTCGCTGACGGTGCGCGCCGGCGCACCCGGCAGCCACCGCGGTCAGGGCTGGGAGCGAGTCACCGAGCAGGCGATCATGAGCCTGGTGGCTCGTGACGCGCCGCTCGTGGCCATCCTGTGGGGGCGGCACGCCCAGGAGCTCGCTCCGCGCCTCGGCCGGACCCCCGTGATCGCCACCGCGCACCCCAGCCCGCTGTCGGCTTCGAAGGGCTTCTTCGGCTCGCGTCCGTTCAGCCGGACCAACGAGCTGCTGCGCGCCCACGGCGGCGGCGAGGTGGACTGGCGCATCAGCACCTAGTCTTGTCCCGTGAGCGAGACGAGCGAGCCGGCGAGCACTGACCAGGAAGCGGCGACGCAGGACGGCACGCCCCCGGAGTCACCGAGCTCCACGGGGTCCACCAGGGGCCCTCGTCCCTACCGGGACCGTGGCGACGTGATCAGCGACTGGGCGGCAGCCGCCCAGACGTGGGGACTGCGCCTCGTGGTGGTCGCCGCGGCGCTCTACGTCCTCGGCTGGGTGGCCGGCTCCTTCTGGATGGTGCTGTTCCCCGTCTCCCTCGCCCTGGTCGTCTCCACCGTCCTGCAGCCCGCCGCAGGCTGGCTGCGCCGACGACGAGTACCTGCCAGCCTGTCCGCCGTCCTGGTGATGCTGGGCTTCCTGGGCCTCATCTCGGCGATCATCGCCATCATCGCCCCGCAGGTGGCCGGACAGGTCCCGCAGATCGCGCAACAGGCATCCGACGGTCTGCAGCGCATCCGCGAATGGCTCGTCGAGGGACCGTTCGAGGTCACCGACGGACAGATCACCGCGGCCATCAGTGCCGTGGAGGACCGGCTCCAGGAAAGTGCGAGCGCCATCAGCGCCGGTGTCTTCTCCACCCTGTCGGCCGCGACCAACGCGATCATCAACCTCGTCCTCACGCTCATGCTGACGTTCTTCATGGTCAAGGACGGCCACCGTTTCCTGCCCTGGGTGCACACACTCGGCGGCCGACGTGCCGGTGACCACCTGGTGGAGCTGCTGAGCCGCACCTGGAACACGCTCGGCGGGTTCATCCGGACCCAGACGCTGGTGTCCTTCATCGACGCCGTCCTCATCGGCATCGGGCTGGCCATCCTCGGCGTCCCGCTGTGGGTCCCGCTGGCCGTCATCACGTTCTTCGGCGGCTACATCCCGATCCTCGGCGCCCTGGTGAGCGGCTTCCTCGCCGTCCTCGTGACGCTGGTGACGGTGGACTTCAAGGCGGCGGTCATCGCCCTCATCATCGTCCTGCTGGTGCAGCAGCTGGAGGGCAACGTGCTCTCGCCGTGGCTGCAGGGCAAGTCGATGAACCTGCACGCGGGGGTCGTGCTGATGTCGGTGACGGCGGGCGGCACCCTGTTCGGCATCACCGGCGCCTTCCTGGCCGTGCCGGTGGCCGCCGTCGTGGCTGAGATCTTGCGCTACTTCAACGAACAGATCGACCACCAGGTCGACCCCGAGGCCCCGCCGGAGGACTCCCACGCAGCGGAGCTGCTGGAGCAGCAGGCCGAGAACGGCTGAGGCCGGGTGCCTGTCGCCTTGACTCAGCTGGCCATGGGCGTGTCACGCGCGGCGATGATGTCCGCGCGCTCATGCTCGGTGAGACCGCCCCACACGCCATAGGGCTCCCTGGCGCTCAGCGCGTGCTCGCGGCACTGGCGCAGCACCGGGCAGGTGCCACAGATCTTCTTGGCCTGCTCCTCGCGCTCACGCCGCCGGGCGCCCCGTTCGGCGTCGGGCGAGAAGAACCGAGCAGACTCCAGGCCCTGGCAGGCCGACTCGTACTGCCACTCGTAGACCTCCTGCAACGGCATCGGTAGGTGTGCAAGGTTCGCCATGGCGATCACCTGATTCCGTCTAAGCGGTGTGCAACTTTTGGAGAGGTACTGATTCCCGAACGTACGCCGCACTCCCCGCCCACACAAGGGTGAGGCACAAACCTTCAGCATTCGTTCCCATGGGCGAGGCGCCCTGCCCGGCGTCCGTTCCCCCGCCGCCGAGGCCGCCCACGCGCGGGCTCTCCACGAGGCCGTGCGCACGCGGTCGAGGGCACCCTGAGACCCTGTCGGAGTGCCCGACCTGACGTTCCGCGGACGACGACTGCACCGCGACCGCGCTCTCGTCATGGCGATCATCAACCGGACGCCGGACTCCTTCTACGACCGGGGCGCCACCTTTGACCCGGCGGACGCCCTCGAGGCGGTCCGTCGTGCGATCGGCGAAGGCGCTGACGTCGTCGACGTCGGCGGCGTCAAGGCCGGGCCCGGCTCGGCCGTCGACGTGGGCACCGAGACCGAACGGACCGTCCCCTTCATCGAGATCGTCCGCGAGACCTTCCCGGAGGCCGTCCTCAGCATCGACACCTGGCGGGCCGAGGTCGCCGAGGCGGCGGTTCGCGCCGGCGCCGACATCGTCAACGACACCTGGGCGGGGCACGACCCAGGGGTGGTGGAGGTCGCCGCCGCACACCGAACCGGGTTCGTGTGCTCGCACACCGGTGGCGCGGCACCGCGCACCCGGCCTCACCGCGTCGCCTACGCCGACGTGGTGGACGACGTCGTGCACGCCACCACGACGGCGGCAGACGCCGCAGAACGGGCCGGAGTCCCGGCAGAAGGTCTCCTGATCGACCCCACCCACGACTTCGGCAAGAACACGCATCACGGACTCGCCCTGCTACGTCGCGTCGACGAGCTGGTGACCACCGCCCGGCCCGTGCTCATGGCCCTCTCACGCAAGGACTTCGTCGGGGAGACGCTCGACCTCCCGCCGGACCAACGCCTCGAGGGCACCCTCGCCGCCACCACCGTGGCCGCACTCGCCGGATGTGCGATGTTCCGCACCCACGACGTCACGGCCACCGTGCGGGTCCTGCAGATGACCGCCTCGATCAGCGGCGAGCGGCCCCCCACCCGGGCGGTGCGCGGTCTTGCCTGACATCGGCACGACGGTCCGTGAGTGGTTCGGCACCCACACCTACCACGGCCCCGCGACGTCGCTGGCCGAGCTGGTTGCCCTGAAGGGGCGGCGCCGAGTCAGCGTCGTCATGCCGGCCCGCAACGAGGCGGCGACAATCGGAGCGATCGTCGGATCGGTCCGGTCCGAGCTGTCGACCACCGGACTCGTCGACGAGATCCTGGTGGTGGACTCCCACTCCAGCGACGACACCGCACGCATCGCGCGGGACCACGGTGCCACGGTCGTGCCGACGCACGACGCGACCGAAGGGGTCGACGACGGCAAGGGGGGAGCGCTGCGGACCGGCATCGAGCAGATGAGCGGCGACGTCGCGGTCCTGCTCGACGCCGACGTCCGGGAGTTCGGCACGGACTTCGTGCGGGGACTGCTCGCCCCGCTGCTGCACGACGAGCAGCTCGTGCTCGTCAAGGCGTTCTACGACCGCCCCTGGGACACCGGTGGCGAGAGCCGGGACGCTGCGGCACGCGATGCCTCCGGCGGAGGGCGCGTGACCGAGCTCGTGGCCCGACCCATCATCGCGCAGCGCACACCCGAGCTGGCCGGCTTCGTGCAACCCCTGTCCGGTGAGTGCGCCCTCGTGCGTGAGTCGCTGAGCGACCAGTCGTTCGTCTCCGGGTACGGCGTCGACATCGCACTGCTCCTGCAGACCGTGCGCACCCACGGGCTGGCGGCCGTCGCCCAGGCCGACCTGGGCCGACGCCTGCACCGACACCAGGACCTCGACGCCCTGGGCAGGATGGCACTGCAGGTCTCGGCCGCGTTCGACATCGTGCTCGACGGCACGGACGTCGTCGAGCACGAGCGCACGACCGTGCGCCGGGATGCGAGCGGGACGGTGTCACTGCACGGGGAGAATGTCGCAACCAGACGCCTGCCGGCTCCTGTGCTCTCCGCCGCCCCCGGCCCAGCACCCCCGGCTGCGCCTTCTGCCGCCCCCGGCCCGGCACCCCCGGCTGCGCCTTCTGCCGCCCCCGGCCCGGCACCCCCGCCAGGACCATCCGCCGTGTGACCCACGACCTGTGCAACAGCGCCCGAGCCCGGTATCCTCTCGGTTCGGCGCAAAGCCGACCCATCCCGACAGCCGCCCGCCCCAGCGCTGGCCGGCACCCCAGGAGCCCCATGCATGCCATTCTCACCCGCCGCGTGATCGCGTGCGTCGTGATGCTGATGCTGGCCGGAGGCACCGTCGGACTGGCTGTGGCCGATCGCGGCGAGCAGGAGCCTCGTGCCGCCGAGGCACCGGCGATGCTCCCTCACGGACCTGAGGCCGAGCCATCGGCCAGCGCCTCTCCCAGGCCGGAGAAGGACGACGACGAGGACTCCGACGACTCCTCGGCAGACGCAGCATCCGCCAGCGCCCCCGTCTCGGACCCACCATCGAGTGACTCCGCATCGCCATCCGGCAGTGCCACGGTCGGCGCGTCGCCCTCCACGCCACCACGCTCGACCTCGCCCTCTCCGACCCCGCACCGGTCGGCGGCACCCAGCCCGTCGCCCAGCGCGTCGCCGTCGCCAGAACCGCGCCCCCGTCCCGTGCGCGACCTGCTGGACCGCCTGCTCGGCAACTAGCCAACCCTCCTCGCCGAGCTCCAGGTGGCCCCCGGCTCGCACGTGCGCGGCCCTCGGCGGTCCCCGGCGGTGGCGTCACGGTCGTCGCGGGGCGGGGCACAAGCCACAACTGATCCCCGCATCTCACCGGGACCAGAATCGATGTCTTCGCACGTCAGGGCCAGAAGGTGGAGCCTCCGACAGGAGTCGAACCCGCGACATCCTCATTACAAGTGAGGCGCTCTACCAACTGAGCTACGGAGGCGTGCGGCAGGGCCGCCGGGCCATCGTATCGGTGCCGCTTCCCGCAGGTTCCGGGGATAGTCTGGGACGGCGCCGACGACGGAGGTGAGCGCGTGGCCCGCATCCCGGCGGACGAACGACGGCAGCAGCTCGTCGAGGCGGCGATCAGGGTCATGGCACGCGACGGCGTCGCCAAGGCGACCACCCGTGCCATCGTCGGCGAGGCCGGCATGCCGCTCGGGGTCTTCCACTACTGCTTCCGCTCCAAGCGCGAGCTCCTGGAGATGGTGATCGCCACTCTCAAGGAGCAGACGGTCGAGCGCGTCCTGGCGGTGACCGACCCCGCGGCGCCGGTCCGCGACGCCGTCCGCCAGAGCCTGGGGGCCTACTGGCAGCACGTCCTCGCCCACCCCCAGGAACACCGGCTCACCTACGAGCTGACCCAGTACGCCGTGCGGGACCCCGAGCTGGCGAGCGTCGCCCACTCCCAGTACGAGCTGTACCTGAAGGCCAACACCGACTTCCTGGAGGCTGCGGCCGAGCAGCTCGGGGTGAGGTACACCGTGCCGGTTCCCGAGCTCGCGCGCTACCTGCTCACGATCGTCGACGGTCTCACCCTGAACTGGCTCATGCTGGGCGACGACGCGACGGCCGAGGCTGTACTCGACCACGTTGCCGACCACGTCGCGACCCTCACCGCACCGGCGGCGCAGGGCTCGGCGACCCGCTGACCTCACGCTCCCCGGTCGGCAGGGTCAGCGGGTCACCTGCATCACCCGGCTGGACCCACCGATCGGCTTGACCTGGCCCAGCAGGTTGCGCGCGTCACCGTGGTAGCGGATCCGGTAGTCGCCGGGCTCCGCCTCCTCGGGGACGTCCCACGTGACCCGGACGTGCGAGGCCGCCACGCCACGGCGCTCCCACTCAAAGCGCGTCTGCCAGTCCCCGTCGTCGGCGACCCGCTCCCAGGAGTCTCCCGACCTACGCTCGACGCTCAGGTACGTGCCGCGCTGGCGCAGGTTGTTGTTGGGGTGCGCTCCCACGAACGTCACCGCCACACGCTCGCCGCGCTCGGCGGACTCCGGCAGGTCCTCCACCACGTCGCCGTAGCTCTTGAGCAGCACCGGCGCATCGGTGACGACGGCGCCGCGCGGGCTGGGGACCTGCTCGTGCGAGCGGTCCCGCTCCTTGGTACCCAGTGGCATCTCGGCCCCCGAGTCCATGGCCTCGGCAAGGTCCGCCGCCACCTGCATCGTGGCGGGCAGCTGGTACCTCCCGAACAGGGTGCTTGCCCCCTCGTACTGGCGAGCGTCGTACTCCTCGGGTGTCGTCAGGTAGTGGGCGTAGGCGTTGGCGTAGCCCTGCACGACGACCTGGTCGAGGTCGACGTCGAGCCGCTCGGCCACCGTCTGGCGCAGCCGCAGGCCCGAGACGACGGTGACCTCGGCCGGCACCCCCAGCAGGTACAGGTCACCGACCCGGACGAGCTGCAGCGGGAGCCGTTGCTGCACCAGGTCGAGGCTGCCGACCGGCAGGAGGATGTCCTTGGGCGCCTGACACTCACGCAGACTCGGGCTCGCGGTGTACAGCGCCTTGTTCACCAGACGCACCGCCGGATTGAGCAGCCCGTCCTTCTCACTGAAGACCGGCAGCCCACCGCCACCGTCCTCGGTACTGCCCCCGGCGAAGGCCGCGCCGAGCGCCGCCTCGCAGGTGCGCTGCGGCGTACCGTCCGGCGTGAACTCCGGCCGCACGTCGACGTCGGACATGTCGACGTGGGTGATCCGCGAGTCCACCCCACCCTGCAGGCTCCGGACGTCGCCCTCGAGAGAGCGCTGGGCGGCCTGCTTCTGCCGCTCGCCGATGATCCGCGTGTTCTCGAACTCATCGGTCGTCGGCCCGTCGGTGGGCCGCAGGTTCAGGTTGGGCGACATGTCGCCGGCGTTGGTCTGCGCGAACGACGCGACGAACTCGGGGTCAGCATCGGCGAGGTGGTCCACCCCGTGGTCGTGGTGCTCCCAGTCGTACTGTGCGTAGCCCTTGTTGTCCGGACTGATGAGCGTGTTGTCGGTCGACATGCTCGTGGCGTGCACGGGGAAGAAGTTGATGACACCGTCGAGCCGGCCGTCCCGGACCACCTGCAGCGTCGTGGTGCGGGTGTCCTTGCCGTCGGGGAAGTGCCTGCGGTCCTCCGGCGGGTTGCGGTCGAACGCCTCCCGGGAACGGTTGACGTTGGCGTCCTCGAGCGTCCCCTCGGACACCCGTACATCGGCGGGAGCCAGATCGGCGTCGGCGCGCACGACCGACTCCACGATGCCGTCGACGGTGGCCTCCAGCGTCTCCCGGTGCAGGCCCATGGTGGTCAGGTTGTACAGGTGGTGGTGCGACGTACCGCCGGGTCCGGCGTGCGTGTGAGTGGCGGTGAGCATCACGTTGCGCTCGCCGTAGCGGTCCCCGAAGCGCTCCTGCAGGCGCGCCAGTACCGCATCACGCACGCTCTGGAAGATCATCGCGACGTCGGCGACCACGTGGACGACCCGCTCGCCCGGTCCCGGTTCGGCGATCACGAAGGCGCGCGAGCGCTGGCGCATGTGGATGCCGGAGGTCTCCTGCCCCAGGTCGGCGTAGCCGAGCATCGGGTTCTCGGCTGCCCTGCCGGTGACGTCCGCAACACCCCTGCCGACCAAGAACTCACCCGACGCGTCGTCGGGCGACGCCGAGGACGGCCCGGTCACGACCCCGGGAAGCGCCACGAGCAGTGCCGCGAGCAGGACGATCGCCCGGGGCCCTGCACCGCGCGATGACCGTCTGTCCATGGATGTCCTCCGATCAGCCTGCCCGGCGGCAGCGTAGGTCGACGGTGACGCACCCCGAGATCACGGGTCAACCGTCTTGGTCACTTGACCCACATGTTGGACAGCGTGCGGCGTCGCAGGGCTCGGCGTGGGCATACTGACCCCATGCCCGCCGCCACACCTGCCGACCTCCTCGCCGCCACGTCGCGGCTGCCCGCCCCGGTCGGGATCATCGACGAGCCGACCCTGTGGTCCAACGCCGACGACCTGGTGCGGCGCGCCGCCGGGGTACCGGTCCGCGTCGCCACCAAGTCGGTCCGGGTGCGCAGCATCATCGAGCAGGCGCTGGCGCGTGACGGGTTCGCCGGCGTCATGAGCTACTCCCTGGCCGAGAGCCTGTGGCTGGCCGAGCACGGCGTCAGCGACATCCTGCTCGCCTACCCCACCACCGACGCCGACTCCTTGCGCGCCCTCGCGGCCGACGACCGCGCACGCGCCGCCATCACGCTCATGATCGACTCCACCGAGCACCTCGACCTCATCGACCGCCTCGTCGGTGGGGCGCACCCGCCGCTGCGGGTGTGCCTGGACGTCGACGCCTCGCTGCGCATCGGCGCCCTCGGACTCACGGTGGCGCACCTCGGCGTGCGTCGCTCACCCGTTCGCAGCCCACGCCAGGCGCGCGAGGTCGCCCGCAGCATCGAGGTCCGCTCCGGGTTCGACCTCGTCGGCGTCATGTTCTACGACGCGCAGATCGCGGGGCTGCCCGACTCCTCGCCCGCCGTCCGCCTGGTGAAGAAGCGGTCCAACGCCGAGCTGCACCGACGCCGCTCCCGGGTGGTGGCAGCGGTGCGCGAGCACGCCGACCTGGAGCTGGTCAATGCCGGTGGCACCGGCAGCCTGGAGGTCACCGGGAGCGACCCCGCCGTCACCGAGCTGACCGCCGGCTCCGGGCTGTTCTCCCCCACGCTCTTCGACGCCTACGACGCCTTCGAGTCGCACCCCGCGGCCTACTTCGCCCTCGACGTCTCACGCCGACCGGCCCGCGACGTCGCCACCCTGTTCGCCGGCGGGTACACGGCCTCCGGCGCTGCCCAGGCCAACCGGATGCCCACGCCGGTCTGGCCGGAGGGTTTGTCACTGATCGGCACCGAGGGCGTCGGCGAGGTGCAAACCCCGGTCAAGGGCAAGGCAGCCCGCACGCTGCGGATCGGCGACCGCGTCCTGATGCGCCATGCCAAGGCGGGCGAGATGTGCGAACGGTTCGACTCGGTGGCACTCGTCGACGCGGCCGGTGACGTCGAGCTGCTGCCCACCTACCGCGGAGAGCAGAAGAACTTCGGATGAGTACCGGCACCCCACCCCGCACCGTCTGGCAGAACTGGGCCCGCAGCGTGCGCTCCCACCCGATGCGCGTCGAACGCCCCACCTCGACAGCGGCCGTGGCGACGCTCGTGCAGGCCGCGGCCACCGAGGGCCTGACGGTCAAGGCCGTCGGCGCCGGACACTCCTTCACCTCCATCGCCGCGACCGACGGCGTGCAGCTGAGCCTGGACCGGATGAACGCGGTGCTCCACCACGACGCCGGCACCCGACGGGTGCGCGTGCAGGCAGGCATCTCCCTGCACGAGCTCAACCCCAGGTTGCTCGCCCTGGGCCTGGCCCTGCCCAACCTGGGCGACGTGGACCCGCAGTCGGTCGCCGGCGCCATCTCCACCGGCACCCACGGGACGGGTGGGCGGCTGCACGGCATCGCCGCGGCCGTGGCCGCCCTCCAGCTGGTCACCGGCTCCGGAGAGGTGGTGGAGGTCGACGAGCAGCATCCCTGGTTCCGGGCAGCGTCCGTGGGACTCGGTGCCCTCGGCATCGTCACCGAGGTGACACTGCAGTGCGTCCCGGCGTTCCTGCTGCACGCCCGGGAGGAGCCGATCGCGCTGCCGGACGTGCTGGAACGCCTGCCCGAGCTCGTGGAGGAGAACGACCACGCCGAGTTCTACTGGTTCCCCCACACCGAGAAGGCCCTGCTCAAGCGCAACAACCGCGTGCCCGACGGCACACGGCGTCGACCCGTGGGCCGCCTGCGCCACCTGTGGGACGACGAGCTGCTCAGCAACGTCGGGTTCGAGGTCCTGAACCGTGCGGTGCGACTGCGGCCGTCCCTCGTCCCCCGGCTCAACGAGATGAGCGGTTCCCTGCTCGGCGCACGCGAGTACGTCGACCACTCCCACGCCGTGTTCGTCTCACCGCGCCGCGTCCGGTTCCGTGAGTCGGAGTTCGCCGTGCCGCGCGAAGCGCTGCACGACGTCATCGCGGAGCTGGCGCAGTGGTTCGGCGCGCGACACGAGACGATCTCCTTCCCCATCGAGGTCCGCTTCACCGCCGCCGACGACATCTGGCTGTCCACCGGCCACGAGCGCGACAACGCCTACGTCGCCGTGCACCAGTACCACCGCAGCGACCCGACGACCTACTTCGCGGCAGCGCAGGACATCTTCACCGCGCACGGGGGCCGTCCGCACTGGGGCAAGCTGCACACCCTGGACGCCGAGTACTTCCGCGGCGTCTACCCACGCTTCGAGGACTTCCTGGCCGTCCGCGACGCCGCCGACCCGGGCCGCGTC
The DNA here is from genome assembly GCF_041951745.1 of Aeromicrobium sp. CTD01-1L150. Classification (GTDB taxonomy): domain Bacteria; phylum Actinomycetota; class Actinomycetes; order Propionibacteriales; family Nocardioidaceae; genus Aeromicrobium. The sequence continues at coordinate 3,344,567 of NZ_CP169555.1, forward strand.
TTCACCAACCCCTACCTCGCCCGTGTGCTAGGACGATGACATGACCTCCCCAGAGCATCGCAGCGACCCGCCCGTGGCGGCCGACGAGATCACCACGCTGCGCTCGTTCCTCGACTACCACCGCGAGACCCTGCGCTGGAAGACGAGCGGCCTCACCCGCGAACAGCTCGCGCAGACGCACCCACCGTCGACGATGACGCTCATCGGGATGCTCAAGCACCTCGCCTTCGTCGAGGACTGGTGGTTCAACATCGTGCTCACCGGGAACCCGGCCGGCGAGCCGTTCGCCGACGTCGACTGGTCGGCCGACCCCGACTGGGACTGGCACTCGGCCGTCGACGACGCCCCCGAGGACGTGCTCGCCCTCTGGGAAGGGTACGTCGCGCGATCGGACCGGCTCGTCGACGCCGCACCCGACGGGCTGGACACCGTCTCGGCCCGCCCCAGCTCGCGCACCGGGAACCTGTTCACGCTGCGGTGGATCCTCGTGCACATGATCGAGGAGTACGCCCGGCACAACGGCCACGCCGACCTGATCCGCGAGGCCATCGACGGCGCCGTCGGCGAGTGAGGCCGACACGCGAATAGCACGGCGTCCTTCCGCCCCAGGGACCGTCCCGTTGTTTGAGCAGGCCCCGTGAGCCGCCACTGAACGTTCACCGTGGTGGCATGTCCAGCACCACGTCGACCACCCCGGTTCACGAGAGCAACCGACGACGCCGCACCCCCGGGTGGCATCGCGCAGTCAGCCCCATCACGCTGCTCGCGCTCTGGCAGACCGCCTCCAGCACCGGGCTCCTCCCACCGGACAAGCTCGACTCCCCTGCCGCGATCTTCGAGTCCCTCACCCGTCTGTGGTCGGAGGGGGAGCTGCAGGACGCCGTCGCCGTGTCGGGGCAGCGTGTGCTGCTCGGCTTCACGATCGGCGCGACGGTCGGCGTCGTCCTCGCCGTGTTGGCCGGCCTGTCGCGGCTCGGCGAGAACGCGATCGACCCCCCGATGCAGATGCTGCGCACGGTCCCCCATCTCGGCCTGCTGCCGTTGCTGGTGCTGTGGTTCGGGATTGATGAGACCCCCAAGGTCGCGATCATCGCCCTCGGCGTCTCGTTCCCGCTCTACGTCAACACCTATGCCGGTGTGCGGGGGGTCGACCAGAAGTTCCTCGACGCCGCACGCGTTCTCGGACTCTCACAGTGGGAGCGGCTGCGCCAGGTGGTGCTCCCCGCCGCGCTGCCATCCGCGCTCGTGGGTCTGCGCCTGAGCCTCGGCGTCGCTTGGCTGACGCTCATCGTCGCCGAGCAGATCAACACTACGTCCGGGATCGGGTTCATCGTCATGGATGCCGCGAGCTTCAACCGGACCGGGGAGATGGTCGGCGGCCTGTTGATCTACAGCTCCCTCGGTCTACTCACCGACTCCCTCGTCCGCTACATCGAGAGGAAGGCCCTCGCATGGCGAACCGGCTGATCCCCACCCCCGTACCCACGGCCGGCACCGCAGCCGCCGTTCGCATCCAGGGCGTCCATCGCTCCTTCGGCGACGAGGTGGTGCTCGACGACCTCGACCTCGACATCGCTGCCGGCGAGCTCGTGGCACTCCTGGGGCGCAGCGGCTCCGGCAAGTCGACGCTCCTGCGCCTGCTGGCCGAGCTCGACCAACCCCAGCGAGGCAGGCTCCGCGTCGACGGAGTTACGTCGGTCGCCTTCCAGGAACCGCGCCTGTTCCCCTGGCGTCGCGTCGCTTTCAACGTGGCTCTCGGCCTGCATACCGGCACCACACGCGAGCGAGACGCCCGCGCCCGCAAGCTGCTCGCCGAAGTCGGCCTCACGGACAAGGCCGACGTGTGGCCCGTGACGCTGTCCGGCGGTCAGGCACAGCGTGCGTCGCTGGCCCGGGCGCTGGTGAGTGAGCCCGGCCTGCTCCTGCTCGACGAGCCGTTCAGCGCGCTCGACGCCCTCACGCGTATCGAGATGCATGACCTGTTGCTGAAGGTGTGGGGCCGTCATCGTCCCGCCGTCCTGCTCGTCACCCATGACGTCGACGAGGCGCTCCAGATCGCTGACCGGGTCATCGTGCTCGACGGCGGTCGGATCGTTCACGAAGCGCGCCTCGACCAGGACCGACCCCGCACCCTGCACGACCCCCAGCTCGTCACACACCGCGACGAGCTTCTCCACCACCTCGGCGTCCACGGGCCGAGCTCGACCAGAGAGAAGACCCCATCGTGAAGAGAACCACCATGAAGCGTCCCCTCACCATCCTCGCCCTGACCGCGTCCATCGCCCTGGCGGCTGCGGCGTGCGGCACGACCAACGCCGATGCGGTACGTGATGACGGCTCAGTCAACCTGTCCGAGGTGACGCTCGTCGTCGGCGACCAGAAAGGTGGCTCCGAAGCCCTGCTCGGTGCAGCCGGTGAGCTGGAGGACGTCGAGTACGACATCGAGTTCAAGCCGTTCACCTCCGGACCGCCGTTGCTCGACGCCGTCAGCAGTAACGCGGTCAACATCGGCGGTGTCGGCAACACGCCACCCCTGTTCGCCATCAACGAAAGCAAGGACCTCAAGGTTGTCCAGGGCTCGGAGCAGAGCGCCGAGGGCGACGCGATCGTCGTACCGAAGGACTCAGACCTGCGGTCGGTGGAGGATCTCAAGGGCAAGAAGGTGGCCGTCGCCAAGGGCAGTTCGGCCAACTTCAACCTGCTCGCCCAGCTTGCCGCCTCCGGACTGGGATGGGACGACATCGAGCCCGTCTTCGTCCAGCCCGCCGAGGGGCTCGCCGCCTTCAAGGGCGGCCACGTCGATGCCTGGGCGATCTGGGACCCATTCACGTCGCAGGCCGAGCTGGACGTCGACGCCCACGTGCTGTCCTCCGGCAAGGGTCTCGTCAACGGCCTCGTCTTCCAGGTGGCCTCCGACGCGGCCCTCGAGGACGACGCCACCCGGGCCGCCATCGAGGACTACCTGGCGCGCATCGCCCGCGCTCAGGTCTGGACGAACGAGAACCCCGACGTCTGGGCGAAGCGCTGGGCCGAGGACACCGGCCTGCCCGTCGAGGTGACCGAACGGGCGATCTCGCGGCGCAGCTTCACGCCGATCGCCGTGCCCGACGCCGTCGAGTCGGAGCAGGAGATGTGGGACGCCTTCGCCGAACAGGGGCAGGTGGACGGCGACCCGGACCTCACGGACTACTTCGTCGACACCTTCGACGCCGCGGTTCTCGAAGCCGCCCGACAGTGATGACCGCCGGTGACTGACCTGACCCTTCCCAGGAGAACCACTATGACCACCACCTTCCACTGGTTCCTGCCCACCACGGGCGACGGGCGCACGCTCGTCGGCGGCGGTCACAGCGTGCCGCAGGGCGTGGGCCGCCCGAGCGGCGCGCCCGGTACAGCCGCGGCGTTCCGGGAACCAGAAATCGACTACCTTGCTCAGGTCGCCCGGGCCGCCGAGCAGCTCGGCTACGAGGGGTTGCTGACACCCACCGGCACATGGTGCGAGGACGCGTGGCTCACCACTGCCGCACTGATCCGCGAGACAGAACGGCTGAAGTTCCTCGTGGCCTTCCGACCAGGTGCCCTCTCCCCGACGCTGGCCGCCCAGATGGCGGCGACCTACCAGCGCGTCTCCCGTGGGAGGCTGCTGCTGAACGTCGTCACCGGCGGGGAGCCGGCGGAGCAGGCCCGTTTCGGCGACCAGATCTCCCAGGCCGAGAGGTACGCCCGCACCGACGAGTTCCTGACCGTCGTGCGCGGGGCATGGGAGGGCAGCTTCGACTTCGACGGCGAGTATTTCCAGGTCACGGACGCCCGGACGCGAGAGGCTCCCGACCCGACGCCACAAATCTACTTCGGCGGGTCCTCCCGTCCGGCCGGACCCGTCGCCGCACGGCACGCTAATGTCTACCTGACGTGGGGCGAGCCACCGGAGCAGGTTGCCGAAAAGCTCGACTGGATCCGAAGGCTGGCCAAGGACCAGGGCCGCGAGCTTCGCTTCGGTATCCGGTTGCACGTGCTCACCCGAGACACCTCCGAGCAGGCGTGGGCCGAGGCCCAGGCGCTCCTCGACCAACTCGACCCTGCCGAGGTGGACAAGGCGCAGGAGGCCCTGGCCCGCTCGCTCTCGGTGGGCCAGCAACGGATGCGATCCCTCCATGCGATCAGTCGCGGCACCCGCGAGGCGCGCGACCTCGAAGTCTCACCGGGTCTCTGGGCCGGCGTCGGACTGGTCCGCGGCGGTGCCGGCACGGCTCTCGTCGGCTCCAACGCCGAGGTCGCCAAACGGATCGAGGAGTTCCATGCGCTCGGCATCGACGAGTTCATCCTGTCCGGGTACCCGCACGTCGAGGAGGCCTACTGGTTCGCCGAAGGCGTCAAGCCCCTCCTGCGCCGCTCCGGGGTTCTGGCGTGAGCAAGCCCGGGCAGGCGAGTCATCGGAGCCTTCTCGTGGACGGCGCCGACATGAGTGTCTCCGTGGACACGGGACTTGACCATGCCCTGCGAACGGCGATGGCCAACTTCACGACCGGTCTGACGATCGTGACCACCTCCGCCGGAGGTCGCCCACACGGCACGACACTCAACAGCGTGATGTCGGTGTCCATGGATCCGCCCAAGGTGTTGCTGTCGTTGGCGCGCACGTCGAGCCTGCTCGCCCGGCTGAGCCGTGGCGGCACGTTCGGCATCAACGTGCTGGCCGCACACCAGGACCAGGTGGCGCTGCGGTTCGCCACCAAAGTTCACGACCGCTTCGCCGACATCGCCTGGACCGATGACGGCGCACCCCGTCTTGATGAGACCCACGCCTGGATCCTGGCCGACGTCGCCAGCACGATACCGGCGGGCGACCACACGCTGGTACTGGGCGACGTCCTCGCCGCCGAAGCCTCCGGCGGCCGGCCTCTCGCCTACTGGCAGCGGACCTTCGGGACCCATCAGGCCTTCTGACTTCCTCGGGCACCGTGGTTTGATGGAGGTGAGCCGTGTCACACCCCGACACGGGCGCATCGGACCCCGAGACCCGGGTCCTCATCTGGAGGCATCATGTTCGAGGAAGGTCAGTACTTCGCACCCATCGTCGCGAGGTCCGACGGCAGCATGGAGGTCCAGCTGGGCCAGGACCATCCCGGCCTCCACGACCCCGTCTACCGCGAGCGCCGCGACCTGCTGGCCACGACCGCCGCCGCCTGGCAGCCGGGCGAGCCGTGCCCCCGCGTCGAGTACACCGATGCCGAGCACGAGGTCTGGCGCGTCGTCAGCGAGGACCTGCAGGCCAAGCACCGTACCTACGCGTGCCGGGAGTTCCTGGAGGGCAAGGAGGCACTCGGCCTCCCGGTCGACCACGTCCCCCAGCTGGAGGACCTCAGCGCCGCGCTGGAGCCGATCACCGGCTTCCGGTACCGGCCCGCCGCCGGGCTGGTCCCCCTGCGCGACTTCTACGGCGTCCTCGCCGACCGCCAGTTCTGGGCGACGCAGTACGTCCGACACCACTCCGTCCCGCTCTACACGCCGGAGCCCGACGTCCTGCACGAGGTCGTCGGACACGGCAACACACTGGCCCACCCGAGGTTCACCGCGCTCTACGAGGCCGCCGGAGCCGCCGCCCGCCGGGTGGAGAGCGATGCGGCGCTGGAGTTCGTCAGCAAGGTCTTCTGGTTCACGCTGGAGTTCGGTGTGCTGCACGAACCCGACGGCCTCAAGGCCTACGGCGCCGGCATCCTGTCCAGCCCCGGCGAGATCGAGGAGTTCCGGCAGATGACGATCCTCCCTCTCGACCTGGTCACCATGGGCACCACCGAGTACGACATCACCCACTACCAGGAGGTGCTCTACGCGGCGGACTCCTTCAGCCACGTCGAGGACGTCGTCGGCCAGTTCTGGGCGACGTGCGACGACGACTCCATCGCTGCACTGACCCCGGCCGCGTAGGTGGGCCCGGCTGGCCGGGACGGCCTCGGGACGCAGCCCGCCACGACGGCGCGGGACAATCACCCCATGCGTACCGTCCTTCGCACCGACTCCCCCGACGTCGACGCCTACCGACTGCTGACCGCGCTGGTGGTGCCGCGTCCCATCGCATGGGTCTCCACCCTCGACGTCCACGGTACGGGCAACCTCGCGCCCCACTCGTTCTTCAACGTCGCGTGCGCGCGGCCGCCGATCGTCTCCTTCGCCTCGGTCGGCCACAAGGACACGCTCGCCAACGTCGTCGCCACCGGTGAGTTCGTGGTGAACCTGGCACACCGTGACCTGCTGGAGCACGTCAACCACAGCAGCGCCCGCTTCCCCGCCGATGTCGACGAGGCAGCAGCCCTCGGCATCGCGATGGAGCCGAGCTCCCACGTGGCACCTCCGCGCGTCGCGGAATCCCCGGCGTCGCTGGAGTGCACGCTGCACTCCACCCACGAGCTGGGTGACTCGGTGCTGGTCCTGGGTGACGTCGTGACCGTCACCGTCGCCGACGGTGTGCTCGACGACACGCATCCACAGTTCGAACAGCTCGCCCCGTTGTCCCGCCTCGGGCGTGACGAGTGGGGGCTGCCGCCAGAGGTCGTCTCCGTCCCACGGCCGAGGCGCCCCGAGGACATCGCTCCCGAGGCGCTCGCCTGAGGCACCCTAAGGTGGAGCCATGCGTGTTCTCGTGACCGGCGGCGCCGGCTACATCGGTACCCACACGGCCGTCTCGCTCATCAGTGCCGGGCACGAGGTGGAGATCGCCGACAACCTCGTCAACGGCAAGGCCGAGGCGGTGCGTCGGGTGGAGGAGATCACCGACACCTCCATTCCTCTGCACGTCGTCGAGCTCACCGACCAGGAGGCCACCGACGATCTCGTCGCCCAGGGCAGCTACGACGGTGTCGTGCACTTTGCGGGGCTCAAGGCCGTGGGTGAGAGCTGGCGCGAGCCGCTGGCGTACTACGAGAACAACATCGGTTGCACGACGTCCCTGCTGGGTGCGCTCGCCCGGCATGACGTCAAGATGTTCGTGTTCTCCTCCTCGGCCACCGTCTACGGGGCTAACGCGCCGGTGCCCTACCAGGAGGACTACGAACCACTGGAGGCTGCGAGCCCGTACGGGCAGACCAAGGTGATGATCGAGCGCATCCTGCGCGACGTCGCCCAGGCCGACCCGACGTGGCGCATCGCGCTGCTGCGCTACTTCAACCCCGTGGGTGCGCACCCCTCGGGACGCATCGGCGAGGACCCGAAGGGCATCCCCAACAACCTGCTGCCGTTCATCGCGCAGGTGGCGGTGGGTCGTCGCGAGAAGCTGTCGATCTTCGGAGGCGACTACCCCACGGCCGACGGCACCTGCGAGCGCGACTACCTGCACGTCGACGACCTCGCCGAGGGCCACGTCGCCGCGCTCGATGCCATTGCCCGACGCGATCCGGGTGTCGGCGCGTGGAACCTCGGCGGTGGCAGGGGGACGTCGGTGCTGCAGATGCTGCGCGCCTTCGAGCGGGCCGCCGGACGCGAGCTGCCCCACGAGATCGTGGAGCGTCGCCCGGGCGACCTCCCGGCGTTCTGGGCCGACACCACGCGCGCCACCGAGCAGCTGGGCTGGACCGCCAAGCGCACCATCGACGACACCTGCCGCGACACGTGGGCCTGGCAGTCGCAGAACCCCCAGGGCTACCCCGAGGAGTGAGACCTCGACGCGCTCGAGTGTCATGGTTTCGAGACGGCTCGGCCGCGGGCGGCCTCCGCTACTCAACCACCGAGTACGTCGCGCATGCTTCTCGGTGGTCGAGTACGACGGCGAGCTCTGCGAGCCGGTGTATCGAGACCACGTCGACGCAAGGCCTCAAGTCCTCGCTTAGGCCCGGCGCTGCGCGACCGCGTAGAGCGCGATGCCGGCGGCGACGCCGGCATTCAGCGACTCCAGGTGTGATGCCATCGGGATCGAGACCATGGCATCGCACGTCTCCCCGACGAGTCGGGAGATGCCCTTGCCCTCGCTGCCGATGACCACCACCAGGGGACCGTCAGCGAGGTCGAGGTCGGGCAGGGAGACGTCGCCGTCAGCGGCCAGACCCACCACCATCAGCCCCGCTTCCTGGTAGGCCTTGAGCTGGCGTGTCAGGTTGGTCGCACGGGCCACCGGCACACGGGCGGCGGCACCGGCCGACGTCTTCCATGCCGCGGCGGTCATCTGCGCCGAACGACGCTCCGCGATGACCACACCGTGCGCGCCGAACCCCGATGCGGAGCGCACCACGGCCCCGAGGTTGCGCGGGTCCGTGACGCCGTCCAGCATCACGACGAGCGCCGGCTCACTGCGCTCCTCGGCGAGGGCGAGGAGCTCGTCGGGGTGCGCGTAGTCGTAGGCGTTCAGCTTGGCGGCCACTCCCTGGTGGACAGCACCGCCGGTGAGCTTGTCCAGCTCGACCCGGCCGATCTCCATCAACGAGACGTGCTGCTCGGCTGCCAGCCGGAAGATCTCCCGGAGCCGGTCGTCCCGCTCCACCCCTTCGGCGACGTACAGGCCGGCGACGGGGACACCGGCGCGCAGCAGCTCCACGACGCTGTTGCGGCCGGCCACCCACTCCGGGCCGCCGTCGCTCTTGCCGCGCCTGGGCTTGGCCGACTCGCGTTTGTCGGCGGCGCGCGCCATCTTGTACGCCTTGTGGTTGGGGCGCTCCTCCGCGCGCGGGGTGGGGCCCTTGCCCGACAGGCCCTTGCGACGCCGCCCGCCCGAGCCGGCGGTGGGGTTGCCCTTCTGCGTCTTCTTGACCGCTCCGCGGCGGTTGCTGTTGCCGGCCATCAGCTGCCCTTCACGGACCATCGCGGGCCCTGTGCGGTGTCCTCGATCTCGATGCCGGCGGCACCGAGCTGGTCGCGTACCCGATCGGCCGTGGCGAAGTCCTTGGCTGCGCGGGCCTCCTGCCGCTGCTGCAGCAGGGAGTCCACGAGTGGCGCGAGTGCGCTGATCGCCGTGTCGTCGGACGTCGGGGTGTCCCACTGCTCGGCGAGCGGGTCCAGGCCGAGGACGTCGAGCATGGCCCGGACCGAGCCGAGCACGCCGACGAGCTCGTCGGTTGCGCTCCCGTCCGGGCCGTCGGCGAGCAGCTTGTTGCCTGCCCCGATGGCGGCCTGCACCTCGGCGAGCGCTGCCGGGACCGCGAGGTCGTCGTCCATCGCCTCGGCGAACCCGGGCCAGACGTCACCGAGCTCACCGGCACCGACGCGTTCCGCTGCACGCCGCACGAAGCCGTCGATGCGCTCGAAGGCCACGACGGCCTCGGCGAGCGCCTCCTCGGAGAACTCCAGGACGGAGCGGTAGTGCGCCGCCACGAGGTAGTAGCGCAGCGCGATGGCCGGGACCCGCTTGATCACCTCGCTCACCATGAGCGTGTTGCCGACGCTCTTGGACATCTTGGCGCCGCTGAGGTTGAGCATCGCGTTGTGCATCCAGAGCCGCGCGAACGGCTGCCCGGCGGCCCGTGACTGGGCGATCTCGTTCTCGTGGTGCGGGAAGCGCAGGTCCAGGCCGCCCCCGTGGATGTCGAACTCCGTTCCGAGGTACTTGGCGGCCATGGCCGAGCACTCCAGGTGCCACCCGGGGCGACCACGGCCCCACGGCGTCGGCCAGGAGGCGCTCTCGGGGTCACCGTCCTTGTGGCCCTTCCAGAGCGCGAAGTCACGTGGGTCGCGCTTGCCGTCGACGGGCGCGTCCGGGGCAGCCTGCATGTCGTCGACGTGCTGGTTGCTCAGCTCGCCGTACGCGGGCCAGGAGCGGACGTCGAAGTAGACGTCGCCGGACCCGTCGTCGGCGGGATAGGCATGGCCTCGCTCGATGAGCGTCTCCATGAGCTCGATCATCTCCGGGACGACGCCGGTGGCCCTCGGCTCGTAGGTGGGCGGATGGCAGCCGAGCACCTCGTACGCGGCATGGAGGGCGCGTTCGTTCTCATAGGCGACGGCGAACCACGGCCGATCCTGCTCGGCACCCTTGGCCAGGATCTTGTCGTCGATGTCGGTGACGTTGGCGACGATGGTGACGTCGTAGCCGTCGCGCTCCAGCCAGCGACGCAGCACGTCGAAGACCACCTCCTTGCGGATGTGGCCGATGTGCGGAGGGCCCTGGACGGTGAGTCCGCAGTGGTAGATGCCCACGTGTCCGGGCACGACCGGGTCGAGGTCGCGCAGCTGGCGCGTCGCGGTGTCGTAGAGGCGGATACTCACCCCCCGAACCCTACCGGCCCGGGCTGATCTGGCCGCATCGCGCGATCGGGGGTGCCGGGCCTGGGGGCACCTCCCTGCACGGAGCGCGTGCGGCAGGATGGCGCCATGATCGTGCGCACCGGCATCGGCACCGACGTCCACCTGCTCGTCGCCAGTGAGCCCATGCACCTGGCCGGTCTGCACTGGCCCGAGGAGCCGGCCGGTCTGGCGGGGCACTCCGACGGCGACTGCGCGTGCCACGCGGTCGTCGACGCGCTGTTGTCGGCCGCCCGGCTGGGTGACATCGGCGCGATGTTCGGGACGTCGGACCCACAGTGGGCCGGGGCGTCCGGCGTCGCCTTCGTCGCCGAGGCGGTGCGCCGGGTGCGGGAGGAGGGCTTCGCCATCTCCAACGTGGCGGTCCAGGTCATCGGCAACGCCCCGAGGCTCGGGCCGCGGCGCGACGAGGCGCAGCTGGTGCTGAGCGATGTCGTGGGCGCCCCGGTCAGCGTCTCGGCCACCACCACCGACGGGCTCGGTCTGACCGGCCGTGGTGAGGGTGTCGCGGCGATCGCCACCGCTCTTCTCACCGCCGACTGACTGCGGCTCCTCCGTGAACACGCCGTCGCGTCCGTCCTGATTCTCCGCGGGTGCACGGATCGCGGGCATCGTCTGGACCCCGGCTGGAGACCGCGGCGAAGCTCCGCCGACGCGGTCAGGTTGCTCGACGCGGATGCCCAGATCGAGGTCGGCGTGCCGCTCAGGCCATGGAGTCCGGCGGCTCCGCCGTCTGGTCCTGTGCAGCCGGGAACTCCAGGACGAAGGTCAGCCCCCCGCCGGGTGTGTCCTCGGTGGTGATGGTTCCGTTCATGGCCTCGGTGAATCCGCGGGCGACGGCGAGCCCAAGGCCGACGCCGTCGTTCTGCGGTACGTCGCCGAGACGCTGGAAGGGGGCGAACAGGCGGTCGTGGTTGCGATCGTGAACGCCGGGTCCGCTGTCGGCGATACGCAGTGTGACGTGTCCGTTGGTGTGGGCGGCGTCGATACGGATGGCTGCATCGACGGGGGTGTACTTCAGGGCGTTGTCGCAGATGTTGGCCAGTACGCGGTCCAGCAACCCCGAATCGGCCAGGATCGTGAGGCGGGGGTCGACGGTGACGTCGATTCGGTGTGCATCGTCGAGCGGGCGTAGCGCGTTCAGCACAGCGCTGGCGAGGCCGACCTCGGTGACTGCCGGAGTGACCGCGCCGGTATGGATCCGGCTCATGTCGAGAAGGTTGTCCACCAGGGTCGCGAGTCGGGTCGTGCCGTCGTCGATGATGCTGAGGAGCTCGGCCTCGTCAGCCGGTGACCACGTGACCTCCTGCGACCTCAGACTGTCGACGGCGGCGCGGACGGCAGCCAGGGGGGTACGCAGGTCGTGTGAGACCGCGGCCAACAGTGCGGTCCGGGTTCGATCGGCGTCGGCCAGGCGGAGCCGTTCGAGGTCGGCGGCAGTGGCCAGCTTTCGTTCGGTCATGACCTTGGCGTAGGCGGCGTACGCCTTGAGGAGTCGGCGCTGGGACGGCGTGAGGTCGGGCGCGGTGAGGCTCAGGGTGGTGTGGTCGTCGATGTCGACGCTGCACTGCCGGCCTCCGTCCATGGTTGGCGTCCTGCCGTGGCTGGCGACGGTGACCCTGGTGCCGTCCGGTTCCTCGTGGATCACCGATGCGCCGGCGGCGCCGAACAGGGATGTGGCCGATCTGAGCAGTCCCGCGAGGTCGTCGGTGGAGGTGAGGAGGCTGTGGGACAACACGGTGAGCGCGTTCGCCTCGGCGCGCGCACCGTGTGCCTGTTCGGTCACCCGCGCCGCTCGGTCGACCACCGATGCGACTGCGATGCCGACCACGATGAACAACAGGATCGCCACGGCGTTCTCGGCGTCGGCGATGGTCCAGGTGTAGAGCGGAGGGGTGAACAGGAAGTTGAGGAGCAGGCCGCTCCCGACGGCAGCGATGATCGCGGGTACCAGTCCGCCGATCAGGGCGGTGATGACGACGACAACCATGAGAAACATCGACTCGGTGGACAGTCCGTGGGACGCCGATGTCCACCACAGAAGCAGGCTGGTCACGAGCGGGGCGAGGATCCCGAACAGGTAACCGGCCAGACGCCGACGTCGTCCCAGGTTGTCACGGGTGGGGCGGGGGCGGCTGTGAGCCCGTCGACCGGCGTAGTCGTGGGTAACGACGAGGACGTCGATCTCCCCGGATCCGTCGATGACCCGCTCGCCGATGCCCGGTCGCATGAGTGTGGGGAAGCGGCCGCGACGGCTGGCGCCGATGATGATCTGACTGGCGTTCTCGGCACGGGCAAAGTCGAGGATCGCCTCCGCCGGGTCGTCCCCGACAACGGTGTGGAACGTGCCGCCGAGGTGCTCGGTCTTCGCCTGCAACGCAGTGAGCCGATCGGGTGAGACGCCACTGAGGCCGTCCTGCTGCGTCACGTAGAGCGCCATCCACTCCCCGCCGGAACGGCGGGAGGAGACCCGCGCTGCCCGGCGCATCAGGGCGGTGGACTCGGGTCCACCGCTGACCGGGACGATGATCCGGTCGCGGGTGGCCCAGGTCGAGTCGATGTCGTGGTCGGCGCGGTACCGCTCGAGGCCCTCCTCCACCCGGTCGGCCACCCAGAGCAGGGCGAGCTCGCGCAGGGCGGTGAGGTTGCCCTCGCGGAAGTAGTTGGAGAGTGCGGCGTCAACCTTCTCGGGCTTGTAGATGTTGCCGTGGGCCATTCGCCGGCGAAGTGCTTGCGGGGACATGTCGACGAGCTCGATCTGGTCTGCGGCCCGAACCACTTCATCGGGCACGGTCTCCCGCTGACGGACGCCGACGATGGCCTCGGTGACGTCGTTGAGAGATTCCAGGTGCTGCACGTTGACGGTCGTGATCACCTCGATCCCGGCGTCGAGGATCGCCTCGACGTCCTGCCACCGCTTGACGTTGCGAGCGCCGGACACGTTCGTGTGGGCGAGCTCGTCGACGAGGACGACGGCGGGGTTGCGGGCCAGGATGCCGTCGAGGTCCATCTCCTCGAACTCGACGCCGCGATGGTCCAGCCTGGTGCGCGGCACCGTCTCGAGCCCCTCGACCAGGGCGGTGGTGTGGGGCCGGTCGTGGGTCTCGACGTATCCGACGACCACGTCCGTGCCTCGATCGCGCCGGCGGCGCCCTTCCTCGAGCATCTTGTAGGTCTTGCCCACACCGGGCGCGGCACCGAGATAGATGCGTAGCTTGCCGCGTGCCATCTCGTCAGCCTCCTGTGGCTCGGGTGGTCATCTGCCGGACCCTGGCGACCGGCTCCTGGCCAGGAGCGTGGTCAGACCGACCGAGCCCGTGCCCGGCTACTCGATGCTCTCGCGACAGCCCGGCGCGGCCAAGACGGTTAGCGAGTCCTTAGCGGCCCGGTCGAGGGCACCGCACAAAGAAGACGTTAAGCCGGAGCCTGCGGATGCTAAGAGAGTGCAATCGGTCTTGCCGGGGTGCCGAGGACGAGCCGAGTGTGATCAGTCGGGAGTGCCGCCTGGCGCACCCGACGACTGCAAGTGATGAGGAATCCCACGTGGCTGACTTCGGCTTGGTGACCATCGTGCTCGTCTTCTTCGGGCTCGCCCACCTGTATGTCCGCGCATGCGACCGCATCGTCGGCCGCGACACCCCTGGTGTCGATCTCGTGTCCGGGCCGGACGGCCCACAGGGGGTCGACGAAGGTCCACTCGGCGACGCTCGGCTCGGTGCGGGCACGGAGGGAGGGAGCGAGCGATGAGCTGGGAGAACGCCGTGGCCTTGCTCGTTGCGCTCCCGCTCGCGGTGTACCTGGTGGTCGCGCTGCTGTTCCCCGAGCGGTTCTGAGAGGTCTGGAGGACTGTCGATGTCTGCTGCCGGGTGGTTCCAGTTCGGGGCCCTGGTCTTCGTGGTGCTGGTCACCGCGCCACTTCTCGGCCGCCATGTGGCTTCGGTGTACGGCGGTGGGACGGCGTTCGGTGACCGGGTCTTCCTACCCGTCGAACGGTTGGTCTACCGAGTCTGCCGGGTCGATCCTGACAAGGAGCAGCGGTGGACGGTGTATGCGTTCTCGGTGCTCAGCTTCAGCCTGGTCTGCTTCATGGGTCTGTACCTGCTGCAGCGTCTGCAGGGGGTCCTGCCGCTCAACCCCACGCACAGGCCAGCAGTACCGGAGAACGTGTCGTTCAGCGCGGCGGTCAGCTTCATGACCAACACGAACTGGCAGGCGTACGCCGGCGAGGCCACGATGAGCCACCTCACGCAGATGGCCGGCCTGACGGTGCAGAACTTCGTCTCCGCTTCCGCCGGGATGGCGGTCATGGTCGCCTTGATCCGCGGTCTGGCACGTCGCCGTGCCAGTACGCTGGGCAACTTCTGGGTCGACCTGACCCGCGGGGTGCTGCGCATCTTGCTGCCTTTGGCGTTCGTGGTCGCGATCGTCCTGATCAGCCAGGGCGTGATCCAGAACTTCCATGGCTTCCGCATCGCGCAGACCCTGCAGGGTGGCAGCCAGGCGATTCCCGGTGGGCCGGGGGCGAGCCAGGTGGCGATCAAGCAGCTGGGCACCAACGGCGGCGGGTTCTTCGACATGAACTCCGCCCACCCGATGGAGAACGCGACCTCGATCAGCAACTTCGTGCAGACCTGGGCGATCGTGATCATCCCGTTCGCGCTCGCATTCACCTACGGGCGCATGATCGGTGACCGCCGGCAGGGCCGGGCGGTGTTCGCGATCATGGGCACGGTCATGCTGGTGATGTCGTGCGGTTCGATGTTCGCCGAAGGCCACGGCAACCCCCGGCTGGACGCACTGAACGTCGACCAATCGATCTCGACCGACCAGGCCGGCGGCGGCTACCTGGAGGGCAAGGAGACCCGATTCGGCACGGCGGCTTCGGGGTTGTGGGCCGCAGCCACCACCGGCACCTCCAACGGCTCGGTCAACTCGATGCACGACAGCTCCACGCCCCTGGGCGGCGGGATCGCACTGACGCACATGATGCTCGGTGAGATCAGTCCGGGGGGTGTCGGCGTCGGACTCAACGGCATGCTGATCCTGGTGATCCTGTCGGTCTTCATCGCCGGCCTCATGGTCGGTCGCACCCCGGAGTACCTGGGCAAGAAGATCCAGGCGGCCGAGATCAAGCTGATCATGCTGTACCTGCTGGCCATGCCCACGGTGCTGCTGGGATTCGCCGCGGCGTCCGCGGTGCTGTCCGGGCCGCTGGAGTCGCTGTCCAACCCAGGAGCACACGGCCTGTCCGAGATCCTGTACGCCTTCACCTCGGCCGCCAACAACAACGGCTCGGCGTTCGCCGGCCTCGACTCGGCCACCGACTGGTACACCATCACCCAGGGCCTGGCGATGTTGGTCGGCCGGTTCATGCTCATCATCCCTGTCCTGGCCATCGCCGGGTCGATGGCCCGCAAGAGCGCCGTCCCCGCGAGCGCCGGCACCCTGCCCACGCACACTCCGCTGTTCGGCGCCCTGGTGGTCGGCGTGGTGCTCGTGGTGGCCGGCCTCACCTTCCTGCCCGCCCTGGCACTGGGCCCCATCCTCGAACAACTGTCGCTGTAGGAGCGGAGAACGTCATGTCACAACCCGCTGAGCAGATCTCTTCCGAGATCAACGGTCCCGTCAACAGCAACCAGGACCGACACCCTCGTCCGAGGCAGTCGTTGTTCGACCCGAGCATCGCGCGAAGCGCGATCGGTGTGAGCGTCCGCAAGCTCGATCCCCGCGTCCAGGCCGCCAACCCGGTCATGTTCGTGGTCCTGATCGGCAGCGTGCTCACCACCCTCTTGTTCTTCGCCCAGCTCGGTGACTCCTCGGCCGCACAGAACGTGTTCGCCGCGCTGGTCGCCCTGTTCCTGTGGTTCACCGTCCTCTTCGCCAACTTCGCCGAAGCCATGGCCGAGGGACGGGGCAAGGCGCAGGCAGCAACCCTGCGGCGGGCCCGCACGCACACCGTCGCGTACCGGCGCCGCCCCGACGGCTCGGTCGAGGAGGTTGCCGCCACCGACCTGCAGGTCGGGGACGAGCGCGTGGTCGAGGCCGGCCAGGTCATCCCCGGTGACGGCGACGTCGTCGAAGGGGTTGCCACCGTCGATGAGTCCGCGATCACCGGCGAGTCAGCCCCAGTGATCCGCGAGTCCGGTGGCGACCGGTCCGCGGTCACCGGAGGCACCCGAGTGCTGTCGGACCGGATCGTCGTCCGGATCACCGCCAAGGCCGGAGAGACCTTCCTGGACCGGATGATCTCGCTGGTCGAGGGGGCCGCACGGCAGAAGACTCCCAACGAGATCGCCCTCAACATCCTGCTCTCCGGGCTGACCATCGTCTTCCTGCTCGCGGTCGTGACCCTGCAGCCGTTCGCGATCTACTCCGGCGCGGAGCAGAACGTGATCGTGCTGCTCGCACTGCTGGTGTGCCTGATCCCCACCACGATCGGCGCTCTGCTCTCCGCGGTCGGGATCGCCGGCATGGACCGCATGGTCCAGCACAACGTGCTGGCCATGTCCGGCCGGGCCGTGGAGGCCTCCGGGGACGTCACCACCCTGCTGCTGGACAAGACCGGCACCGTCACCGTCGGCAACCGCCAGGCGGCCGAGCTCCTTCCCATGCCCGACGTGAGAGTCGCCGAGCTCGCCGAAGCCGCACTGGTCTCCAGCTCTGCCGACGAGACTCCCGAAGGGCGCTCGATCGTCGCCTTCGCCGAGCACCACCACTGCATCGACCCTGGTGAGGCCGCCATCGACGGCGAGCTCGTCGCGTTCTCGGCCCAGACCCGGATGAGCGGCATCGACCTGCCCGACGTCACGAACCACAGCGGTGTCCGGGGCGGACGCAGCCTGCGCAAGGGCGCGATCGATGCCATCACCGGCTGGGTCCAGGAAGCCGGTGGACACGTGCCCGAGGCACTCCACGTCGTCACCGGGGCGATCGCCACCAGCGGCGGAACGCCGTTGGCGGTCGCCGAGCTCGACACCGTGGGCGGGACGGCGCGCGTCCTGGGCGTGATCCACCTCAAGGACGTCGTCAAGGACGGTGTGCGGGCACGGTTCGAGCAGCTTCGTGCCATGGGGATCCGGACGGTGATGATCACCGGCGACAACCCCCTGACGGCGAAGGCCATCGCCGACGAGGCAGGTGTTGACGACTTCCTCGCCGAAGCGACACCCGAGGACAAGATGGCTCTCATCACACGGGAGCAGGCCCGCGGTGCACTGGTCGCGATGACCGGTGACGGCACCAACGACGCTCCCGCGCTGGCCCGTGCCGACGTCGGCGTCGCCATGAACACCGGCACCCAGGCCGCCAAGGAGGCGGGCAACATGGTCGACCTCGACTCCGACCCGACCAAGCTCATCGAGGTCGTCGAGATCGGCAAGCAGCTGCTCGTCACCCGCGGAGCGCTCACCACGTTCTCGATCGCCAACGACGTGGCCAAGTACTTCGCGATCATCCCCGCCATGTTCGCCGGGGCCCTCCCGGCGCTGGACGGACTCAACATCATGGCACTGCACAGTCCCCGTTCGGCCATCCTGTCAGCGGTCATCTTCAACGCCCTGGTCATCGTCGCGCTGATCCCGCTCGCATTGCGTGGCGTCCGGGTCAGAGCCACCGGTGCTGCGGACATGCTGCGCCGCAACCTGCTGATCTACGGCCTCGGCGGCCTGGTGGCGCCGTTCGTCGGGATCAAGATCATCGACCTCGTCATCTCAGCCCTGGGAGTGTCCTGATGCGCCGCCAGCTCGTCCCGGCCCTCGGCATGCTGGTCTTCTTCACCATGCTGACCGGCGTCCTCTATCCGCTCACCGTCACCGGCATCGGCCAGGCCGTGTTCCCCGACCAGGCCAACGGCTCCCTCGCCCGGCAGGACGGAACCGTGGTCGGCTCACGGCTCATCGCCCAGGGCTTCACCGAGCCCGGCTACGTCCACCCGCGCCCCTCCGCCGTCGGCTACGACCCCCGCGACAGCGGGGGCGCCAACCTGGGAGCGACCAACCCCGATCTCCTCGCCGCCATCGACGCCCGGGCCAAGACCTATCGGGAGGTGAACGGACTGCCCACCGACCACGACGTGCCCGTCGACGCCGTCACCGGCTCCGGGTCAGGCCTGGACCCCATGATCTCGGTCGCCAACGCCACGCTCCAAGCACCTCGGGTCGCCCGCGTCCGTGACCTCCCCGTGGGGCGGGTGCTCGGCCTCATCGAGGACCACACGGCCGGTCGCGGACTCGGGTTCCTCGGAGAGGAGGGTGTCAACGTGCTGGATCTCAACCTCGCTCTCGATGCGACCGCGGGCTGAGAGCCGCGTGCGTGTCCGGACCCGCCGACGCCGTGGTCATCCTCCTCGCCCTGGCCCTATGCTCGGTAGCAAGGCTGCTCGCCGCCGCACTCGTGTGGTTGCTGGACCGGGCCCCAGCCGGCCTGCAGGGCAGCGAGCGAGGACGCGGCGAACAGCCCCTCCGTCGCGGAGACGGGCACCAGGACCTCGCTCGGACCTGATCGCAGAAGAGAGCAACCATGGCCACAGCGACATCCGCATCACCGGAAGCCACGCACGCGCGGGTGCTGGTCGTCGACGACGATGCCCGGCTGCGCAAGACTCTGGAGATCAACCTTCGTGCACGTGGCTACACCGCCGACCTCGCCGGCACCGGCGAGGCCGCGCTCCAGCTGGCCGCATCTCACCATCCCGACGTGATCATCCTCGATCTTGGACTGCCCGGGATGGACGGACTGGAGGTGATCGCCGGTATCCGGGGCTGGTCCAACGTCCCCATCGTCGTGCTCTCAGGGAGAGAGACCGAGGCGATGAAGGTCCGTGCGCTCGACCTGGGCGCCGATGACTACCTCACCAAGCCGTTCGGGATGGACGAGCTGTTCGCGCGCCTGCGGGCTGCCTCGCGCCGCGCCGTGCTCCCTGAGGGCGATCCGGTGCTCACCACCGCCGACTTCAGCATCGACTTCGCCGCCAAGCGAGTGATGCGCGAGGGCGAGCCGGTCCGCCTCACTCCACGGCAGTGGCACATCGTGGAGGTCCTGGTCCGCAACCAGGACAGGCTGGTGAGCTACGAGCAGCTGCTCCAGGAGGTCTGGGGACCCGGTTACCGCACGGAGACCAACTACCTGCGGGTCTTCATGACCCAGATCCGCCAGCGGCTCGAGCCCGAGCCCCCCAGCCCCCGGTACTTCCTCACCGAACCCGGGATGGGGTACCGCTTCGAGAACGCCGGCACCGAGACCTCCGGTCGCTCGCAGGACCCAGCCTCCACCGACCCCGAGACCCACGACCCGGTCCGTTGATGCGCTCACTCTGACTGCCGGCCCGGGGTCCCGTCGAGCACTGACCGACCGGACGAGTCGGCGACGCAGACGAAGAACGCCCCCGCCGGCGCGCGGCGAGGGCGTTCGGTCTGGTTCGGCTCAGGAGGCGAGAACCTCGTCGAGACGACTCTCGGCCTTGTCCTCGTTGGTCTTCTCAGCGAGCGCGAGCTCGGAGACGAGGATCTGACGGGCCTTGGCGAGCATCCGCTTCTCACCCGCTGACAGCCCGCGCTCGTGATCACGACGCCAGAGGTCGCGCACGACCTCCGCCACCTTCATCACGTCACCGGAGTGCAGCTTCTCGAGGTTCGCCTTGTAGCGTCGCGACCAGTTGGTCGGCTCCTCCACGTGCTCGGCTCGGAGGACGCCGAAGACCTTCTCCAGCCCGTCCTTGTCGACGACGTCCCGCACGCCGACCAAGTCGACGTTGCACGCTGGGACACGGACGACAAGATCGTTCTGAGCGACGATCCGGAGCACGAGGTAGTCGCGCTCCTCCCCCTTGATGGTTCTGGTCTCGATGTCTTCGATGACTGCGGCCCCGTGATTGGGGTACACAACCGTCTCTCCGACAGTGAAAGTCATATAAGGCGCACCTTTCCTAGGTGACCAGTTTAACACGGCTCTCCGACAGCATTTTCCCGCGATGAGAGGCCGGAAGCTCCGTAGCAGCAGGTCTGCGTGATTGTCCAGATCGCAAGTTCCACGGATCGGGGCACCGTGTGAACCAGAAGGCCGCCGGGGCGGTGCACCCGGTACGCGAGGCGGGCGACATCCCTGTCCGTGGGACCTCCAGGGGGCTCGGTTACCATCGGGGCGACCACCACACGACCCCATTTCCGACGGGAAGCAGGAATCCGGTGACCACGGACCGACCCCGCCGCCTTGCGGCCGCCGCCCTCGTCCTCGCAGCCGCCACCGGCCTGGCCGGCTGCCACACCGGCTTCGACGCCGCCACGGGCAAGCAGTACCAGCCGGGCATCGGCGCCGTGCAGCGTGAGGGCGACGTCCGTCTCTACAACGTGCTGCTGGTCGAGAACTCCGACGGGACGTTCTCGCTGTCGGCCGGCGTCGTCAACACGACCGACGACGAACAGGTTCTCGCCGGTGCCACGTTCACGCCGCTGACCGTCGAGGAGGGCTCCGAGGGCACCCCCACCGCCGTCGAGACCGCAGGCGACGTCGCCGTTCCCGCCGGCGGCCGGCTGACCCTCGGCCCCGAGGGTGAGCTCGCCGGCCTCGAGATCGAGGACACCGGCGAGGGCCGCTACGTGACCGTCACGCTCACCTTCGAGGGCTCCGGCGAGGTCGCCGTACAAGCTCCCGTGGTGGCGCGCATCGCCGAGTACTCCAGCATCCCGGAGGAGTCCGCGGCCGCGGCTGCCGAGCGCGCCGCGGAGGAAGAGGCCGCCGCCGAGGAGGAGGCCGCCGAAGAGGATGGGGAAGCGGCTCTTGTGGAGGACACCCCCGCCGAGTGACCACCCCCGAACAGGCCCTGTGACCGGCTGGTCACGGGGCCTGTTCCATGGCGTCGGCGGACCGCACCGACCCCACAAGGCCCCGCGACGGGAGCGACGGCGGCTTCTTCGTCAGTCTCAGTCGCGAAGGCCGGCGGTCAGGCAGGCGGGGCGAGCTCACCGGTCACGAGGTAGACGACCCGGCGCGCCATGGAGACCGCGTGGTCACCGATGCGCTCGTAGTAGCGACCCAGCAGGGCGAGGTCGATGGCCGGCTCGATGCCGTGCTCCCACTGACCGCCCAACAGGGTGCGGAAGAGATCCTTGCGCAGGCGGTCCATCTCGTCGTCGGTGCTCTCCAGGCGACTCGCCGCGTCGACGTCACGGTTGGCGACGATGCGCGAGGCCGCGTGGATCATCTGGTCGGCCGTGGAGGCCATGGCCATGATCGTGGGCTGCAGCGTGGTCGGCACCGCGACCTCGGGGATGCGCAGTCGCGCCACCTTGGCGACGTGCACGGAGAGGGCACCCATGCGCTGCAGGTCGGTCAGCATGCGCAGGGTCGCGACCAGCTGACGCAGGTCGGTGGCGACCGGCTGCTGGGTGGCCAGCAGCAGCAGAGCGCGCTCCTCGATCTCCTCCACCGACTCCTCGATCGCCTGGTCGCCGGCGATGACAGTCTCGGCGAGCGGGCCGTCCGCGTTGAGCAGGGCGGCCGTCGCGGCGGAGACAGCCTTGCGGACGGTGCCGGTGAGGGTGACGAGGTCGTCGACGATGGTGTCGAGCTGTTCGTAGTACTGGTCGCGCATGCCATCAACCTAGGCTGCGGCGGTGAACGAGAGGCGACGCGCGGTGAACGTGGTGTGAACAGCACCGTAAAGTCCCTCGTCGCACGCTGTTCACGCGACGGTCGGGGCGGGCGTGGGGCCTACCATCGGGACCGTGGACATCGGTATCGGCCTGCTCGCGGCAGGCATCGTCGGCGCCCTGGTCGGCGCCATCGTGGCGTACGCCTGGCGCTTCAGCGAGCATCGCCAGGTGGCGGCGCCGCCGGAACCGTCCCCACTCATTCCCGCCGGAGCCGACGCGGTCCTGTCGGTCCTGTCCTCCTCGGCCGTCGTCCTCGATGCCTCCGAGGAGGTCGTCAGGGCGTCGGCACCGGCGGTCGCCCTCGGCATCGTCCGCGACGGACGGGTGCGTGATGAGGAGATCCTGTCCCTCGTGCGCCAGGTGCGCCGCGACGGTCACGCCCGCGAGGTCGACCTCGACCTGCAGCCCCGACGCGGGGCCACCGCCCACGTCCACGTCCGCGTCGGGACCCTGACCTCGCGGCTGACCCTGGTCCTGGCGCAGGACCAGACGCGCGAACGACGGGTGGAGGCCATCCGACGCGACTTCGTCGCCAACGTCAGCCACGAGCTCAAGACCCCGGTCGGAGCGATCGGGCTGCTCGCCGAGGCCGTCTCGGAGGCCAAGGACGACCCGGACGCCGTGGCCCGCTTCTCCGCCCGGATGCAGTCCGAGAGCGAACGCCTGACCCGTCTCGTCCAGCAGATCATCGACCTCGCGCGGCTCCAGAACGACCAGGTCAGCGACGACGCCTCCGTCGTCAAGGTCGACGAGCTGGTCTCCGAGGCCTGCGAGCACTCGGCCACCGAGGCCGAGAGCAAGCAGATCGAGATCGCCCGCGACATCCAGCCCGGGCTGCTCGTGCACGGCGACCGCGGCCAGCTGTACGCCGCGGTCAGCAACCTCGTGGAGAACGCCGTCGCCTACAGCCCGGAAGGATCGCGCGTGGCGGTCACCGCTACCCTCGTCGACTCGTCGGTCAAGATCACCGTGGCCGACCACGGCATCGGCATCCCGGAGCAGGAGATCGAGCGGATCTTCGAACGGTTCTACCGTGTCGATCCGGCCCGCGCCCGCGCGACCGGCGGAACCGGCCTGGGACTGTCGATCGTCAAGCACGTGGCCGCCAGCAACAACGGCACGGTCGAGGTCTGGAGCGAGCCCGGTGCGGGCTCGACGTTCACGCTGGTGCTGCCCGAGCACCGGCTCGAGATCGAAGAGGAGACCGCGTGACACGCGTTCTTGTGGTCGAGGACGAGACGTCCTACAGCGAAGCCTTGTCCTACGTCCTGCGCAAGGAGGGCTTCGACGTCGCGATCGCCGAGACCGGGCCGGACGCCTTGACGGAGTTCGAGCGCGGTGGGGCGGACATCGTCCTGCTGGACCTGATGCTGCCCGGCCTGCCCGGCACGGAGGTGTGCCGCCAGATCCGCCAGACGTCGGCGGTGCCGATCATCATGGTCAGCGCCAAGGACACCGAGGTGGACAAGGTCGTCGGGCTCGAGCTCGGCGCCGACGACTACGTCACCAAGCCGTACTCCCCCCGCGAGCTGGTGGCCCGCATCCGTGCCGTCCTGCGCCGTGGCGTGACCGAGGAGGTCGACGACGAGGCCGTCCTGGAGGCGGGCCGCGTGAGGATGGACGTCGAGCGACACCTGGTCTCCGTCGAGGGCGAGACGGTACGTCTGCCGCTCAAGGAGTTCGAGCTGCTGGAGTTCTTCCTGCGCAACCCCGGTCGCGTGCTCACCCGCGGCCAGCTCATCGACCGCGTCTGGGGCGCTGACTACGTCGGTGACACCAAGACGCTCGACGTCCACGTCAAGCGGTTGCGCGCCAAGATCGAGCCCGACCCCGGGCACCCGTCGACGCTCACCACGGTCCGGGGCCTGGGCTACAAGCTCGACACCTGAGCCCCCACGGGGCCCCTGAGGACCTCGCGGCGGACCTGAGCGGCTCGGCGTCGCTCACTCGCGCATGTCCGCCGCCGCGATGTTCATCAGCACGGTGGCCGGGTAGGACGGGCTCTCTGCGCGCCGCCACACGGCCGTGAGTGGACGCATGAGGTCCAGCTCCGTGTCGACCTTCGCCAGCCGTCCCGCCACGATCTCGGCGTTCGCCGCACGCGACGGGATCACCGCCGGCCCGAGACCGGCCGCGGCCGCGCCGATGAGCGCCGTCGTCGACGAGGCGACCAGTCCCACCTTGGGCTGCTGACGCAGGGCACGTTCGAACGTGCTGCGAGTTCCACTGCCCTCCTCACGCAGCACCCACTCCGCATCGATCATCGTCCGGCGATCGATCGGGGTGCTGCGGCGTGCCCACGGATGGGACGGCTCGACCACCACCACGAGCTGGTCCGAGCCGACGACACGACGATCGAGATCGACCGGATAGGCAGCGGTCTCGATGAAGCCGAGGTCGACCTCCCGCTCGCGCACCATCTCCGCGACGCGGTCGCTGTTCACGACCTGCAGCCGCGGATGGATCCCGTCGAGACGGTGCCGCAGCTCTCCCAGCCAGCGCGGCAGGATGAACTCGGCCACCGTGAGGCTGGCCGCGACCGAGAGGGCGTTCTGGCGTTCGGCGCTCAGGGCGGAGAGACCGGCGGCCAGCAGGTCCGCCTGGTGCAGCACGTCGCGGGCCCAGGACACGATCGCGCGACCATCCGTGGTGAGCTCGGAGCCTCGACGAGTGCGTTCGAGCACCACCAGGCGCCACCGTGACTCAAAAGCACGCACCCTGGCGCTGGCGGCCGGCTGCGAGATCCCGCGCGCCGCTCCCGCTCGGGTCAGCGAGCCGGTCTCGTCGACCGCCACCAACAGCCGCAGTGTCTCCAGCTCCACCTCGAGTGTCATCACCTCTGATTATCACGTGGGTGACTTTCAGGGACTACCAGGAGCATGTCGCGACCCTCAGGCTCGAAGCATGACCACCACGGCGGCTCGTGCCCGAGAGTCACGCTGGACCCTGCTGCCCGCTGCGGTGGCGGCGCTCGTAGCCCTGGCGCTGAATCACCTGGTGCCCCTCGTCAGTCCTCTGCTGATCGCGCTGCTCATCGGAGCCGTGCTGGCGAACACCCGGCTGGCCACCACCGCCGTGATGTCACAGCAAGCTCGCGCGACGCGGACGCTGCTGCGCATCGGTGTCGTCCTGCTCGGGCTCAAGCTACCCGCCAGCGACATCGTCCAGATCGGGCCGCCCGGACTGGTGGTCATCGTGGCGACGGTGACCGTCACCTACGTCGCGACGATCGTGATCGGGGACCTGCTGCGGCTCGAGCGCGGACTGGTCACCCTGCTCGCAGCCGGGTTCTCGATCTGCGGCGCCGCCGCCATCGCCGCCGTGGAGGACTCCGCACGCGCAACCCGGCGGGACGTCGCGCTCGCCGTGGCGATGGTGACGCTCTACGGCAGCGCGATGATCGCCCTCGTGCCCTGGCTGTCCCATGTGCTGGGGCTCTCGACGGAGCAAGGGGCGATCTGGGCCGGTGCGAGCATCCACGAGGTCGCACAGGTCGCCGCGGCCGCCTCCATCCTGGGTACGAGCGCGATCGCCGTGGCCATGACCGTCAAGCTCGGGCGCATCATGCTCCTCGCCCCCGTCCACCTGCTCGCGTCCAGACGCGGCCGCGCGGGAGCGACGGGACGCAGCACGGCGGGGCGGACCCCCTTGGTGCCATGGTTCGTCATCGGCTTCGCGCTCGCGGTCGCCCTGCGCTCGAGCGGCCTGCTCGGCAGCGACGTCCTCGAGGTCACCGACCTGATGACCTCGTTCCTGCTCGCGGCCGGCATGTTCGGCCTGGGCGTCGGGATCCGGCTGCTTGACCTGTGGCCCGTTCCACCCCGCGCGCTGGCGCTCGCGACCATCTCCACACTGGTGGCGGCCGGCACCGCCCTCGGACTCATCCTCGCGCTCACCTGAACCAGGGGTACCGCGCGCCGCCACGGTTGATGAGGACCGGGCCGTCAGCGTCCCTGGTTCGCGACAGCTGCGATGGCGTCGGCGGCAGCCACGGGATCGAGGTACTCGCCACCGGTGACGGTGGGCCGCAGGTCGGCGTCCAGCTCGTAGACCAAGGGGATACCGGTCGGGATGTTGAGCCCGACGACCTCGTCCTCCCCGAGACCGTCGAGATGCTTCACGAGTGCCCGCAGGGAGTTGCCGTGGGCGGCGACGAGCACCGTCCGGCCGGTGAGCAGGTCGGGGACGATCTGGTCGTACCAGTACGGCAGCATCCGCTCCAGCACGTCGGCCAGGCACTCGGTGCGCGGCAGCAGCTCGTCCGGCAACCCGACGTAGCGGGCATCGGCGGCCTGGCTGAACTCCGAGTCGTCGGCCAGCGCCGGGGGCGGCGTGTCGTAGGAGCGACGCCAGGTCATGAACTGCTCCTCGCCGAACTCCTGCAGCGTCTGCTTCTTGTCCTTGCCCTGCAACGCCCCGTAGTGACGCTCGTTGAGCCGCCACGAACGACGCACCGGGATCCAGTGCCGGTCGATGCCGTCCAGGACGATGTCGGCCGTCCTGATGGCTCGCCGCAGCAACGACGTGTGCACGACGTCGGGAGTGATGTCCGCGCCGGCGAGCAGCTCGGCTCCACGAGAGGCCTCGGCCAGGCCTTGTTCGTTGAGGTCGACATCGACCCAGCCGGTGAAGAGGTTCTTGGCGTTCCACTCACTGTGCCCGTGGCGCAGCAGGACGAGCGTGTAGGTCATGTCCGGAGCGTATCGGAGGAGGTCGAGTGCCCCGCGAGGGACGAGCGGGACGTATCGAGAACCCCGAGCCTACCGACGGCCGCGACGCCGAGTCTCAGGAGCCGAGCTCGTCGCGCCACTGGGCGTACATCTGCTGCAACCCGCGGACGTAGTCGTCCTGGGACTGCAGCCCGGCGAGGGTCCATCGTGACTCCACCACCACGAGCGGATGCTGCTTGATGCCGAGGGAGCGTGCCGTCTCGTCCTGCGTGCGCACGGCGTCGGCGTAGTCGTCGCCCTCCAGCACCGCATCGGCGGCCTCGAGGTCCAGCCCGGCGAGCGCGGCCCGCGATGCCAGCACGAGCGGGTCGCCGACGTCGGCGCCCTCCAGGAAGTGCGCCCGCCAGAGCTGCTGGGCGAGGTCCTGCTGCGGCCCCGGCCCCTGCTCGAGTGCCCAGGACAGCAGCCGCCACGCATCGAAGGAGTTGGCCCGGACGGCATCGGTGACGTCGATGTCCAGCCCCGTGATCTTGGCCGCCGCGACGACCTGCTCGACGTGCTTCTCGGCGCGGTCCCGGCCACCCAGCTCGTCGGCCAGTGCGTCCATCAGGGGCTGGCCGTCGTTCGGCTCGTCGGGCGAGAGCTGCGAGGCCCGCAACGAGCTGATGACCGGCTCGCCCGTGATGAGGGTGAACGTCGCCGCCGCCCGGTTCAGGCGCGTCACCCCGATGTACGACCACGCGTCGGTGACGTCGCAGAAGACCGATACCTGCATGCCGATCACGCTACGCGGACGCGGCCACAGCGTCGAACCACGATGCCGCCACGGCCACCGCACGTGTCGTCAGGAGTCGGGGCGCAGGTGCTTGAACGCCTGGAGGTTGCCGGTGGGCTCACCGCGGGACTCCCGCCACTGCCACTCCTTGCGGATGGACGAGGCGAAGCCCAGCTCCAGGATGGTGTTGAAGGAGTCGTCGGCGTAGGAGAGGACGGCGCCGAGCAGCCGGTCGAGCTCCTGCGAGGTCACCGACTGCAACGGCAGGCGCCCGTCGAGATAGATGTCACCAGCGGCGTCGATGGCGAAGGCGACGCCGAACAGCTTGAGGTTCTTCTCCAGCAGCCACCGGTAGACCCCCTCGTGGTTCTCATCGGGGCGGCGGGCGACGAAGGCGTGCACCCCCAGGGCGTGCTGACCCACCTCCAGGCGGACGGTGGTCTTGAGCTTGCGCTCGCCCGGCAGGTCGACGTCGAAGATCCCCGGGCGGTGCTCGGTGTGCTCCAGCTCGGCGTCGGCCAGAGCGCCCGCGATGACCTGCCGCACGTGTTCTCGCAGCTCAGGCACAGCGGCTCCCCTGCTTGCGGTGCTCCAGGGCCAGGCGGTAGACCTCCAGCGTGCGTGCGGCCGTGACGTCCCACCCGAACGACGCAGCATGCGCGACAGCCTTGGTGCCCATGGACTCGCGCAGCTGTGGATCGCTGATGAGCCGGTCGAGGGCCGCGGCGTAGTCGACGGGGTCGTGCCCGTCGATGAGCAGGCCCGTGACGCCGTCGGTGACCGCCGTCGCGAGTCCGCCGACGCGCGCGGCCACGACCGGGGTTCCACACGCCTGAGCCTCGATGGCCACCAGTCCGAACGACTCGTTGTAGGAGGGCACGCACACGGCCGTCGCCGCCGCGTACCAGTCGGCAAGGACCGCCTGCTCCACCGGCGGCACGAACTCGACGACGTCGGCCACCCCCAGCTCCTGCGCCAGCTCGGCCAGCGCGGTGGGCCGTTCGAGACCCGATCCCGAGGCACCTCCCACCACGACGACCCGCAGTGTTCGACGCAGCTCCGGACGCTGCGTCACCATCAGGGCGGCCGCGCGCACCAGGACGTCGGGCGCCTTCAACGGCTGGATGCGGCCGGCGAACAGCAGCACGTCGGCATCGGCCGCCAGCCCGAGCCTCGCCCGCGCCTGGACACGGCGACCGCCGCGGAACACCTCGACGTCCACCCCGGGGTGCACCACCTGGACACGGGACGGCTCGGCGCCGTAGAGGTCGACGAGCTCACGACGTTCGTCGTCGGTGTTGGCCAGGAGGCTGTCGGCGATGCGGACGATCTCCTGCTCCCCCGCGATGCGACCGGGAGGTTCGGCACGGTCGCCGTCGGCGAGCCGGGCGTTCTTGACCTTGGCCATCGTGTGCATCGTGTGCACCAGGGGGACGTCCCACCGCTCCGCCGCGACGGTGCCCACCTGCCCGGAGAGCCAGTAGTGGCTGTGCACGAGGTCGAAGCGACCGGGGCCGTGCTCGACGTCCTCACGCAGCACGTCCCGCACGAACCCGCACAGCTGCGAGGGCAGGTCGTCCTTGGTGAGTCCGTCGAAGGGGCCGGCCGAGACATGGTGCACCGTGACCCCGGGAGACTCCTGCACGACGGGCGGCAGGTGTCGTGAGGTCGAGCGGGTGAAGACGTCGACGGCGACCCCACGGGCCGCCAGGCGCCGCGAGAGCTCGAGGACATAGACGTTCATGCCGCCGGCATCTCCGGTGCCCGGCTGCTCCAGCGGCGAGGTGTGCGCCGACAGCATGGCCACCCGACGTGGTCCGTCCGACCGGCTCACCGCGCCACCGCCGCCAAGCAGTGCGCAGGGTCCGGCGGCGGCGCGTTGGTGCGCCCCCCGTTCGCTCGCTGACGCTCGCTCATGGCCACCTCCTGGTCACGGTCCGCCTCCCATCGTCTCAGGCGCGTCCCACTCGGCATCTGCAAGCATGGGTCCATGAACTCACCCACCCCTCTCGCCGTCGTCACAGGAGCCAGCAGCGGCATCGGTGCGGCCACTGCCCGCACCCTGGCCGCGGCCGGGTTCGACGTGGTCTGCGTCGCCCGGCGCACCGAGCGCATCGAGGTGCTGGCCACCGAGATCGGCGGCCGTGCCGTCACGTGCGACCTCACCGACGCCGACCAGGTGGCCGCACTCGCCGAGGCCGTCGGCCCCACCCTCGACCTGCTGGTCAACAACGCCGGCGGTGCCATCGGGTTGGAGGCCGTCGAGCACGGCGAACCCGACGACTGGCGGCGCATGTACGAGATCAACGTCATCTCCACCCTGCAGACCACTCGCGCCCTGCTCCCGGCGCTGGAGGCCGACGGCGGGGGGACCGTCCTCAACGTCGGCTCCACCGCTGGTCGGTCCGCCTACGAGGGCGGGGGCGGGTACACGGCCGCCAAGCACGCGGTCGCCGTCATGACCGAGACCCTGCGGCTGGAGCTCAACGGACGGCCAGTCCGCGTGTGCGAGGTGGACCCCGGCATGGTGCATACCGAGGAGTTCTCCCTCACCCGGTTCCGCGGCGACGCCGACCGCGCCGGCTCGGTGTACGACGGTGTCGAGCCGCTCGTCGCCGAGGACATCGCCGAGACGATCACCTGGGTCGCCACCCGCCCGCAGCGAGTCAACGTCGACCTCGTCGTGGTCAAGCCGTTGGACCAGGCCGCCCACCACAAGGTGGCACGCCGCACCTGAGCTGTTTGACAGGTCCGCCAACCGCTGGAATGGTCATATGGCTCCAGAAAAGCCATCGGAAGGACTTGGCATGTCAACGACGCAAGACCGACCTCCCGCGGAGGAGAGTCGGAAGTCGTCACCCTTCTCGTCCATCTCACCGGGCGTGTTCTACCCATCGGTCGTCATCATCGTCGTCGTCGTGGCGATCGCGACGATCTTCCCCGGCAAGACGGGCGAGGTGCTCGACTCGGCGCAGACCAGCGTGATCTCCGGCGTCGGCTGGTACTACGTGCTGGTCGTCAGCGGCTTCGTCCTGTTCGCGTTGTGGATGGGCATCGGCCGCTTCGGCGACATCACGCTCGGCAAGGACGGCGAGAAGCCCGAGTTCAGCCTTCCGGCCTGGTTCGCGATGCTGTTCGCCGCCGGCATGGGCATCGGACTGGTCTTCTGGGGCGCCGCGGAGCCGTTGACCTTCTTCACCGACCCGAAGCCCGGTGTCGAGGGCGACTCGGCCGAGCTGGCCAACTCCGCGATGTCGCAGGTCTTCCTGCACTGGGGCTTTCATGCGTGGTCGATCTACGTCGTGGTGGGACTCGCGATGGCCTACGCCATCCACCGCAAGGGCCGTTCGGTCTCCTTGCGCTGGACGCTCGAACCGCTCTTCGGCGACAAGGTCAAGGGGCGCCTGGGCGATGTGGTCGACGTCATCGCGGTCGTCGGAACCGTTGCCGGTGTCGCCACATCGCTCGGTCTGGGCGTCCAGCAGATCACGGCCGGTCTGGCTCACCTCGGGGTCGTCGAGGAGGCGACCGATCCGCTGCGCGTCATCGTCATCGTCGTCATCACGGCCATCGCCGTCGTCTCGGTCGTCACCGGCGTCGACAAGGGCATCAAGTGGCTGTCCAACGGCAACCTGATCCTCGCCGGCGTCTTCCTGCTCATGATCCTTGCGCTGGGCCCGACGCTGTTCGTGCTGCGTGACTTCGTGCAGAACATCGGCAACTACCTGGCCGGCATCGTCTCGCTCAGCTTCAACACCTCGGCCCTGCAGGGCGAGGACGGCGTCCAGTGGCAGGGCTGGTGGACGACGTTCTACTGGGGCTGGTGGATCAGCTGGGCGCCCTTCGTCGGCGTCTTCATCGCACGCATCTCCCGCGGCCGGACGATCCGCGAGTTCGTCGCGGGCGTGCTCATCGTGCCCACGCTCGTCACGATGCTGTGGTTCACCGTCCTCGGTGGCGCGGCGATCTGGCGACAGATGGGAACCGGTGACATGGTCGGGGAGGACGGCGTCGGCGACGAGGCCACCGTGCTGTTCAGCCTGCTCGACACCATGCCGGCCGCGACTCTGCTGTCCGGCATCGCCATCATCTTGGTGACGGTCTTCTTCATCACGTCCTCCGACTCCGGGTCCCTCGTGGTCGACATGCTCGCCTCCGGCGGCAACCAGGACCCGCCGACGTGGAGCCGCATCATGTGGGCCGTCCTCGAGGGCGCCGTGGCCATCAGCCTGCTGCTGGCCGGTGGGTTGATGGCGCTCAGAACCGGCGCGATCCTCACGGCGGTGCCGTTCAGCCTCGTGATGATCGCCATGGCCGTCGCCACCTATCGGGCGCTCAAGCTCGAGCACCGTGAGATCACGCGGCTGGCACGTCGTGCTCGTGAACGTGAGCTCCAGCAGGAGCTCTCCGAGCACGTCACCGAGCACATCGTCGAGAACTTCGACGAGCACCTCGCCGAACCGGTGGACGAGCGCATCGAGACCGCGCTCAGCAACGAGGAGAACAACAAGACCTAGTGCCCTGTGCGAGGTCCCCACGACGAAGCCCCTTCCCGAGCCGGGAAGGGGCTTCGTCCGTCCTGAGGCCTTGCCGGTGCGCCAGGTGGCTCAGCGCACGGACACGATCAGTGCACGAGTGCGGGAGGAGCGCCGTCCTCGTCGTCGGCAAGACGCGAGACCTCACGACGCCGCGGCAGCAGGGACACTGGGACGAGCGTGACCACGAGCACCGTGAGAGCGACCCAGTAGGAGCTCTGGAACGCATCCGCCAGGTCGATGAGCCCCTGCTGCAGCACGTCTGCCGGCACCTGCAGGGCCTGGATGAGCCTCTCACCCTGGTCGGTGTTCGAGGTCGCTGCCAGCTGCGCCGCGGTCACACCACCCTCGAGCCCGGGCACCTGCTCCGAACCGGGCAGGATCGCACCCGACTTCATCGAGTTGGTCAGCACGACGGAGATCGTGGCGATTCCGGTGGCACTGGCCACCTGCTGCACCACGTTGATCAACGTCGACCCGCGGGCCACGTCATGCGCCTTGAGGGTCTTCAACGCCGAGGTGAAGATCGGCATCATCGTGGCGCCCATCCCCAGGCCCATCACGAACAGGCAGGCGACGATCTGCCAGTACGACGTGTCCGGCGCCGTGCTCAGCGAGACCCCCAGCAGTCCGGTGAGAATGCCGAGCAACCCGAACGGCACGATGCGGCCCACGGGCATCCGGTCCACCAGGGTGCCGGCGATCGGCATCGTGAGCATCGCGCCCAGACCCTGCGGCGCCACGAGCAGTCCTGCCATCAGCACGCTCTCACCGCGCACCTGCTGGAAGTAGGTGGGCACCAGCAGCAACGCTCCGAAGAACGCCCCCGCGAACAGGAACATGACGATCGTGGCTACCGCGAGATTGCGGTTGGCGAGCAGCCGGAGGTTCAACAGCGGGTGCTCCGGGCGGAAGGAGTACAGCACGAAGCCCGCCACCAGCAGGGCGCCCGCGATGCCCGGCACCAGGACCTTGGCGGACGCGACCGTCCCGGTCTCGGGAATGGTGGAGACGCCGTAGAGGAACAGCGCGAGACCGGGCGACATGAGCAGCATGCCGACGACGTCGAGCCGCTCGCTGGGCTCGGTGGCGTCGCGGGGGAGCACCCGGATGGCGTAGACCAGCGCGGCCAGCCCGATCGGCAGGTTGATGAGGAAGACCCAGTGCCAGGAGGCCTGGTCGATGACCACACCGCCGAGGATGGGGCCCATGATCGGGCCGAGCAGCATCGGGATGCCCAGGATCGCCATGAGGCGCCCCATCCGGTGCGGACCTGCGGCGCGGGTCATGATCGTCATGCCCAGTGGCATCAGCATGCCGCCGCCGAGCCCTTGCAGGACCCGGAAGGAGATGAGGGACTCGATGTTCCACGCGGCCGCGCACAGTGCCGAGCCGATCGTGAACAGCGTGAGGGCCGTGATGTAGAGCCGCTTGGTGCCGAACCGGTCGGCGGCCCAGCCGGTCAACGGGATCACCGCGGCGAGCGCGAGCATGTAGGCGGTGGCCGTCCAGGCCACGGTGGAGTAGGCCAGCGGCTCACCGGTGGTGGAGAGCTCGGTCTGGAATGTCGGCAGCGCGACGTTGACGACGGTCACGTCCAGGATGGACATGATCGCGCCGAGCACCACGACGCCGGCCACCTTGAGGATTTCGGGCGTGATGCGGTCGTCGTCGGGGACGGGGGCGTTGGGGTCGGTGATCGCCGATGGCGGGTCGTGCTCGGTCATGCGGTGTCTTCCTGGTTCTCTCGCAGTGCCTGACTGGCGAGGATCTGTCCGAGGACCTGGTCGAGGGCCTCGGCATCAGCTGGATCGAGCTGGTCGGCGCAGAGCCGCAGGGCCCGACGCTTCTGCTCGAACTGCTCGTCGACGGCCGCGAACCCGCGTGGGGTGAGGCCGACGAGCTTCACCCGACGGTCGTCGGGGCTCTCACGTCTCTCGAGGGTGCCGAGCCGCACGAGCGAGTCGACAGTGCGACCCGCCGCCGCGACCGACAGTCCGATGGCCGAGGCGATCTCGTTGATCGCCAATGGGCGTCCTGCGTGGGCTACCGCGAACATCGTGCGCGCCTGGGTGAGCGAGAGGTCCAGCTCCACGAGCTGGTCCAGTCCCTCGGCGTGCACGCGGCTCATGAGCAGCTGGACGAACTCCTCCAGCCGCTCGTGGAGTCGGGCCCGATCAGTCACGAGACAAAATACTAACGACATCGCAACTGTTGCGGAAGTGAACTTTTGGTGATCTGCGCGACACTCGGGACGCGAGGGCACCGGCAGGGGACGACGTCGGTGCCGGCGGACCCACCGCACTACACTTCACACGGCCGCCGTTCTTGATGCTTGCCCACGGCCCCTCACCCCACGACTTCCAGCGCGAGGATCTTTCGCATGTCCACCGACTCCGCCCCGCACGCCAACACCGCCGTGCGGCACGACCTGCGCAACGTCGCCATCGTCGCGCACGTCGACCACGGCAAGACCACGCTGGTCGACGCCATGCTCCAGCAGCAGGGCCACTTCGATGAGCACCATCAGCTGGCTGAGCGCGCGATGGACTCCGGGGACCTCGAACGCGAGAAGGGGATCACGATCCTCGCCAAGAACACCGCCGTGCGCTACAGGGGCCCCGGCGCCCCTGAGGGCGGTGTCACCATCAACATCATCGACACCCCAGGCCACGCCGACTTCGGCGGCGAGGTCGAGCGCGGTCTGTCCATGGTCGATGCGGTCGTCCTGCTGGTCGACGCCTCCGAGGGCCCCCTGCCACAGACTCGTTTCGTGCTGCGCAAGGCCCTGGCCGCCAAGATGCCGGTCATCCTCGTGGTCAACAAGGTCGACCGCCCCGACTCGCGTATCGCCGAGGTCGTCGATGAGACGTATGAGCTCTTCCTCGACCTGCTGCCCGACGACGCTGGCGACGACGCCCTCGACTTCCCGGTCGTCTACGCGTCGGCCCGCGCGGGGCGCGCCTCCCACGAGCAGCCGGCCGACGGTGAGCTGCCGGAGAGCGAGAACCTGATCCCGCTGTTCCAGACCATCCTGGAGGCCGTCCCCGCACCGGAGTACACCGAGGGAGCAGCACTGCAGGCCCACGTGACGAACCTCGACTCCTCGCCGTTCCTGGGCCGGCTCGCCCTGGTGCGCATCAAGGAGGGTGAGCTGCACAAGGGTCAGCAGGTCGCGTGGTGCAGGCGCGACGGCTCCATCGAGCGGGTCAAGATCACCGAGCTGCTGATCACCGAGGAGCTGGAGCGCAAACCGGGCGAGAAGGCCGGGCCCGGCGACATCGTCGCCGTGGCCGGGTTCCCCGACATCAACATCGGCGAGACCTTGGCCGACCCGGAGAACCCCGAGCCGCTGCCGCTGATCCACGTCGACCAGCCGGCGATCTCCATGACCATCGGCACCAACACCTCTCCCCTCGCCGGGCGGGAGAAGAACACCAAGGTCACGGCCCGGCTGGTCAAGGACCGGCTCGACGCCGAGCTCGTCGGCAACGTCTCGATCCGGGTGCTGCCCACGGACCGCCCCGACGCGTGGGAGGTGCAGGGACGCGGCGAGCTGGCCCTGGCCATCCTCGTGGAGCAGATGCGGCGCGAGGGCTATGAGCTGACCGTCGGCAAGCCGCAGGTGGTCACCCGCGAGATCGACGGCGCGGTCCACGAACCGGTCGAGCGCCTCACGATCGACGCCCCCGAGGAGTACCTGGGCACCATCACCCAGCTGCTCGCCGTACGCAAGGGCCGCATGGAGCAGATGGTCAACCACGGCACCGGCTGGGTCCGCATGGAGTTCCTGGTGCCGGCACGCGGCCTCATCGGCTTTCGCACCGAGTTCCTCACCGATACGCGCGGCACCGGCATCGCGCACCACATCTCCGAGGGCTACGAGCCGTGGTTCGGCGAGATCTCGACACGACCGTCGGGCTCCCTGGTGGCCGATCGCGTCGGCGCCGTGACGTCGTTCGCGATGACCAACCTGCAGGAGCGCGGCACGCTGTTCGTCGAGCCGGCGACCGAGGTCTACGAGGGCATGATCGTGGGCGAGAACTCCCGTGATGACGACATGGACGTCAACATCACCAAGGAGAAGAAGCAGACCAACGTGCGCTCGGCGACGTCGGACAACTTCGAGAAGGTCATCCCCCCCAAGAAGCTGTCGCTGGAGCAGTGCCTGGAGTTCTGCCGGGAGGACGAGTGCGTCGAGGTCACCCCGGGCAACGTGCGCATCCGCAAGGTGATCCTCAATGCCTCCGAGCGCTCCAAGGCGGCGCGCTCGCGCCGCTGAGAGCCCGCGCCGCCGAGCGTCAGATCATCCGGAGCGGCTCGGCCCGCCCCCTTTCGACACGGACGCCGCCCGGACGTGGGCCCGCTCGCCCTGCCGGCCGATGAGGCTGAGGTACTCCACGGGTCCGGCACTGGTGGAGGCGAACCAGTGGGGGGTTCGGGTGTCGAACTCCGCCGCCTCGCCGGGCTCCAGGACGAGATCGTGCTCGCCGAGGACGAGGCGAAGGCGTCCGTTGAGGACGTAGACCCAGTCGTGGCCCTCGTGGGTGCGTAGGTCGGGCTCGGCGTCGTCCCGCCCTCGGGGCAGGACGAACTTGTAGGCCTGGATGCCGCCCGGGCGGCGGGTCAGGGGAAGGATGACCGACCCGTCGCTGCACGCGATGGGCCGTAGGTTGATGCGCGGGTTGCCGGTGGGCGGCGCGTCCACCAGCTCATCGAGGGTGACCCCGTGCACACGGGCCAGGGGCAGCAGCTGCTCCACGGTGGGCCGCCGACGACCTGCCTCGAGCCTGGACAGCGTGCTGGCGGAGATCCCCGTCTCCTGCGCGAGCTCGGCCAGGGTGAGCTCGCGGCGCTGCCGCAGCCGCTTCAGCCGCGGTCCGATGGCATCGAGGGTCTGGTTCATGGACCGACCATAGATCCGACGTTGCCATTCGGCAACACACTTTGCCCATCGGGGCGGAGGTGCGGAACATCGACTCCATGACCACACACCACAGCCGAACACCCACCGAGACCGACATGCACCCGACGGACCAGGGGTTCGACAGGGCGTTCTGGGAGGAGCACTGGCGCCGGGCAGGCAGCACAGGGGCAGGATCCATGGCGACCAGTCCGCCCAACCCCCACCTGGTGCGCGAGGTCAGCGACCTCACGCCCGGAACAGCCCTGGACGCGGGCTGCGGAGCCGGCGCGGAGGCGCTCTGGCTCGCCGACCGGGGTTGGCGGGTGACCGGGGCCGACATCTCCTGCGATGCCTTGGCCCGGGCGGCCGAGCGCGAGAGCGCTGTCGGACCGGCTGTGCCCGTGCAGTGGGCGCAGGCGGACGTCGCCGTGTGGGAACCGTCCACCCAGCTCGATCTCGTCACCACGCACTACGCGCACTCGGCGATGCCGCAGCTGGATCTCTACGACCGGATCGCCGGCTGGGTGGCACCGGGCGGCACGTTGCTCATCGTCGGCCATCTCCATGACCACGCCGACCCACACAGTCACGGAGCAGAGTCGTCGGTCACCGCTGCGCAGGTCGCAGCACGCCTGGACGACTCCCTGTGGGACGTCGTGACGGCCGAGGAGCGGCGACGCACCCTGACCGGCCCGAACGGCCACGAGGTCCCGCTGCAGGACGTCGTCGTCCGCGCCACTCGCCGCACCTAGGACACGCCCCGGGCCTCTCCCCCGCGAACGTCGGTTGCCCAGGCACCGACGAATCTCCTGCTCTCTTCATCACGTCCCTGGAAGGAACGCCATGAGCACCGCCGTGCACCACCTCACCCCCGAGGCGGACCCGACCATCCACGACCCACGCCAACGGCGCGCGATCCTGCTCGCGGTCTGCATCGCCCTGATGGCGGTCATCGCCTCGGTGTCGGGCCTCAACGTCGCTCAGCCGCAGCTCGCCGTCGAGTTCGACGCCTCGCAGAGCGAGGTCCTGTGGTTCATCAACATCTACACCATCAGCCTGGCCGCCCTGCTGCTGCCGCTCGGAGCGATCGGCGACCGTCGGGGCCGCAAGCCGGTGCTCCTGGCGGGCCTGGGCGTCTTCGGGCTCGCCAGCGCGGCCGCAGGACTGGCTCCCTCGTCGGAGGTGATGCTCGCGTCGCGGTTCGTTGCCGGGGTCGGGGCCGCGATGATCATGCCGGTCACCCTCGCCGTCATCACCTCCACCTTCCCCGAGAAGGAACGCTCCAAGGGCATCGGGATGTGGACGGCCGTCGCCGGAGGCGGCGGGATCCTGGGCATGTACCTGTCCGCGACGCTGGTCGACCTCGCCAGCTGGCGATGGCTGTTCGCACTGCCGGTCGCCCTCGTCCTCGTGTCCGTCGCGGTGGTGCTGCGCTCGGTGCCGAACTCGCGCGAACAGTCCGAGCACGC
Organism: Aeromicrobium sp. CTD01-1L150; assembly: GCF_041951745.1. GTDB lineage: Bacteria > Actinomycetota > Actinomycetes > Propionibacteriales > Nocardioidaceae > Aeromicrobium. The sequence goes on from NZ_CP169555.1 coordinate 3,382,794, forward strand.
ATTCGACGTCGTCGGGTCGTTGACCTCGGTGGTGGCCGTGCTGGGGCTGATCTTCGTGCTGCACGAGGGACCGGTGAAGGGCTGGAGCGCACCGGAGACCCTGGTGAGCCTCGTCATCGGGCTCGTCGCCGCCGGCGGCTTCGTCGGGTGGGAGCTGCGCCAGCGTGCTCCACTGATCGACGTTCGACTCTTCGGCGAGCGCGGCCTGGCCAGCGGGTCGTTGACCCTGCTCGTGGTCTTCGGTGTGCAAGCCGGCGTCTTCGTGGTGATCTTCCCGTACTTCCAGGCCGTCCTCGGCTGGTCCGGGCTTCGCGCGACGCTCGCCCTGATGCCGATGGCGCTGTTGATGATGCTCGCCTCGGGTCTCGCACCGCAGGTGGCGGCCCGCGTCGGGAACCGGGCGACGATGGCTTCGGGAGTCCTGCTGGGCGGCACCGGGCTCATGCTCCTCGCGACGTTCGTCTCCGTCGACGGCGGCTACCTCGCCGTGCTGCCCGGCATGTTGACGATGGGTCTGGGCATGGGCCTGTCCATGACACCGTCGACGGAGTCGATCACCAGCTCGCTGCCTCGGGAGCGACAGGGAGTGGCGTCCGCACTCAACGACGTCACCCGCGAGTTCGGCACGGCGCTCGGCGTCGCCCTGCTCGGCGCGTTGTTGTCCGCCGGCTACCGCGGAGCGATCGACTCACGGCTCGACGGCGTCCCGGACGGGACGGCCGACGCCGCCCGCGAGGGCGTCGCCAACGCTCTCGCGGCGGCTGCGGACGCCGGCCCGGAGAGCTCGGCGCTCGTGCGGGCCGCGCAGGAGTCCTTCGTCGACGGGTGGCAGCAGGCGATGTGGGTCGGAGTCGCCGTCATGGCGATCCTGTTCCTCCACGTGTTGTTTCGCGGCCCCGTTCGCCCGAGGGGCGATGCCGAGGACACCCACGACGACGAGCCGAGCCCAGCCCAGCCGTGAGACCCGGGCCAGTCAGGGCGTGCGGGCTTCGCCGGGCTCCGGCAGCTCCACCCGGGCGGCCCACCGTCGCTGCCACGGCGTCTCGACGGCGCGCGGCCGGTAGTGCCCGCGCACCCATCGAACGGCCTGGGCCGACGGCACCCCGCTGAGGCGGGCGAGCACCGCCATCGCGGTCCCCGTGCGCCCCGTCCCACCACCACAGGCAATCTCCACCTTGGCGTCCTGCGCCCACCGGTGCACCTCCACCAGCGCGGCGACGGCTTCAGTGGTGGAGCGGGGCAGCCAGAAGTCGGGCCACCTCACCCAGCGCGACTCCCAGCCCGTCTCGACCGGCGTGGCCGTGAGGTAGAGGCCGAGATCGGGCTCCTCGGCTTCGACGTCCAGGGGGTCGCGGAGCGCTCGGCCGCGAACGCGGCGACCGTCCGGCAGGACCACGACGCCCGGGTCCGATGCCAACCAGATGTCCACACCGACCATCATCGCGCATCAGGATCGGCACGAACGGGTTCGCACGGACTCCCTTCCGCTGCGGGTGGCCGCGGGCGACGAGGCAGAGTCTGTCAATTGCCCGCGGCGTCAGCGCAGGAAGGCGAGGACGGCCTTGACGCGGCGATGCTGCCTGTCGTCGTCGCCGTGCAGGTCGAGCTTGGCGAAGATGCGCTGCGTGTGCTTCTCGACGCCGCCCTCGGTGACGTGCAGGCGCGCGGCGATCGCGGTGTTGGAGAGACCCTCGGCCATCGCGGCCAGCACCTCCCGCTCGCGCGGGGTGAGCTGCTCGAGCGGATCCCGGCGGCGGCGCATCAGCTGGGCCACCACCTGCGGGTCGAGCACCGTGCCGCCGTCGGCGACGGTCGCGACGGCGTCGAGGAACCCGCCGAGCTCGCTGACCCGGTCCTTGAGGAGGTAGCCGACACCACCGTCGCCGGTGGCGAGCAGCTCGTCGGCGTAGGAGACCTCGACGTACTGGCTGAGCACGAGGATCCGTGCGCCCGGGGTGCAGCGGCGCACCTCGACGGCGGCGCGCAGGCCCTCGTCGGTGTGCGTCGGGGGCATCCGGACGTCGACGATCGAGAGGTCGGGTGCGTGCTCCGCCACGGCGCCGACGAGCGACGGCCCGTCGCCGACAGCAGCGACCACACCGTGCCCTGCGTCGGCGAGGATGAGCTGCAGGCCCTCGCGCAGCAGCACCGAGTCATCGGCCACGACCACCCGCAGTCCACTGCTCACGACCTCTTCCCTTCACCCATCGGCATCTCCATCCGCACGATGGTGGGCCCACCGGGCGGGGAGGTCACTGCCAGTGTGCCGTCCAGGCCGCGCACCCGCTGCTGCAGGCCGGCGAGTCCCGTCCCCTTGCCCGGGTGCGCACCTCCGACACCGTCGTCGGTGACCTCGGCGACCACGGCGTCGCCCGTGCGGGCCACCAGCACCTCGACGTGGTCGGCCCGGCTGTGCTTGGCGACGTTGGTCATGGCCTCGGCGACGACGAAGTAGACGCAGGTCTCGACGTGTGGCGCCAGGGCGTCCATGGCGGATGGGTCGAGGCGCAGGCTGACCTGCTCGTCGTGGCGGGCCACCAGCTCCTCCAACGCGGGCCCGAGACCGCGGTCGACGAGCAGAGGCGGAGCGATCCCGCGCGAGAGGGCACGCAGCTCGTCGATGGCATCGCGGGCCTGACCGTAGGCGACGTCGAGGGCCTCCCGGGCACGCTCGGGGTCCTGGTCGAGCTGGTGACGGACGCGACCGAGGTCCATCGCGAGCCGGACGAGTCGTTGCTGCGGCCCGTCGTGGATGTCGCGCTCGAGGCGACGCAGCGACGTGGCCTCGGCCTGGCGGGCGGAGTCCCTGCCGCCGGCCGCGCGACGCACCTCGGCCTGCAGGCTGGCACGGCTGCTCAGCATCACGTCGGCGAGGCTGGCGTGCAGCAGCGCGGCGAAACGCATCACCAGGGGTGCGAGCAGGAGCGCGGTGAGGCCGATCGCGGTGTTGAGCCAGATCTCGGCCGTGCGGGTCTCACCGAGCCCGATGAGCTCGGCCAGGCCCTGCTGCCCCGGCCCGTCGGGCAGCCATCGCTGCCAGAACCAGTAGGTGAACCCGTTGGCGACGACGACCCACCAGGAGAAGGCGAGCACGAAGACGAACATGCCCGTCACGAAGGAGAGCAGGCACCAGAGGATGTCGAGCCAGGACTGGGGGTCACGCAACGGGGTGAGGATGCGTCGCCACCGTCGGTCGCCGGGGCGGGAGCGGAGGTAGACCGGGATCGGTGCAGCACGTCCTTGCTGGGAGCGCAGCCGCAGCCGCTCCACGTGGGCGAACCCCCGAGCGACGAACGCCGTGAGTGCGAGAATCGGCAGACCGAGGAGCAACCAGGCCAGCGCCGAGCCGGCCACGACACCGATCAGCACCAGGACGAAGGCCGCGACGCACAACGGGAACGTCGCGATGGCGTACGCGGTGTCATCGACCGTGCGCCGCAGCACCCCTCGGCGACGCACCGGGGCCGTCCGCGGCAGACTGACATGAGCCGTCGCATCACTCCCGTCGGCGCCGCTGCGGGTCGCGGCGTCGTGTTCCATGGTCAGAGTCTGGTTCATGTTCACGACGCTAGGGAATCGACCCGCTCACGGGCAGCCGGTGAGCCGCACGATCCCTTGTCGGGCCAGCCCGACAAGGGATCGTTGCGGATGCCGGTCGGACGGCGTCCGAGCCATGGCGCGAGTAGTCTGCCTGCACGCCCTCGTCGACACGGAGGAGACATCGATGACCACGGTGGCACTGTCAGAACTCGGCGCGGAGCTGCTCGAGACGGCGCGCGCCGCATCGAGCGGGCGGGCCGCCAAGACGATCCACGCCGGACACGAGCACGATCTGCGTCAGACGGTGATAGCGCTTGCCAGCGACCGTTCTCTCGGTGAGCACGAGGCGCCGGGCGAGGCGACGCTGCAGGTCCTGGTCGGATCAGTCGACCTGAGGAGCAGCGACCAGACCTGGCGCCTGGACGCCGGTGACTACCTCATCGTCCCTGCGCAACGCCATGACCTGCATGCGCTCGAGGACGCGGTCGTGCTGCTCACGGTGGCGACGCGCGCCTGATCTTGCCCGTCACAACACGCCCGCCGGGCGGAACTGCACGCTGATGCGCGGGCCCACCGGCTTGGCCGTCTTGAGCACCGCGTGGTCCCAGGTGCGCTGGCAGGAGCCGCCCATCACCAGCAGGTCGCCGTGCCCGACGACGAATCCGATGGTGCGCTCCCCCGCCACGTCGGCCGGGCCTCCCGGTCGCGGCCGAAGACTCAGCCGACGCGGCGCACCGAGGGAGACGATGGCGACCATCGTGTCCTGCGAGCGCCCGCGGCCGATGCGGTCGCCGTGCCAGGCTACGCTGTCGCGGCCGTCGCGGTAGTAGCAGAGCCCCGCCGTGGCGAAGGGCTCGCCCAGCGCCTGCGCGTAGTACTCGCTCAGCGCGTCACGCGCTACGGTGAGCGCCGGGTCCGGCAGCTCATCACGCGGGCCGTAGTGGCTCAGCAGCCGTGGCACGTCGAGCGTCGCCTCGTACATCTCGCGCTTCTCCGCGCGCCACGGCACCTCGGTCTGCAGCCTCAGGAACAACGCGTCCGCACCGGTGATCCAGCCGGGCCGCAGGTCGACCCACGCGCCGCCGGCGAGCTCACGACGCTGCCGCCCGCGGGCGACGTCGCCCACCTCGGCGACGTCGCCCCCATCCAGCAGGGAGCCTTGGAAGTACACACCCTGATCCTAGTGCAGATCGAACGGATGTTCTATGTCGTCATCAGGTCACGTCGCGCCAGCATGAGGTGTCCGGCCACGCTGAGCCCCAGGGCCACACCCCCCACGGCCAGCGCGGGTCCGACGGCGAAGGACTCCACCGGCACCATCGCCAGGTGCGTGAACGGCGAGACGTCCTTCAGCCAGTCCGGCATCTGCAGCGCGTCGCCGAAGAAGACCACGACGGCGCAGAAGGCCAGACCGAGCCAGCCGAGCGTCGCCGCCCGCGGCGCGATGCCGTAGGCCAGGCGAGTCAGCCCGGACAGCACGAGGACGGCCGGGGCGTAGGCCAGGACGGCACCGGTCATCCGGACCACCTGCGACCCGTCGTCCAGCACGACGGCGAGCGTCGCTCCCATACCGAGCCCGGCGGCCAGGAGCACGACCACCACACCTGCCACCGTGATCACGGCATGCCCCGCCGCCCATCGCAGCCGCGGCAGAGCCGTGGCCAGCAACGGCTCGACCCGGCCGCCGACCTCCTCACCTCGTGGGCGCAGGGCCGACCCGATGGCATAGGCCGAGGCGATCACGGCGACCATCAGCACCGCGGTCGCGAAGAACGCGTCGGTCAGGGAGTCGGCGCCGTCGGCGAGGATCGCCTCGGACAGGTCCGAGTCACCCAGCAGATCACCGACGCTGTCGCCGATGGAGCCGTATGCGGCGCCCATGAACAGCAGTCCCACGGTCCAGCCGATGAGCATGCCGCGCTGCAGCTTCCATGCCAGGGCGAATGCCCCGATGTCGCTCGTGGCCGGCCCGCGGCGCGCGGGCCACAACCCTGCCCCGACATCTCGTCGATCCAGCAGGACCAAGGCCAGCACGATGAGCAGCGCCGCCACGACCAACGACAGCGCGGCCGGCCACCACAGCTCGTCGTCGTAGGCACGCATGGCCTGCCCCCACCCGATCGGGGAGAGCCAGGAGACACCGTTCTCGGCCACGTCCCCGGCGCCGCGCAGCACGTAGGCGGCACCGATCGCGCCACCGGTCACGCCGTACACGCTGCGTGTGCCCTCGCTGAGCTGCGCGGCCACGAGTGCCACCGCCCCGAAGACCACACCGGCCAGACCCGCGGCGACGCCGAGGACGATCGAGCCCGGGGCATCCAGCCCGTGCGCCAGCAACGGCAGCGTGATGCCGACCGCGACGACGACGTTCGCGAGGACCAGTACGACGACGGTGGCGGTCACCGTCGCGCGACGGCCCACCACGCCGGAACGCACGAGCTCCTCGCGGCCACTCTCCTCCTCAGCACGCGTGTGCCGGGAGACGAGGAACATGCTCATCAGCCCGGCCAGGATCGCGCCGAAGGCCGCCGACTGCCAAGACACCTGGCCGCCGACGGTGTTCAGCACACGGGTCGGACCCAGCATGGCCACGAACCCGGCATTGGACTCCATGCTCGCCGCCGCGACGTCGAACTCCTCCTGCGTGCTGTACAAGCCCTCGACGCTGACGGCCTGGATCCAGTACATGAGGGAGATGCCGACCGTCCAGGCCAGCACCATCCACCGGTCGCGCCGCACGAAGAACCGCACGAACGTCCCCGCGCCCACGAGCGAGTCCCTCATGAGGTCTCCTCCTGCCCGTCCTCATGCAGGTCGCCCCCCACGTCGTCGCCCCCCACGTGGTCGCCATAGTGCCGCATGAACAGCTCCTCCAGCGTCGGCGGCTGACTGGTGAGCGCCCGCACCCCGGCGGCCGTGAGAGGTTCGAGGGCCGCGCCGAGCCGGTCGCTGTCCACCTCGAAGACCACGCGCTGGCCCTCGACGACGAGGTCGTGGATCCCCGGCAGGTCCTGGAGTCCCTCGGGGACACGCTCGAGCTCGGCCGAGACCGAGGTGCGGGTCAGGTGGCGCAGGTCGGCGAGGGTGCCCGACTCCACCGTGCGTCCGGACCGGATGATGCTGACCCGGTCGCACAGGCGCTCGACCTCGGCAAGGATGTGGCTCGACAGCAGCACCGAGTGGCCCTCGTCCTTGAACTCATCGACGCACTGGGTGAAGACCTCCTCCATGAGGGGGTCCAGGCCCGACGTCGGCTCGTCCAGGATCAGCAGCTCCACGTCGGCCGCCAGCGCCGCGACGAGCGCCACCTTCTGACGGTTTCCCTTGGAGTAGGTGCGGCCCTTCTTGGTGGGGTCGAGCTCGAAGCGCTCGACCAGCTCGTCGCGACGACGGCGATCCAGTCCGCCGCGCAGCCGACCGAGCAGGTCGATGACCTCACCCCCGCTGAGGCTGGGCCACAACGTGACGTCGCCAGGCACGTAGGCGAGACGCCGGTGCAGCGCGGCGGCATCGCTCCAGGGATCTGAGCCGAACAGCGTGACCTCGCCGCCGCTGGCGCGCAGCAGACCGAGCAGGATCCGGATGGTGGTGGACTTCCCGGCCCCGTTGGGGCCGAGGAATCCGTGCACCTCACCCTGCTGCACCGTGAGGTCCAGACCGTCGAGGGCGGTGAAGGAGCCGAAGTCCTTGCGGAGGTCATTGATGGCGATGACATCGTTCATGAGTCGACAGTACCCATATTTCACGTTTTTGTGAAACTTGTGTGCGAGATGAAACTTCGCCACCATGTCTCCCATGTCCCCCGCCCAGGCCGAGTTCGTCGAGACACTCGCCCTCCAGCTCAGTGAGGCCGGCATGCAGCGCATGGCGGCCCGCGTCTTCACGGCCCTGATGATCGCGCCCGGCGGGGGGTGGTCGGCGCGCGAGATCGGCCAGGAGCTGTCGGTCAGCGCCGGAGCCGTCAGCGGCGCCACGCGCACCCTCGTCCAGGTCGGACTGGTCCGGCGGCGACGAGTACCGGGCGAGCGCAGCGACCGGTTCGAGGTGCGTGGGACGGCATGGGCCGAGTCCTTGCTGGTCCGCTCCGAGCTCATCAAGACCTTCTCGACGCTGCTGCAGCACGGCATCGCCGCCACCGAGGATCCCGACGCGCTCCGCCGGCTCCGCGAGACCGACGACTTCTTCGCCTTCCTCGTCGTCGAGCTGCCCAAGCTCGTCGACAAGTGGCACGAGGTGCGAGACTCATCGGTGTGAGCCCCTGGGACCGCCTCCTCGACCGCCTCGACGAGCTGGCCTGCGCACCCCACGAGCTTCCTGACGACCTCGAGTCCGAGATCAGCGCACTCCTCCTGGCGGCGATGCGAGACGGCATGGCCGACCGCGAGCTCGACCCGGCCGACAGCGCCCGCTGGCTCGCCACCCTGCTGCGGACCCTCACCGTCCTGCAGCCCCAGGAGGCACGCGCCGACGACACCTTGAGCACCCTGCGCGTCATCGTCACCCGCTGGCTCCACCCGGCGCGCCTCGACCAGGAGGCACAGCCATTGCCCGCACACGCACGACCGTCGACAATCCGGGGATGAGGACCCTCGCGATCACCCAGAACATGACGCTCGACGGCGCGGTGGAGATGCTCGACGACTGGTTCGACCCCACCCAACAAGACCCGGACCACCTCACTGAGCTGCACCGGCAGGACGCGACGTGCGACGCCGTCCTGCTCGGTCGGCAGACCTTCGAGGCCTTCCGCGGCTACTGGCCCGAGCAGAGCGACGACCAGACCGGTGTCACCGACCAGCTGAACACCGTGACCAAGTACGTGGTCTCCTCGACGATGACCGACCCGCGATGGCAGAACTCCGTGGTGCTCTCCGGCGATCTCCTCCAGGAGGTGCGCGCCCTCAAGGAGCAGCCCGGTCAGGACATCGTCGCCACCGGCAGCATCATGGTGTGCCACGAGCTGCTCACCGCCGACCTCGTCGATGAGTGCCGCATCTTCGTCCACCCTGCCGTGCAGGGCCGAGGGCGCCGCTTCTTCCCCGAGGGCTTCGCAGCCTCGCGCCTGAGACTGCTGGACCACAAGACGTTCGGCAACGGCGTCACCTACCTCGGCTACGGGCTGACGCAGGAGCACTGAGCCTGCAGAGCTCGATCATGAGTGGCGCTCAGGATCCCCGCCCGGGCGATCCCTGTGGTCACACGCCTCAGGCAGGGCTGCGCAGCTGGGCGAGGTAGACCAGCGCGGCGACGGTGCCGATGATGTTGATCAGACCGAGCGGGCTCCACAGGAGCAGGTGCGCCGCGAGTGCGAGGCCGAGGATCAGCAGCCAGGCGTTCTTCTCCAGCGTGGCCCGGACTGCGAAGTCCGCCGGGGAGCGTGTGACGCAGTCCACCAGCGCGAAAGCCTTGACGACGAACAGCACGACCGTCAGCAGCAGCGTGATACCGGACTGGATCTCGAACACCACTGAAGGCTATCGGCACGTCCACGACGCACAGAACCCCTCCCCGCCGAGCGGGGAGGGGTTCTGCGGCGCACGAGGTCTCAGGCCTTCTTGGCCGGAGCCTTCTTCGCGGCGCTCGTCGTGGCGCTCGACGTGCTCTTGGTGGCAGTCGTCTTCTTGGCGGCGGTCTTGGCCGGAGCCTTCTTCGCCGTGCTCTTGGCCGGAGCCTTCTTGGCGGCGCTCTTCGCGGGCGCCTTCTTGGCCGTCGACGTCGAGGAGCTCTTCTTGGCAGCCGTCTTCTTGGCCGGGGCCTTCTTGGCAGTGCTCTTGGCCGGGGCCTTCTTGGCCGGGGCCTTCTTGGCCGTCGAGGTGGAGGCCACCGAGCGCGCGGCCGTGCTGGTCTTGGCCGGGCTCGACGTGGTCTTCTTGGCCCCGCCACGGTTGGTCACCTTGGTGACGGTGGCCTGGGCGTCGGAGACGATGTCCTCGGCGCGCTTCTGCACGTCGGTCGCGGTGCCCTCGGCAGCCTTGCGGACGTCCTTGATGTTCTTGGAGGCATCCTTGCGCAGGCTCTCCACGAACTTCTCCGCACGCTTCTGCACGTCGTCGAGCTTGAGGGCACGAGCCTCGGCCACGAGCTCCTCGCCCTTGACGACGAGCTCCTCGTAGCGAGCCTTGGCAACGGTGCTGGACGCGGCGACGGCGTCGGTGGCCTGCGTGCGCAGGTCGTCGACATCGAGCTTCCTGAGGGTCTCGGTGAGGGTCTTGACCTCATCGACGAGGGTCTTGACCTGGCTGTTGATCTGATCGGTGATGCTCATGAGTTCTTCTCCTGGTTGGCTTGGGTGACCGTCGTCGCGAGCTCGGCGTTCGCCACATGGTCGGCTCCGACGAACGAGCGGTAGATGTCAAGCAGTGCCGTCTTCTGCCGCTCGGTCAGACGGGTGTCGAGAGCGATCGCATCCTCGACCATCCGGGTCCCGGTCTCGTCGATGTCGAGGATCCCGGCCCTGACGTAGAGCGACTCGGCCGAGATGCGCAGCGCCTTGGCGATCTGGCTGAGCACCTCTGCCGAGGGACGGCGCACGCCCCGCTCGATCTGGCTGAGGTAGGGATTGGAAACCTCCGAGACCTCGGCCAGCTGTCGCAAGGACATCTGCGCCTGGCGCCGCTGGTCACGCAGGTACTCACCGAGGTTGCCCACGGTCTCCTGCATGTTCAGCTTCGCCACGGATCCATGGTGCTTGCTAAAGCAAGCATCTGCAAGCAGTTGTGCATGCGAGGTGGCTCACACGGGGTGCTGGTTTCCCACGAGACCGCTCGTTTCCTGCGTTGACAACACGAAACTTCGTGTGCTTTGGGACGATTTCGAGCGGTCTCGTGGGAAACCTGCGTCACTCAGAAGGCCGGGCGGATCTCCCCCACGGGTCGACCGCCGCCGAGAACCTCCGGCCGATCGGACAGCAGCGGCGCCTCGATACCGGCGAGCTCCAACGCCCGGTGGGCCACGACGAACAGCGCACGATCACTGCCATCCTCGACCTTCACCGCGAGCGCACGACCGTCGGGCAGTCCCACCACGACGACACTCTCGGCACCGGACTTCACCAATGCCCCCGGCACGGCACGAGCCAGCGCGAGGTCCGGGCGGCGGGTGCCGCTCACCTGCTCGGGGTGATCGACCATCGCCTGGACGACTGCCTGCTCCGAGGACCCACCCGGGGCGGCCATGAGCCGCGCGACACCGGCAGCCAGCCCACCCACCGTGGAGGCCAGCAGCGGCGCACCGCAGCCGTCGACCCCGACCACCGCGGGAGCGCCGACGAGCTCGGCGAAGGTCGACGTGACCGCCTCCTGGAGCGGGTGGTCGGGACGCAGGTAGGTGGCGGTGTCCCATCCGTTGCGGACACACGTCAGGAGCATCGCGGCGTGCTTGCCCGAGCAGTCCATCCGGATCGGCGCCCGGCCCTGGCCGGCGCGCAGCACGGCGGCGTGCTCGTGGGGATCGAGCGGGTACGAGGACGGCGTCTGCAGTGCGGACTCCTGGAGCCCGGCCGCGGCCAGGATGGCCCGGACACCCTCGAGGTGGAACGGCTCGGCGCTGTGGCTCGCTGCGACCAGCGCCAACGCGCTCCCGTCCAGGCCGAGACCGCAGCGCAGCATCCCCACGGCCTGGAACGGCTTGTTGGCGGACCGCGGGAAGATCACCGTCGAGACATCGCCGATCGACCACGCGACCTCACCGTCAGGTCCGACCAGGGCCGCCACCCCACGGTGCCGGCTCTCCACGAGTCCCGAACGAGTGACCTCCGCGAGCACGTCCATGACGGCAGCGTAGAGCACGCCTGACCGTTGTGCTACGACGTGCTACGTTTGGGTCATGGAGACGATCAGCCAGCGGGAGATGCGCAACGACAGCGGTGAGGTGATCCGTCGGGTGGAACGTGGCGAGTCGTTGACGGTGACGCGGCGCGGGGTGCCGGTCGCTCGCCTGGTGCCGGCGGAGCACGACGATCTGCGCTGTGAACGTCCTGCCCGGCGGCAGATGCGGTTCTCCGACCTGCCCCGGGTCACGATTGATCAGCCGTCCACCGCGGTCCTCGACGACCTGCGTGGAGACCGATGAGTCGGTGGTACGTCCACACGTCCGCAGCACTGAAGCTGATCGTCGAGGAGGCGGAGTCGTCGGCGCTGGCCGCTGCGGTCGACACGTTCGACGGTGACCTGGCGGGGTGCTGGCTGCTTGAGACGGAGCTGCGCCGCGCAGCGCAGCGGACCGAGGGACTCGAGCAGTCGGCAGTGTCACAGTTCCTGGACGCCATCGATCTGTACGCCGTCCCGTCGTCGGTCTTTCGCGAGGCGGGCCTCTTGCCGGGCACGAGCCTGCGGTCGCTGGATGCACTGCACCTGGCCGTGGCTGTCCGGCTGGGGGTGGACGCGGTGGTGACCTACGACAATCGGATGCAGGACTGCTGCGTATCCCTCGGGCTTGCCGTGCTCGCACCCACGGCTGCCTGAGGCCAGAGGCCGGTGGCCGGTGGCCATAGGCTCAGGTGCAGCCGCCCTCACCGTCACATCCATGCCCAAGGAGCACGCCAATGGACCTGTCCGACCTGCACGTCGTGATCCCTGCCGGCGGCGCCGGGACGCGGCTGTGGCCGCTCTCGCGGGCCCGGCGCCCCAAGTTCCTGCTCGACCTCACCGGTGACGGTCGCACCCTGCTGCAGCAGACGTGGGACCGCCTCGTCGCCCTCGTACCGGCCGAGCGCGTCCACGTCGTCGCCGGGCCCGCCCACGCCGACGGCGTCACCGAGCAGCTCCCGGACCTGCGTCACCTGCACGTCGAGCCGTCCCCGCGCGACTCCATGCCGGCCATCGGGCTGGCCACCGCGGTCATCGCGCGCGAGCACCCCCAGGCCGTCGTGGCCTCCTTCGCCGCCGACCACGTCATCGACGACGAGGACGCGTTCCAACACGCCGTCGGGCAGGCCGCCGCCGCCGCTCGCACGGGCAAGGTCGTGACGATCGGGATCACACCCCGCTCCGCCGCCACCGCGTTCGGGTACGTCCAGGCCGGCGACCCCCTGCCCACCGACGGCGCACCGGATGCGCGGACCGTCCGGCGGTTCGTGGAGAAGCCCGACGCGACCACCGCCGAGGGGTACCTTCGCGACGGCGGCTTCAGCTGGAACGCCGGCATGTTCGTCACCCGTGCCGACGTCCTGATGGGACACCTCGCCCGGCTCCAGCCCACCCTCCACGACGGGCTGCAACGCATCGCCGCGGCCACCGACGACCGTCCGGCCGTGCTGGAGCAGGTCTGGCCGACGCTCACCCGCATCGCGATCGACCACGCCATCGCCGAGCCGGTCTCCCTCGAGGGCGGCATCGCCGTCGTCCCCGGGACCTTCGGCTGGGACGACGTCGGGGACTTCTCTGCCCTGCACGGCCTGCGCGGGCAGGACGACGCGATCTGGGTCGACGCCGACGGACTGGCACTCAGCACCGAGGACACCACCATCGCAGTCGTCGGCATCCCCGACGCCGTGGTCGTGCACACCGCCGATGCCCTCCTGGTCACGACGCTGGAGCGCGCCCAGGAGGTCAAGCAGGTGCCCGCCCGGCTCACCGCGGCCGGCCGCGACGACCTGGTGTAGCGGCCCACGTCACCCAGATTCGTGAGCGCCAGCACCCAAAGCTGACCTCATCGCCGAGATTGGGGGCGTGGGCTCACGAATCCGCTGGATCAGACGAGGTCGGTGAGCGGGGTGGCGCGATCCTCGGCGGTCGGGGTGTAGGCCTGACCGACCTCGCCGGTCCCGTGGGCACGGATGGTGCCGTCGGCCGCGTCGGCGTACACCGCCGAACCACGTCGCAGCGGCAACCGCTCGTCGTGCTCGTTCACCAGCTCCACCTCACCGCCGGTGCACACGATGATGCGACGGCCCTGGTCGGGCAACGGCGTCCCGGCCGGCTCGGCGGGCGAGACCTGCGTCATCGAGAGCGCGAACTCCCGCAGCCCGGGGCTGAAGACGTCGGTCGACTCCCCGAACTGCTCCGGCTCCACGCGCGCCAACCGTGACATCCCACCGGAGACGCACCGCACCAGGCCCTGAGGGTCCAGGTGCTTGCTGGTGAGACCGGCGCGCAGGACGTTGTCCGAGGAGACCATGACCTCCAGGCACATCCCCTTCAGGTGAGCGTGGATGATGCCCGTGGCGAGGTAGGCGGCCTCACCGGGCTGCAGCGTCAGACGGTTGAGCAGCAGCGAGATGACCACCCCGACGTCGCCCGCATGGTGCTCGTTGACCTCCAGCGCCGTCAGGTAGGCCCGCTTCACGTCGGTGCGGCGCTGCACGCCGTCGGCGCAGGCCGCCACGACGTCGCCGACCTCCTGCGGTGTCGGCGGGTCCGTGACGAGCTGCTCGACGAGGGCGACGATGCCGGCGAAGCCCGGCTCGGCCCGCAGCCGCTCGGCCAGCTTCTGCGTCAGCGACGTGGGCAGCGCGCCCAGCACGCGCAGGATCTCTGCTGTCGGGCGAAAGCCCACGAGCGTGTCGAACGTGGTCAGCGCCAGCACCATCTCAGGCTTGGGATGGGGGTCCTTGAAGACGCGGTGCGGTGCGTCGAGCGGGGTACCGCTGGCCTCCTCCGCGTCGAAGCCCGCCCTGGCGAGCTCGGCATCCGGGTGCACCTGCAACGACAGCGGACGGTCGGCGGCGAGGATCTTGAGCATGAACGGCAGCTCGCCGGAGACCTCCAGCAGCGAACGCGGGCCGTCCGGCCCATCCACGAGCGAGGGGGCCAGCGCGTGCGTCCCCAGCCAGACCTCGGCGACGCGCTCGCCGTCGACCGGCTGCCCGAGGAAGTCCGGGATCTCCTCGCGGGAACCCCAGTCGTAGGTGCGGCGCGGGCTCTGCAGTCGTCTCATCCGGTCCTCTCCCCTGTGGTCGGCGCCAGCCTGGGCGGCTCGTCAGCCCTTGCGGCGGGGTTTGCGGGGCTTGCTCGGCCCCGAGGGGTGCTGGCCCTTCGTGCCCTGGTCCGACGTGCCCTTCTTGCCCCCGTGGCCGCGATGCGGTGGCCCGGCGCCACTGCCTCGCGACGGAGGGCCGTCGTCGGGACGCAGGTCGATGCGACGGCCGGAGATGCGGGTGTTCTCCAGGGCGTCGAAGACCGCCTGCGGGAGGTCGGCCGGCAGCTCCACGACGGAGTGGGCGCCCGCGATGGTGATCTTGCCGAAGTCGGAGCGACGCAACCCGCCCTCGTTCGCCAGGGCCCCGACGATGGCCGACGGCCCGATCTTGTGCCGCTTGCCCACCGCGATCCGGTACGGCGCCATGCCGGGCGTGCCGCGCCGTGGCCGCTCGTCCCTGCCCTCGGGACGCGGCGGCCGCTCGCGCCGTGGCTGCGGCGGCGGGTCCGGACTCAGGAAGAACTCCTTGTCATCGGTGCTCATCACCGCGAGTGCGGCAGCCACGTCGGTCATGGCGACCTCGTGCGTGGCGGCGTAGGACTCGATGAGCGAGCGGAAGGTGTGGAACTGCGAGGAGCCCATGCTCTCGGTGATCGCCGCCGAGAAGCGTTCGGTGCGCCGCGCGTTGACCTCCTCGGCCGTGGGCACGGCCATCTGCACCACGGGTTGTCCGGACGTCTTCTCGATGGCGTGCAGCATCCGCCGCTCCCGCGGCGTCACGAACAAGATCGCCTCACCGCTGCGACCGGCCCGTCCGGTGCGCCCGATGCGATGGACGTAGGCCTCGGTGTCATGAGGGACGTCGTAGTTGACGACGTGGCTGATGCGCTCGACGTCGAGTCCGCGAGCGGCGACGTCGGTGGCCACGAGAAGGTCGAGCGAGCCCGACCTCAGCGCGCCGATGGTGCGCTCACGCTGGGCCTGCACCATGTCGCCGTTGATGGCCGCCGCGGCGAACCCCCGTGACCGCAGCGACGCCGCAAGGTCCTCGGTGGCCTGCTTGGTGCGGACGAAGACGATCATCGCCTCACCCGACTCCACCTCCAGAACCCGCGTCAGCGTGTCGAGCTTGGCGTGGTGGGGCACCGGGATCCACCGCTGCCTGACGGTGGACGTCGTGCGGGTCGCCGCCGGGGTGGAGACGTCCACGGGGTCGTGGAGGTACTTCTTGGCGAGTCTGCGGATCGGTGGGGGCATCGTGGCGGAGAAGAGCGCGACCTGCTTGTACTCCGGGGTGTCGCGCAGGATCCGCTCGACGTCCTCGGCAAAGCCCATCGCGAGCATCTCGTCGGCCTCGTCGAGCACCAGGACGTCCAGCCCGGTGAGGTCCAGGCTGCCGCGCTCCAGGTGATCGATGACCCGACCCGGGGTGCCGACGACGACGTGGGCGCCGCGCTCGAGACCGGCCAGCTGGGCGCCGTACCCCTGGCCGCCGTACACCGGCAGCACCCGGACGCCGGCGACGGCTGCGGCATAGCTGGTGAGGGCCTCGCAGACCTGCAGCGCCAGCTCGCGCGTCGGCGCGAGGACGAGAGCCTGCGTCGAGCGTCGCGAGACGTCCAGGCGCTGCAGCAGTGGCAGGGCGAAGGCAGCGGTCTTGCCGGTGCCGGTCTGGGCGAGGCCGACGACGTCGCGCCCCTGCAGGAGCACCGGGACGGCACCGGTCTGGATGGGAGTGGGCCGCTCATAGCCGAGCTTGCCGAGCATGTCGACGACAGCAGCATCGAGCCCGAGGTCGGCGAAGCCCACCTCGTCGGTGCGTTCGGTTGGCGTGTCGGTCATGGCAAGACTCCTGGTGCGCTCGGCGCCCACGAAGAATTGAGCACGCTCCATCCTCGCGCACCGGACGACGGTCCCAGCGCAGGGCCCCCGCAGCCCCCGGGGCCGGCCTGGCCCGGTGCCGGTCGACCCCGGGGAGAGGTCACGGGATCCTCCCCCAGGCGCCCGGCGCGCTGCTCGAGCACCGCAGGTCAGTAGGCGCCGCGAGCCTGGAGGACGGCCTTGGCGGTGCGGGCGATGATGTGCAGGTCGCGCAGCATCGACCAGTTCTCCACGTAGGTCAGGTCCAGGCGCACCGCATCCTCCCAGGACAGGTCGGAACGGCCGCTGACCTGCCACAGTCCGGTGATCCCCTGCTTGACCAGGAGCCGACGCCGGACGGTGTCGTCGTACAGGTCCACCTCCGAGCGCAGGGGCGGACGGGGGCCGACGACGCTCATCTCACCCTTCAGCACGTTCACGAACTGGGGGATCTCATCGATGCTGTAGCGCCGCAGGAGCCGGCCGACGCGCGTCACCCGCGGGTCGTCGACCAGCTTGAACAGCGGCCCCGCGCCGTCGTGCTCGCGCTCCAGGGCGGCACGCCGGCCGTCCGCGCCGTCGACCATCGTGCGCAGCTTCAGCATCTGGAACGGTATGCCGTGGGCACCGATGCGTTCAGAGCGGTAGAAGATCGGACCCGGCCCGGACAGCCGGACCGCGACGGCCCCGAGGATGAGGACCGGGGCACTGACCAGCAGGATGCAGAGCGCGACCGCACGGTCGAAGAACGCCTTGCGCAGTGTGCGCGCCGCGGAGTAGGTGGGCTCGGAGAGGTAGATGAGCGGCATCGCCCCGTGGGCGTCGACGTGGATGCGGGGACCTGCGACGTCGGCGATGTTGGGAGCCACGAGCAGGTCGATGTCGCGCCCCTCCAGCTCCCAGGCGAGCTCGCTCATGCCGTCGTGGCCCAGGTGCTCGGTGTCGGTGACGACGACGGTGTCGATGCCACCGAGGTCGAGTACCGAGCCCAGCTCGGTCTCCATGCCGCGCACGGGAATCGTGGCGGCCCCGACCTCGATGGACTCATCGGGACCGGCTGAACGGTCCGGGACCCACAACCCGATGACGGCGAACTCCGAGGCCGGGTCGGAGTCGAAGCGTGAGGCCATGGTGCGTGCACTGCGGACACCGCCGATGACGAGGGTGCGGGCCACGAACCTGCGCTCGGTGCGGCGTGCACGCAGCCACAGGCGCCAGACCTTGCGGCTCACCAGCAGCAGCGTGAACCCGATGCCGAAGGCGAGCAGCAGGTAGCCGCGGGAGAGATCTGCCTTGAGGAGCAGTGCCAGGATCGCGATCCAGCCGAAGACGAAGAACGTCGCCTTGCCGATCGCCTGGTACTCCGCGGCCCCGGCGCCGAGCAGCTTGTGGTCCCTGGTGCGGAAGACCGCCATCGCCGTGAGCCAGGCGAGTACGAACCCGGCACTGACGATCCAGTACTCGAGCCGACCGGGTGGAGCCGGCGTCGGCCAGGGTCCGACGCGCACGAGGTAGGCGACCACGAAGGCGACGGTGATGGCTCCGGCATCGGTGACCAGCATGCACCGCGACAGCGTGCGTTGCCACCGACGTCGGCCGCTGCCGACCTGGACCGGCCGGGCGTCGTGCCCCTGCGCCGCGACCGTGTGCACCGGTGAGAGCGTCCGCGCAGCCGTCGACGCGGTGCTCGCGTCATCTCGCAGGGCTTGGGACACTCCGGCACCTCCTGTCGGCCGCCCCGACCATCACGAGGCACAACCGTTCAGCCGCCCGGGAGGTTACGGACGGTTCAGGTCCCCGATGCGATCGGCGATCGTGCGGGTGGCGTCGTCGATGAGGTCCGCCGCCTCGCGATGCATCGGCTCACCCCCACGGTAGGGGTCCGGGATGTCGATGTCCTTGGGGGCGGAGCTCCGTCGGGTCGAGACCTCGCGCACCAGCGCCGGCAGGTCGGACCCGGGGGTCTGTCGGGCGAGCTCGGCGAACTCGCGCAGGGTGAAGGTCCGGCGCAGGGCCGACGGGTCCAGCTCCAGCACGCTGGCCCGGTGCTGACGGGTGGCGGTGAGCACGAGGTCGGCGACGGACAGGTGGTCGGAGACGATCCTGCGGGAGAGGAAGTGGTCGGGGTCCACCCCGAGCCGACGGGCCTGCTCCTTGACCGGGACGTCCATCGGGTGGTTCTCCCAGCCCAGGACACCGGCGCTGGCCACCTCGAAGCGACGCTGGTCGAGTCGCGCGGTGAGCAGCAGCTCGGCCAGCGGTGACCGGCAGATGTTCGCGGTGCAGACGAGCAGGATCGCGAAGCGTTGCCTCATCCGTCCAGCCGTGGTCGCACGTGCAGCCCGGCCTCGGGGTCCACCAGGGCCTCCTGGCTGGCGGCGACCCCGTCGACGAGCAGCACGGCGTCGACCGGGATGTTGCGCTTCACCACGGCGAGCGCCACCGGACCGAGCTCGTGGTGGCGGGCAGAGGACCCGACCTGTCCGACGGAGCGACCGTCCAGCTCGATCGCGGCACCGTGGACGGGCAGGTGCTCGGCCGAGCCGTCGAGGTGCAGCAGGACGAGACGCCGCGGCGGACGGCCGAGCGTGTGGACCCGCGCAACGGTCTCCTGGCCGCGGTAGCACCCTTTGTCCAGGTGGACGGCGCGCTCGAGCAGACCGACCTCGTTGGGGATCGAACGCTCGTCGGTGTCCTGGGTGAACCGCACGACGCCGGCGGCGATCCGCAGCGCCTCCCAGGCCCACGTACCGGCCGGTTCGCCGAGCTCGTCGGGCAGCGCGGCCAGCTGCTCACGTGGCACCAGGCGCCAGGTGAGTCCGGCGAGCCCCACCACCGCGTGAGCGGGAGTCACGAGCCGGACCTCCACGCGCATCATGAAGCGCATCGAGTCCAGGAAGGCCACGAGCGCCGCACCGGCGCCCGGTTCGGTGTGGGCCCAGAACGTCTCGCCGTCGTCGATCCCGGAGAACGCGTGCTCGATGCGTCCCTGCGGTGAGAGCAGCAGGACCTCGGTGGTGACGCCGGGCGTGAGGTCACTCAGGTGCTGCGTGGTGAGCGAGTGCAGCCAGGTGAGCCGGTCGGGGCCGGTGACGGTGACGACGTCACGGTGCGACAGGTCGACGAACCCCTCCCCTGCCTCCAGGCGACGCTGCTCGCGGGCGATGCCACCGTAGTGGGCGGCGACCCCGGCGTCGGGGGGATCGGCCTCGACAGCGCCGGGGCGCTCCAGCAGCGGGCTGCGGTACGGCTGCTCCGTCCCCGGTCCAGAGCCAGGTGCAGAAACGGTCTCAGACACGGGCGAGCTTCCCCCACAGGTGCGACTGCATGGACTGGCCCTCGGCGGCCATGTCGAAGGCGTACATGAGCGAGCCCTCGACGAGTCCGTACATCCGTTGGCCGGCGGTGTACTCCTTGGCCGTCTCGGTGCGGGCGATGATGTCGGTGGCGAGCGTGAGACGTGCTCCTTCGGCGACGCCGTACCAGACCTCGGCGTAGCCGGTCGGGTGCGCCAGCACCAGCTCCACCGCCAGGCCCTGGCCGCCGGACCCGTCGGGGTTGGACCCGTCAGGGTCGGCTCCGTCGGGGTTGGCGACCGGGCCCGCGGCGCGCAGGAACCCGGTCTCGATGGCGCCGGGACGCACGCGCTCGCCCTCGTCGTCGGTGATCCACGTCTGGCTGAAGTAGTGCAGGAAGGGTCGGCCGTCGTGCGCGATGGCGACGTCCTGCTCGTAGGTGAACGCCTCGATCGTCGGGTACTCGCCGCGCCCGCTGCCGTGCCACGTCCCCAGGAGCCAGGCCAAGGGAAGCACGTCGGAGTGCAGGTCGTCGGGGATCGTGAAGGCCATGTGCTCGATCGTATCCGCCGCCCGGTGGTGCGCTGACTGCTGTCACTAGGCTGGACGGGTGCGAGCAGTGGTGCAGCGGGTCAGTCGGGCCGAGGTCAGGGTGGACGAGCGCATCAGCGGCTCGATCGGGACCGGGCTCCTCGTGCTGCTGGGCATCACCCACGACGACACCACCGACGACGCGGACCGTCTCGCCACGAAGATCCACGGGCTGCGGATCCTGCGCGACGAACGCTCGGTGGCGGACACCGACGCGCAGGTCCTCGTCGTCAGCCAGTTCACGCTCTACGGCGACACCCGCAAGGGTCGCCGCCCGTCCTGGGGCGCCGCGGCACCGGGTCCCGTCGCCGAGCCGTTGTACGGGGCCTTCTGCACTGCTCTGGAACGGCGGGGCACGGTCGTGGCGCGCGGCGAGTTCGGGGCACAGATGGCCGTCGACCTCACGAACGATGGTCCGGTCACGCTGGTGATCGATTCCTGAACCGGGCTTTCAGGTTCCGGCCCTAGAATGCTGCGCGGGCATGGCCGCACGGCCTCCCGCACTCACCCCCAGGGAGACCGATGGCTCGAGGCGATGCGCGCACGCGGCGTCAGGTCGCGGGCAAACGACGCGTCGGTGGGCTTCCCTTCCACCGACGTCACCGCCGTGCACTGGTGACCGTCTTCTCGGTCTGTGCCCTCGTGCTGGCGGTGGTGACGGGGTACGCCTACTGGTTGAACTCCCAGCTGGGCAACGTGGAACGCGTCGACACCGACGCCATCAAGAACCGTCCGGACCCTGACGAGGGCAAGTCGCTCAACATCCTGCTGCTCGGCTCGGACGAGGGTGAGCCACAGTCCGGTCAGTCCAAGGACACCACGGTGGCCGAGGACGCGACGGCGGCCAAGTGGCCCAGCGGCAAGTACCGCAGCGACACCATGATGATCGCCCACATCTCGGCGGACCGACGCAGCGTGCACCTGGTCTCCATCCCCCGCGACACCTACACCACGATCCATGACGAGCAGGGCGACGCGACGAACGAGCAGAAGATCAATGCCGCCTTCTCCGCCTACGGGCCCAACGGCGCCATCGCCACGGTGGAGCAGCTGACCGGGCTGCGCATGGCACACGTGGCGATCATCGACTGGGACGGGTTCAGGGACCTCTCCTCGGCGGTGGGCGGCGTCCCGGTCACCATTCCTCGTGCCTTCTACGACCCGCAGCAGAAGATCCAGTGGGACGCCGGCGACCAGGAGCTGCAGGGCCAGGAGGCTCTCGACTACGTGCGCACCCGCTACGGCCTGGAGGGTGGCGACTTCGACCGGATCGCCCGCCAGCAGAACTTCCTGCGGTCGCTCATGCAGAAGATGCTCGACCGGGGCACCACGAGCAACCCGGTCAAGCTCACCCGGACCCTCTCGGCCGTCACCAAGAACCTCACCGTGGACGACGACTGGGACCCCCGGGACATGCGGGCGCTCGCCCTGTCGCTGCGGGACACGACGGCCGATGACGTCTCCTTCCTGACCGCACCGGTGGCCACCACCGAGGACGTCCCCGGCATCGGCAACGTCGTCCGGCTCGACGAGGCCAAGGCCGAGGAGCTCTTCACCGCGCTGCGCGACGACGACGTCGGGGCCTACCTGCGGAAGTATCCCGATGAGGAGCTGGCCGCCGAGGACGAGATCAGCTGACCGGGCTGGTGTGGCTCGGCACACCGGTCATCGGCAGGCGCTGGCGGCCCTGACGTCGTTGGCGGCCGGCTCGATGCCAGGTGTCGTGGTGAGCACCGCCCGGCCTGGTTGTCCGGTGGAGGAGAGCATCGTCGCGGTGAGTGCCACCGAGTCGCCGGGCTCGAGGGTGACGGGGACGATCGCGACCTGCCGGCCGTCGAGGTCACCGCCGACGACGAGCTGCGGATCGCCGTCGAGCGCAAGTGACTCGATCCGGCCCCCCTCCGGCGCGATGACGCGGACGTTGAGGCGCTGGTGCCCGCGTTCGACGTCGGGGTTGATGCCGGTGATCGGGAGGGGCAGGTCCCCCTGCGGCGCGGTCGAGCGCAGGTGGGTCTGCAGCGTGAGCTCCTGCTGGTCCTCGTCGAGACAGCGGACCGAGCGCAGCTGATGGGTGGTCTGCAGGTAGTACTGCATCTTCCCGCCGGCCGCGTCGTTGAGGAAGAGACCCACCCTGGGGGCGTCCTCCCCACCGGGCGGGATCCCCGCGACACCGGTGGTGCTGATCCGCTCCTGCTCCTCCTCGTGTGCCGACCACAGCAGCACCCGGTTCTCCGTGGAGGCGCGGACCAGGCCCTCCAGCACGGTCTGCACGTGCCCCTCACCGGCCACGAAGGCGTCGAAGATCCGCCGCGCTGCGTCGACGAAGACGTCGTCCTGCGCCGCCAGGTCGTCGGCGTGGCGACGGTAGGTGCCGTTCAGCAGCTCCTCGACGACGTTGTCGGCGGTCAGCTCGAGCCCGGTGTCGAGCGTGACCGGGCCGAGTCCCTCCAGCAGGTGGGCCAGCGTCCCCGGGTCCACGGAGACGACGCCGTCGAAGGACGTGTCGAGGGCGTCGTCGGTGAGCGCCTTGGCGATCTCGGCTGCACGGGGGAAGTCGGGGCTGAAGGTCGTGTTGCGCAGGTCCCGCACCAAGGTGTCAGGGAAGACCGACCGCTCGCCGTCGGTCATCTCCACGGCGGGATCCTCCACCTGTCTCACGTCGAGCGCCGAGCCCTGGCGCCCCATCGACATCCGGCCCTTGTTGACGTTGACGACGGCGAAGGATCCGGGGATCCCGCCCAGGGACCGGACCTCGGCATTGTTCTGGATGAGCAGCAGGTAGCGGCGCTTGCCCTCCCCCCCGAGCATCGTGGGCAGCAGGTCACCCGCAGCCTGCGCCGCGGACGCGGCCAGGCGGGCCGAGGCCATCGAGCGTTGCACGTCCCTGATCGGGACGCGGAGGCGGCCAAAGAGCGCATCCGGCTCGATCGCGGCGATCTCGACACCGGCCTGCTCGAGCACCTCGCGGGTGCGCACCACGACGGGAAGCGTGCGCTCCACCGCCGCCAGGTCGATCCGGCCGTCCTGGGGACTGAACGTGTCGAGCTGGATCTCGTCGGCAACCTCTACCACGGCGGGCAGGGCCTGCACGACCACTCGGTCCAGCTCCCGCGAGACGGTGCGGATGGCGTCCACGTCGTCCCCGACGACCGGAAGTCGCGCCAGCACCGCCCATCCGAGGCCGTCGGTCCTGCGGCGTGCGGTGTCGGTGTCGTCGCTCAGCTGGTCCAAGGTCGCCTCGGCGCCGTCGACGTCACCGTGGGCCACCTGGGTGGTGAGGACCGATGCTGCGTGTCCGGCGCGATCCAGAGCGACCGCAGCACGTCCGAGCTGCCACAGGAAGAGCACGGCCAGCAGGACGAGCAGTGTGCCTGCAACCAGCAACCACCAGCGGCGTCGCCACTCGCGGGCGGTGAGGTCAGGTCTCATGGCACCGCCGTGCTGGCGTCGCCCCTGTCCAGCACGACGCGGCAGGAGCCGTCACTCAGGACCGGCGTCGCACGAGGACCGTCCCGCCGGCGACGGCGAGGGCGGCACCAAGCAGCAGCAGCCAGAGCGCGACACCACCGGTGCGCGGCAGGATCCCGGCGAGAGCCGAACCGCCCGTGCCACCGACGCCCTCGCCCGCACCACTGGCACCCGCCGGCAGGATCTGGACCGAGGCGCTGCGGGTGACGTCGTCGCAGGAAGCCGAGACCAGCATGCTCTGTGCCTCGCTCACCGTGGGAGCGCGGAAGGTGGTCACGAGCTTGCGGACGCCCGACTCGGAGCGGGTCTCACCACGGAAGGTCACCGAGAGGTCAGCAGGGCGGTCGGAGGTCACGGTGACGGTGAAGTCATCTCCGCCCTGGACGGACTGGGGGCTGATGGAGAGGTCGCAGACGGCGTCCGGGTACGGGTCCTCGCTCGCGTGCGCGGCAACGGAGGGCAGCGCGGCGATGAGGGCCGCGACCATCCCGACGAGGACACCGAGGGTGATCTTGTTCATCTGCGACCTCCTGAGCCGGATGCGTCATCGATGCCGGCGACCATCGACGCGACGGCCGCGGCTGACACCTGTGCAACGAGACGTGCGATCACTGGTTACGGGAGCAGGCTCCCGGGTTTCATGCAGTACGCGTGGGGCCCCACCACGGCTGTGGTGGGGCCCCACGCGTACTGGGTGGTCGATCAGACCGTGACGGCGACCTTGTCCAGGTCCACCACGACCTCGGCGACGACGCCCTGGGCCGCGGTCACCGAGTGGTCGACCGCCTCCGAGCGTGGCGCGAGGGTGCGCAGCGTCCACTCGCCGGGACCGGCGAAGAAGCGGAACTGCCCGGTGGCCGAGGTCGGGACCTCTGCGGTGAACTCACCGTTGCGGTCCAGCAGACGCACGTAGGCGCTGCCCACGGGCTCCTCGCCGCGGGTCACGACACCCTGGATGACGGCCTGGTTGGCGACGTCGACACCCTCCAGGCTCGGGCCGCCCTTGATCGCTCCGCACATGTCAGGCCTCCCCACGCTCGTCGCCGAGGGCCACGGGGACACCGCGCAGCGAGCCGTACTCGCTCCACGAGCCGTCGTAGTTCTTGACGTTGTCGTAGCCGAGGATCTCCTTGAGCACGAACCACGTGTGCGAGCTGCGCTCGCCGATGCGGCAGTAGGCGATGGTGTCCTTGCCCTCGTCAAGACCGACGTCGGCGTACAGGGCCTTGAGCTCGTCGTCGCTGCGGAACGTGCCGTCGTCGTTGGCGGCCTTGCTCCACGGGACGTTGCCGGCGGTGGGGATGTGGCCCGCGATCTGCGCAGCCTCCTGCGGGAGGTGGGCCGGCGCGAGCAGTCGACCCGCGTACTCATCAGGGCTGCGCACGTCGATGAGGTTCTTGACGCCAATGGACTCGACGACCTCGTCGCGGAAGGCGCGGATCTCGTCGTTGGGCTCCTTGGCCGTGTAGGTGGTGGCCTCACGGCTGGGCACCTCGGCGGTCAGCTCCCGGCTGTCCAGCTCCCACTTCTTGCGGCCGCCGTCGAGCAGACGCAGGTCGTCGTGGCCGTAGTAGGCCAGGTACCAGTAGGCGTAGGCGGCGAACCAGTTGTTGTTGCCACCGTAGAAGACGACGGTGTGGTCGTTGCCGATGCCCTTGGAGCCCAGGAGCGCCTCGAGCTTCTCCTTGCTGACGAAGTCGTGGCGGACGCCGTCCTGCAGGTCCTTCTTCCAGTCCAGCTTGACGGCACCGGGGATGTGACCCTTGTCGTAGGCCTCGGCGTCCTCATCGACCTCGACGAGGACTACCTGGGGATCGTTCAGGTGCTCCTCGACCCAGTCAGCTGTGACGAGCGCGTTCTCGCGGCTCATGGATTACCTCCGTTGGTGCCCGATGGGCGTTGTTGGGATTTCGGTCGGTCAGGTGCCAGCCGGCGCGAGCCGACGGGCGATCAGGTACATCTCGCAGCCGAGGCAGAGGCCGACGGTTGCGTTGAGCAGGGCTGCGACGAGGGCCAGGGCCGTCGCCGCGAGGAAGAGGGCGGGAACACCGGTGGCGATCCCGACCAGGGCGACGAGCACGAAGGCCAGCCCGACCTGCTGCGCGAAGCGCGGCGGACGGGAGTCCTCCAGCTCAGCAGGCTCACCCAGCCGCGGCCCGACGAGCCGCGCGAAGACGAGCGAGTAGGGCGACAGTCGCAGGTCGACGAACGCCGCGACGGCGAAGACCAGCGCCTGCAGGCCCAGAAGACCAGCCGCCACCGGAACGGGCACCAGGAGTGCGGCAGCGAGCACGAGCGACGTTGCGGCTGCGTTGAGACGCAGGGCACGCGGATCGACGCGTTCGGGCTGGGACATGCGAACTCCTGACGGACCGTGCCACCGGGTGGTGGCTCCTGAGGCGGGCTGGACTCAGGCGTCGCGACACAGGGCGGAGCGCGTGCGGCAGTTGTCGACCGCCCGGCGCCGCGTGAGGAGTGTCGTCGTCAGCATGGCGCCACCCTACGGCGCCCGCCGAGCTTGACGACATCGATGTCTCATTTTGTGAGATAGCGTCTTGAATAAAGAGACTGCAGGCTGACGTCACTGTCCGTCCCGGGACACCAGCCGGCTCCCGACGGCATCACGGACGCCGGTACCGGCACGAGCCCGTCAGCGAGCGGTCAAGCCCTCCAGGACCGTCTCCACCTGCTCACGCCGAGGCAGTCCCGACGCCCTGCCCACGACCACGCCGTCGGCGTCCAGCACCAGGACGGTGGGGGTACGGCGGACGTCGAGCCGGCGCACCAGGTCCAGGTGGGACTCCGCGTCGACCTCGACGTGCGCGACCTCAGGATGATCGGCGACGACGTCGGTGAGCAGCGTGCGGGTGGCGCGGCACGGGCTGCAGAACGCGCTGGAGAACTGCACCAGCGTCACCCGGTCCCCCAGGTCCGCACCGATGTCCGCCGGGGTGAGGAGCTCGCGGTCCACCGGGCCCTCGGCTCCGGTCGCGCCGTCACCCGCCACCGACGCGGCCGTGGGGGTCTTGGTGAACCTGCCGTTGTGCCTCGTCCACGCCAGCGCGAGCAGCACCGTCGCGACGAGCGCGACCAGCAGGACGAGAAGACCGGACACACCACCAGATTACGCTGCTCGCCCACGACCCCGAGCCGGCGACGGCGGGCTCACAGGAACGGCAGGCCGACCAGCTGCCCACAGACGTGGATGATCGGCGCCGGCAGCGCCACCGCGAGCGCACCGGGGAATCCCCAGCCCTGGGACGCGTGGGTCCGCCCCTGCGACCACGCGCGGCCGAGCACCTGACCCAGCACCGCGAAGATCGCCGCCGCCATGCCGACCACGACGCCGAAGAGCACGGTCGTGATGCCGTCGAAGACCACCGTCGCCCCTGCCGCAGCGGCCCCACCGGCAGCCAGGGACAACGACGCGCAGACGATCCGGTCCAGCGGCAGCGACCACACCAGCAGCGCGGCGGCCACGCCGACCGCGCCCACGATCACCACCTCGGCACCGGCCGCGGCCCGGGACGCGGAGATCCACGACGCCGCCAGGGCGGCGAACACACCGAGCGTGACCGCGTGGCCCGTGGTGATCACGAGCCGAGGCCGACCGTCGCGGCGCAGCATCTGGGCGACCAACGAGACCAGGACCGCCACGGCCACGGCCGGGACGATGCCGGCGATGATGCCGTTGCTCACCAGCCCTTCACGACCCGCACGTAGCCCCTCCGAGCCGACCAGCAGCCCGGGCCACGTCGTCAGGACCACGGCCACGAGCCCTGCCAGCAGCGCGGGCCAGAACCGCGGTCCACCCTGCGCCCTGCCGCGCTCGTCCGGAGGACTCGGTGCGGCCGCGATGAGCCCCTGCACCACGACGACGGCCGCGGCAACCAGTACGACCTGCTCGGTGAGCGAGGCGAGGACGAGCAACCCCAACAACGCCATGGAGCACAACGAGGCCCGAGTGCGTGACATGAGCGAAATCATGACAGGTGTCACGGCCGGGTCAGCCACCGGCGAACGGCGGAAGCAGCTCCACGACATCGCCGTCGCCCAGCACGACGTCTCCATACGGGCGCGCCCCCACCGGGACCTCGCCGACGAGGACCGAGCAGATCGCCACGACGTCTGCGAAACGACGGTCTCCCGGCCGCCTGGACACCGCCTCGTCGAGCACCGCCGCCAGGGTCGTCGACCCGCCTGGCGGCAGCTCCACGACGTCCTGCTCCACGCCCGCGGCGGCACGTGCCGCCGCCCAGTAGCGCACTGTGACGTTCTTCGCCTTCTCGACACCTGCCGGAGACATGTCTGACACGTGCCGTATTCTGGTACACGAGTCGAGGCCACGGTGACAGCACCGGGCCTCATCACCGTAGGAGCTGGAGACTTGTGTCCCACCTGTTGCTGCTGAGCAGGAGCAACCAGTCGTCGGTCGAGGTGCTGCCCGCGCTCGCACTTCTTCCGCACACCGTCAAGATCCTCCCCGCGGAGGCGAGCGCACTCATCGACGCACCCCAGGCCGACGCCGTCATCGTCGACGGACGCCACGACCTCGCCCAGGTGCGCAGCCTGACCCGGGTCATCCGCACCACCGGCATCGACTGCCCCCTCATCTTGGTGCTCACCGAGGGCGGGCTCGCCGTCGCCGCCTCCGACTGGGGCATGGACGACGTCATCCTCACCACGGCCGGCCCCGCCGAGCTGGAGGCCCGGCTGCGACTGAGCGTCGGACGGCTCGCCGCCGGCGTCGCCGGAACCGACGACTCACACGTCATCTCCTCCAGCGGTCTGGTCATCGACGAGACCACCTACACCGCCCGGCTGGAGGACCGCAGCCTCGACCTCACGTTCAAGGAGTTCGAGCTGGTCAAGTTCCTCGCCCAGCACCCAGGCCGGGTCTTCACCCGCCAGCAGCTGCTGCAGGAGGTCTGGGGCTACGACTACTTCGGCGGCACCCGCACCGTCGACGTCCACGTGCGACGCCTGCGAGCCAAGCTCGGCAGCGACCACGAGACGCTGATCGGCACGGTGCGCAACGTCGGCTACCGGTTCGTGGCCACCAAGGACGACCGCTCGGGAGAGGACGGCTCGGGTGAGGACTCACGCGCCCCCGAGCAGTCGGCCCCCGGGCCCGGCGCCCGCGCCTGAGACCAGTCCGCCACCCCGGGTGGCCGACCCCGTGGGACGACTGGTAGATCAGGGAGTGCAGCCTCGTCCGCACCCCGACGCCAGGAGAGACCCGTGACGACCTCGACCGGAGACGATCGCCCGAACATCGTGGTCATCCAGGCCGACCAGCTGGCCGCCCAGGCCCTGGGGGCCTACGGGAACTCCACCGTGCAGTCCCCGCACATGGACGCCCTGGCCGACGAAGGCGTCGTGTTCGACCGGGCCTACTGCAACTCCCCGCTGTGCGCCCCGTCGCGAGCGTCGATGATGACCGGTGAGCTCCCGTCCACGATCGGCGGGTACGACAACGCCGCCGACTTCGGCGCGTCGGTGCCGACGTTCGCCCACCAGCTGCGCACGGCCGGCTACTACACCTCGCTGATCGGTCGCATGCACTTCATCGGACCCGACCAGCTGCACGGCTTCGAGGAACGCCTCACCACCGACGTCTACCCCGCCGACCTCGACATGGTGCCCGACTGGGACCTGCCCGATCACGAACGGCTGCAGTGGTACCACGAGGCGGACAGCGTGTTCACCGCCGGCGTGAGCACCGCGACGGTGCAGCGCGACTTCGACGACGACGTCATCTTCCGCACGCTGCGCTTCCTCAACGACCGGGTCAGGGCGCGCGACGACCAGCCCTTCCTGCTCGTGACCTCCTTCATCCACCCGCACGACCCGTACGAGCCGCCCATGGAGCACTGGCGCCGCTACGACGACATCGAGATCGACACGCCGCGGGTCCCCACGATGGACCCCGACGACCTCGACCCGCACAGCCGCCGACTACTCACGCTGTGCGGCCTCGACGAGAGGACCCCGACGGCGCAGGAGGTGCAGCACGCCCGTCGCGCCTACTACGCCTGCGTCAGCTACGTCGACGACCAGGTCGGCCGGATCGTCGAGCGTCTGGAGGAGCTCGGCCTGCGCGAGAACACCGTCATCATCGTCACCGCCGACCACGGCGACATGCTGGGCGAGCGCGGCCTCTGGTACAAGATGTCACCGTTGGAGCAGTCCGCCCGCGTGCCGCTCATCGTCAACGCCCCGGGACGCTTCGCCCCTCGACGGGTCGACAACACGGTCTCCCTGGTCGACCTCGCCCCCACGCTCGTCGAGCTCGCCGAGGGACAGCCACGTCCCGGCGCGGGGTCCAGCCTGCTCACCCTGGTCTCCGGCGGTGACAACGGGCCCGACGAGGCCGTCATCGAGTACCTGGCAGAAGGGGTCACCGCCCCACAGATCACCCTCGTGCGCGGACGGCACAAGCTGATCGTCTGTCCCACCGACCCCGACCTGCTGTTCGACGTGGTCGCCGACCCCGACGAGCTGGTGAACCTCGTCGACGACCCGTCCTGCAGCGACGTGCTCGCCGAGCTGCGGGCCGAGATCGACCGGCGCTACGACTTCGCGGCGCTCGAGGCCCAGGTGCGTGAGAGCCAGCAGCGTCGCCTCTACGTCCAGCAGGCGCTCGCCCGGGGCGCGGCGACGTCCTGGGAGCACGTGCCGGTAGACCCGACGAGGTACGTGCGCGGTGACTTCTGGACGGCGCTCAACACCGGCCGGATCATGCCCGTCCACGAACCCGACTGACCGGTCGACGGCCGGTCCGTGTGACGGGGGCCGGTCCGTGTGACGGGTCAGTCCCGCGCGACACGGAAGCCCGTGTGCCCCAGCGAGGTGTCCGGGGTGTTGCCGGTGCGCGCCGACACCCGGTAGCGCCGGCAGTAGGAGTCGTGGCACAGGTACGAGCCGCCGCGCAACACCAACCGTGGGTCGCCGGCAGCGAAGCGGCCGCTCGTCCACTCCCACACGTTGCCGGTGGTGTTGCGCAGACCGAGCCCGTTCGGCTCGAAGGCGTCCACCGGCACGGTGCCGACAGGTTCACTCGGCCGGTGCGGGAACGTCCCCGCGAACGTCTTCATGCGGGCGATGCCACCGGGTTCGCGCTCAGCCCCCCACGGGTAGGGCTGCTGCACGAGGCCGCCGCGCGCCGCGAGCTCCCACTCCGGCTCGGTAGGCAGCCGGCCACCGAGCCACGCCGCGCAGGCTGCGGCGTCACGGTGGGACACGTGCACGACGGGATGGTCCTCACGACCGTCGACGGTGCTGCCCGGTCCCTCGGGGGCCCGCCAGCTCGCGCCCGGCACCTGGCGCCACCACGGCGCTGCCGCGACGGCCCGCGTGGGCGGGGCGTCGGGACGCAGCAGTCCGACGAACACGAGCGAGTCGCCGTACCGCTCGGCGTCCGTGACGTGATCGGTCGCCTCCACGAACCGGGCGAACTGCTCGTTGGTGACCGTCGTGGCGGCGATCGAGTACGCGGCCACCTCGACCTCTCGCACCGGCCCCTCGCCGTCCTCGGGGTAGGCGAGCGGGTCCTCGCTGCCCATCAGGAACGATCCGCCCGCGACGTCGATGAAGTCCCGGACATCTCCTCGGGCAGCGAAGTTGCCAGGAGCGGGCGGACGGCACGCCTGGCCGCCGTCGTCGCGGCGTGGCGAGCAGCAGTGGTCGCTCATCGTCTCGCCGTCCTGCACACCGGACCACGGTAGACCGTGCCGACCAGACCGGCAGCCGATGGGCTCGGTACGTTGAACCTGTCCGGAAGGAGAACGATGATCGAGCGCTCGCCCCACCTGTCCGCCCACGACCTGCTGGACCTGGTGCTGGATGCCGGCTCCTTCGAGTCGTGGGACGAGCCCGTCGACATCTCCGGCCACACCGAGGAGTACCGCGCGGCGTTGCGGGCGGCCACCGAACGCAGCGGGGTCGATGAGTCGGTGCTCACCGGCCGCGGTCTCGTGCGAGGCCGGCCCGTGGCCGTCCTGCTCAACGAGTTCGGCTTCCTCGCCGGATCCATCGGCGCTGCGGCGGCGGCGCGGATCGTCTCGGCCGTGCGCCGGGCCACCGCCGAGGGACTGCCCGTGCTCGCGTCGACCGCTTCGGGCGGCACCCGCATGCAGGAGGGCACCCCTGCCTTCGTGCACATGGTCGACATCTCGCGCGCGATCATGGACCACCGTGCCGCCGGTCTGCCGTACCTGGTGCACCTGCGGCACCCCACCACCGGAGGCGTCTTCGCGTCGTGGGGCTCACTCGGGCACGTCACCGTCGCCGAGCCCGGTGCACTGATCGGGTTCCTCGGTCCCAAGGTGTACGAGCTGCTGGAGGGCAAGCCCTTCCCGGCGGGGATCCAGGTGAGTGAGAACCTCGCGCACCGCGGCATCATCGATGCCGTCGTCCTGCACGACGAGCTCCCGTCGGTGGTGGACCGGGCCATCGGTCTGCTGCGCGACCCGGTCTCGGAGTCCACGCGGGAGCGCCGCACGGGTACGGTCGGACGCCGGGCCACCGCCTGGGAGTCGATCGAGCTGACCCGCGCGGACGGACGGCTGGGAGCGCGCGACGTCCTGCGGCACGGCAGCGACGCCACGGTGCGTCTTCAGGGCACCGACGAGGGCGAGCGTGACAGCGCGATGCTCGTCGCCTTCGCCCGGCTCGACGGAGTGCCGTGCGTCGTGGTGGGCCAGGACCGCACCAAGCAGACCCCGACCTCGCCGATGGGGCCGGCAGCACTGCGGGAGGCGCGGCGCGGCATGCGCCTGGCCGACGAGCTCGGCCTGCCGCTCGTCTCGATCATCGACACACCCGGCGCAGAGCTCTCTCCGGAGGCCGAGCAGGGAGCCGTGGCCGGCGAGATCGCCCGCTGCATCAGCTCCATGGCGACCATGGACGTCCCGACCGTCTCGGTGCTGCTCGGGCAGGGCTGCGGGGGCGGGGCGCTCGCACTGCTGCCCGCCGACGTCGTCGTGGCGACCGAGCACGCCTGGCTGTCGCCCCTGCCCCCGGAGGGCGCCAGCGCGATCGTGCACGGCGACGTCGAGCACGCACCCGAGATGGCCGAGCAGCAGCAGGTCTCGGCCATCGACCTGCACGCGATCGGCACGGTGCACCATCTGGTGCCCGAGACTGATGAGGACACCCCGGAGTCGCTGGCCCGCGCCGTCGCCGCCGAGGTTGCCCACCGGCTACGAGGCCTGCTCGCCGACCGATGAGGCTCCAGGCCCCGACCGCAGCCGCCGTTCAGGAGACCGGGACCCGGTCCGGGACCGGCTCGCCCGGGGTCGGGCGGAACCGGAACCAGGCCCAGACGGAGACCGCGGCGAGCCCGAAGGCACCGAACACCCCGCTCCAGAGCAGGCTCCGCAGCGAGGCCTCGACCCAGGACTCGGGCAACGGCGCGACGATGAGCATGAAGGCCGCCACGGCGACGGTGTAGAGGGCCGCCCACACGCCCCTGGACCACTCGAAGACCGTCCGCCCATCCAGGAAGGTGATGGGCAGCAGGGCGATGATGACCGATCCGATGCCACCGATGGTGATGGTGGTGAGGGCCTCGCGAAGCACCTGGGTCCCGAAGCCGGTGGCCTCGACGTCGATGGCGCTGTACAGGAACCAGGCCACGATGCCGAGCACCAGGAACCCGGCGCAGCCGGCGGCCGCGGTCCTGCCGGCCTGGCCGCGGTCCAGCCGGGTCACGACCACCACGGTCATCAGCAACCCGAACAGGATGCCGGGCTGGAGCTCGAAGACGCGCGAGACCAGGACGCTCGCCGCGGCGAGGACCAGGAACGCCGGCATGAGCACGAGCCGAGTCGGCAGCCGGTAGCGCCGACCGGCCACGCCCCAGGCCGTCAGCGCTGCGGCGCCGTTCATGATCACGAGCGAGACGAGCACGGCCAGGTAGAGCCGGATCGCCACCGGCCAGCTGGTCAGGTTCGCCTCGGCGAGGGTTCCCAGGGCTGCTCCGGTGAGCAGGACGAGAACCGGCGCCAGCCGGCGCAGGGCCGACGTGCGCCACCGTGCACCGAACCGTGACCAGGTCCGCCGCAGGCCGGCGGCCCAGCCGAAGGCCCGGTCGTAGTTCTTCCGCAAGGTCGAGTACAGCAGCTCGGCGGGTATGGTCACGAGCAGCAGGAACGAGACGGCCGTCAGCAACGCCGCCGTCACGTACCTGATCGGATGGTCGGCCAGGTCCGACGGCGAACGCAGCCCCGTCCCGTACGCGGTCGGCTCCTCCCATGGGGTCGGCGCCGAGGGGCCTGCGTCGTCGGTGGCAGCGCGGGCATCGAGCCGGCCCGGAGATGCCCGGGCACGATCACGATCCGGGCCGATGCCGGGCACTGCGGAGGATTCCTGCAGGTCCGGCCCCGCCCACCGCACGAGACCCGAGGCCGGCTCCGGATTGGCGGGGGCCGGCGGATCGGTGCCCGCCGCCGAGTCAGGGCCCGGGCCGGGCCCGGGATCCTGGCCGGAGACGGGGTCCGCACTCGGGCCTGGGTCGGAGTCGGGGGTGGTGGAGCCGGCGCGCTCGACCTCGACCCAGCGGAACCCGGAGGCAACCTCGAACGTGTCCGTCACTGCGTCGATCGGCACGTGCCGCGCGCTGAACCCATGGGTTCCCACGGTGTCGTCCGGCAGGTCGAACGTGCAGGACCAGGTCTCGGTCGTCTCGCCGGCGTCGGTGCACACCGGCTCGGAGGCGCCGGCCTCGGGGCTGCCGGCGGACAACCGGCCAGGATGCACCTCGACGCCCATGCCAGCCAGACGTGTCCCGCTCAGCGTGACGGTGGACTCCTGCGTGCTCACTCGCGATGCGTCGTGGTCCGGCGAGTTGAGGATCGCGACGTTCTCCAAGGGCGCCACCAGCGTCGGTTCGTCCTGCTCGTCGATGAACATCCGTGCCTCGAGCCGATAGGCGCTGGGGATCGGTCCCCTCTCATCGACGGAGTAGGCGCACTCCCAGGTGATGTCGGTGGCATCGTTCGGGTACGACGGAGTCGAGCACACCTCGAGCTCGGTCTCGAACGGCACGGTGAACGCAAAGACCTCGACGCGGATCGCCATCTGGTCCGGGGCGCCCAGTGCGTGTCCGCCGAAGGTGAGTGCGGAGGCATCGGCCGGATCGGGAGGAATCATGAACCGGCTCCCACCCGGCTCCCCGACCACCAGGTGCTCCGGATCGGCGAAGCCGAGGTCTGCGGCGTGTGCCGGCTGGGCGGTCCACGGAGCCAGCATGGCCAACCACACCAGCAGCACCACGGTGGCGGACCGCCGCAGCACCATGGCGGGCCCGGGCCCTCCTGCCTCAGGTCCGATGGCCAGACCCGATCCCGGGTGCACCCGCAGCCAGCGGGGTCGCCACCCGGGGGCCGGGCAGGACGCGCCGGCGCGAGCCGGGTGTGCCGGTGCAGTACGTCATGGGTGCCTCTCGTCGTCTCGCGCACGAGCCCGAGCCACGCACGCGAGCGCCTGTCGCGTGAACGGTACGAGCCGATCAGGGGCGGGCGCGTCGGCAATCACTACGTATGTGTGTGAGGTGGCCTGGTCACTGCGGACGCATACGTAGCGATGGCCGATGTGGGTGTCGGCGACGGCTCATAGCGTCCGGGTGACCGTGTGACGCGCGAACGCCGCCCGGCGTCCGGCGTCCGCGCATCTGGAGAGGGCACCATGCACCGTTTCCGTCCACCCGTCACCGTGACGAGCCGCGCTCTGGGAGACGACGGCTACGACCACGCAGGTCCGGCACTTCTTGCGACGCGCCGCGCCGCGCCGCGGTCACCGTGAGCCGGACCTGGCCAACGCGGTGGCCAGGTCTGCCCGGGTGTTCACGCCGAGGCGCTCGAAGACGTGGCGCACGTGCGTGTCGACCGTCCGCACCGAGAGCACCAGTCGCCCGGCGATCTCCCGGTTCGACAGACCGGCTCGCACCAGCATCGCGATCTCCTGCTGCCGCGGGGTGAGGTCACCGGTGGGCCGCTCGGGCACCCACACCCCGTGCTCGAGCAGCCGTCCTGCGAGCCGTCCGGCAAGCACGGGGTCGGCGTCGGCGAGGGCGCCCGCGTGCTCCAGGAGCAGCGGCGGGACCGGGCCGTCGACATGCGCCGCCGCCTCGGCGAGCGGTGCAGTCTCGACCTCATCCTCGCGAGCAGCCGCCGCGACGCACCGCAGATGCCGCGCGTGCATGGCCGGGAGCCACAGCCCCTCGCGGGTGCTCCACTCATCGAGCCGGTCGCAGCGGGCCGTGGTCTCGGCCTCCCCCAGCGCCACCGAGACGGCGAGCAGCTTCATCTCGCTGTCGCTGCGGACGGCACGAGAGGCTCTCGTCCTGGTGGACTCGTAGTCCTCACGAGCCCGGCGGGCCCCACCGAGATCTCCGAGCGCTGCGAGCGCGTAGGCGAGGTTGGCCGAGGCAGTCGGGCCGAATCCGAACGGGTCGCGCAGCGCGAAGCGGGACAGTGCACCGCGGAAGTGGGCCACCGCGGTCGTCCACTCACCCCGGGCGGCGTGATAACGACCGTTGCCCACCTGCACGACGGCGTCATCGTGCCGTGCCATGTGGTCCTCGACATGGGGCACCTGCATGCCGCGTTCGGGATCGCCGAGCCACATCGCGGTCATGAACCGCGCGCCGACCAGCTCCGTCAGCAGCCAAGGGCTCCGCCGGGGGTCGGCGCTCCAGGAGCCGAAGGCGTCATCAGCGACGGCGAGGGCCTCCACGAGCCGGCCCGACTGTCCCAGTCCCATGATCAGGACCCCGAGCAGCGGTGTCGCCCACCGCGAGCCGCGGTGCTGCTCGACGAACTCCTCGAGCGCGGGCAGGCCGCGGCCGAACTCACCACCCCAGCCCAGCCGGACCAGCCGATCGACCTCACGGGCCGCTTGCAGGCGAGGATCGGTCAGGGAGGTGCCGTCGATGGTCGTCAGCGCCGCCTCGGTGTCGTCATCGACGAACTGGTGCAGATCTGCGGTGACCCTGGCGTGACGCCAGCGGAGGGCTTCGCCGTCGGGTCCTGCCGGCAGGTGGTCGGCGACCATCTGCAGGTCCTGCCTGGCCGTGGCCGCGTCCGCCGCGAACCGGGCGGCCTGGGCGCGGACCAGCCGCACGTCGAGGGCCCGGGGATCATCTGGTTCGAGCTGGGCCAACGCCGCGCCCGAGAGCCGACTGGTCAACCGGAAGTCGGTCACCTTGGCGGCCGCTCGCGTGGCGGCGATCAGGTCCTCCACGGCGGGGGTGACGCCACAGCTCAGTGCCCAGTCGACCGTGGAGAACAGCGCTGCCGGATGCGCGACGCCCTGGCGCGCGGCAGAGAGCTGCTCGTACAAGACGCTCCGTCGCCCCGGGGGGAGCGTCGTGCGGATCACCTCGGCGTGCACCGGGTGGACCAGGCGCGCCCGGGTGATGCCGTCCCGGTGGTGCGACTCCATCACCACGAGCCCGCGCTCGGTGGTGTTGGTCAACGCGACGTCGCCCACCGACGTGCCGGCGAGCTCATCCATCGAGGTGGGGCCGGCCAGCGCCAGCAGGTCGACGACGTCTCGTTCGGCCGGGCCCAGGGTGGACAGCTCGGTCTGGATCAGGTCGGTGAGCCCCCGTCCGATGACGGCCTGGTCACGCCACACCCACGCACCATTGACCTCGATCAGGGCATCGGCGTCACGCAGCGACCGCACCAGCTCACGCACGTACAGGGGGTTGCCCCCGGTCATCTCCCAGGCCTGCCGTGTCGTCTCCCGGGCGACCGGTCCGCCGAGCGCCGCGTCCAGCAGGGCCTCCACCTGCTCATAGCTCAGCCCCGAGACGTCCACCTGTTCGATGACGTTCTGACGCACGAGGGCCCGGAAGGCCTCTGGGGTTCCCGGGTGCCGTCGGCAGGTGGCCACGACCTGCGCGGCCCCGGCGTGGGCGAGCTCGGCCAGGACGACACCCGTGACGTCGTCGACCAGGTGGGCGTCGTCGACGACCAGCAACGGCCGGTCACCGAGACCGGCCAGCGCACGACGGCATCGTGAGATCAGTCGCCCGACCTCGTCCACGTCCGCTGCGGAACCGTCCTCGCCGCCGAGGAGCGGATCGAGCGCGGTCCACGGTGTCGCGAGGGCCGTCGCGGGCGTCGGCAGCCACAGCATCGACCGCTCGTGCGAGGCTTCGGCGACGGCTCCTGCCACGGCGGCCGCGAGAGTCGTCTTGCCGACGCCTGGATCCCCGACGACCAGTGCACCGGAGGTGGACTCCAGCGCCTGCCTGATGGCGGCCTGGACGTCCGTGCGCTCCACGAGCGGCCACGAGCCTGCCGGCGTCGTGTCAAGGGCACGTTTCCTGCTCGAGCCGCGCGAGGTCACTCGGTCACGGTACCGCCGCCCCGGGGTGGGCGTCCCCTCGGCGGCCATGGACCGGACCTTCCTCGGCGATCGGGTCACCTCGGACGTCGGCGCGGGGACCGACACCACCGGCAGGGACGTTGCCGAGCCCACCGATCAGGGCGGCTCCGGCACGATGGTGGTCATGAACGATGCATCGGACCTCGCCACGGCGGCCCTCGAGGTGGACGGCGTGGACCCGTTCAACGAAGCCACCCGGATCGCACTGCGTGACGGCACGACCCCGACGTGGTGCGACGAGATCCGCCTCGCATCGGAGCTGGTCGCCCTGGGCATCGCCTTCGGCGACCACCCCGGCGAGGTCGTCGTGCACCCCGGCTACCGCGGCGCCGGTCTCGGACGGCGCCTGGTCGACGGCGCCGAGGTCTCGTCGTACTGGGCGCACGGCGACCTGCCGGGCGCCCGGGCGCTCGCCCGCTCGGCAGGGCTGTCGCCGGTGCGCACCCTGCTCGTGCTGCGCCTGGAGCTCCAAGACCCTCCGACGCCGGAGTCCACCCCGGAAGGTGTGACCATCCGGTCCTTCGAGGAGGGCGATGCCGACGGCATCGTCGAGGTCAACGCCAGGGCCTTCGCCTCCCACCCGGAGCAAGGGTCCATGGATCGTTCCGGCTTCGAGCGACGCCGGGCCGAGCCGTGGTTCGATCCGGCCGGCCTGTTCGTCGCCGTCAACGACGGCGAGCAGGTCGTCGGGTTCCATTGGACCAAGATCGAGGACGGCGTCGGCGAGGTGTACGTCGTCGGCGTCGATCCGTCGGCGCACGGCGGCGGGCTGGGCACGGCGCTCACGGCGCGCGGGGTCCGGCACCTGTGGGAGCAGGGCATCTCCACCGTCGACCTGTACGTCGAGGGTGACAACACCGCCGCCCTCGCCGTCTACCGGCGTCTCGGCTTCACCGAGCATACCAAGGACGTCCTCTACACTGTCTGATTCGCGTCACTCTCGATGATTGCGAACCACCTTGCAGAACCAGATATCCGAGATGCGTGCTCTGCCAAGCGACCACGCCCCCGTGGAGTCGGTGAGTGGCATTCGCACCCACCCCAATCTGGTCAAGTAGTTGACTGGTAACCAATGTACAATTTGCTTATGACCGGGCGGGCCAAGTGAAGAGCGTGACGAACGATGTCTGACGGGACATCCCCTGATGTAGACGATCAGGCATCGACGGAGCTCCGGACAGCTGACGCGGTCGCGGACCGGATCGCGCAGTCCCTTCGAGCCTTCGGCGATGATGTCGACGAGGACGTCAACCGACTCGCAACGAGCATCAAGCGCGCGGGAAACGTCCTCCAGCGGAAGGAGGAGCTCGAGTTCCACCGTGGCCTAAAGCTTTCGAGTGCCGGCTTCCGGGCGTTGCTCTTCGTGTGGATCTACGGGGAGATCCTGGCGCGGGACCTCGCGGTTCTCTCCGGGATCTCGCGCCAAGCTGTGTCCGGGATCCTCAACACACTGGAGCAGGACGGAATGATCGACCGCAAGAGGCGGGTCGAGGATGACAAGCGACTGGCGCCCGTTCGCGTGACCGAGAAGGGCGCCACGTACATCGAGGAGAACTTCTCGAAGCAGATCGATGTGCAGAAAGAGTATATGGAACCGCTGACCAGGGAAGAGATCCGGACTGCCAACGCACTTCTCACACGCTTGATTCTCGGGAATCGTAGAACCCAGTGACGCGAGCCGACCGAGGACCTGCGTCCAGGTCACGAGTGTTCGAGCACGATTTTCCCCACGTGCGTTCGCGACTCCATCAGCCGGTGCGCATCGGCAGCGTTCTCCAGAGGGATGACCGTCTGGATGCGTGGACACAAGCCGTGCTCCGTGACGAAGTCGAGCATGTTCTTGAAGTCCTGGGGACTTCCGGTGGTGGTGCCGACGACATCGATCTGCTTGAAGAACACCTGCGGGATGCTGATCTTCGCGTGCTGCCCGGCTGACATGCCGAAAAGGACGATTCGACCGCCCGGACGCAGCGCATCAATGAGCTCGGCGAGATTCGCACCGGCGCCGTCGAGGATGAGGTCCACGCCACCGTCCGTCATCTCCTTGACGCGCGACGGCCAGCGCGGGTCTGTGTAGTTCACGCCGTCCACGGCTCCCTCGGCCACCGCCGCGCTCAGACGATCATCCTTCGATGACGTGACGAGTGGCTGCATGCCGGCAGCGAGGGCGAACTGCAGTGCCGCGACGGCCACGCCGCTGCTCGCACCGGTGACGAGGACCATCTGCCCGGGCTGTGCTCGACCGCGGACGAAGAGTGCGCGGTATGCCGTGACGCCGGCCAGCGGCAGCGCAGCCGCCTCCGCGTTGCTCAGGTGCGGTGGCTTCGGCTGGATCTCGGAAGAGTCGACGCTGGTGAGCTCCGCGTAGGTCCCGTGCTCGTGGTCACCGCGCACGGAGAAGCCTGCGCCGGAGACCTCCTCCCGTGGCCCCCAGCCGATCGAGGGGTCGATCACGACCAATTCTCCGGAGCTCGTGTCTATGCCGCATCCGTCGGACCCGAGGATGCGCGGCAGCGCCAGTCCACGTCCGCTCTGGCGGACCAGCACGTCGTGGAAGTTGATGGAGCTGTGGCTCAGCTGCACGACGCGGTGGTCGGCCGACCGAGGCTCCGGGTCCGGGAACGACTCGTATCGAAGGACCGCCGGATCACCCCATTGGTGCACCACCGCGGCCCTCAACCTCCGTGCTCCCCACGGTTGGTCAGCGCCAGTGGGGAAGGGGCGCTCTCCGAGGGACGGAACACCGGCACGGCGATGTCCTCCTCGTCCCGGACGACGCTCAGCTCCACCGGCATGTCGACCACCGGAGCCACGTCGCCGAACTCGACCGCCGCCAGCAACCTCGGACCCTCTACCAGCTCGATGACGCCGACGCGGTACGGCAGCTTGTCCTTGAAGTAGTCGTGATAAGGAACGTGGTACGTCACCCAGGAGATCAGGGTGCCGTGACCTGAGGCCTCCGACCACTGCCAGTCGTCCGACAAGGTGAAGGGCGACTCCTCTCGTGGTGGCAGCCACGCGCCGCCCTCGCCGCTCTGGAAGATGAGGCGTCCGTCCTGCAGTGCGTCCCAGGCGACCTGCTCTAGCTCCGTCATCTCGGGGACGGGTCGCGCGCTCATCGCCCCAGCACCAGTGTCGAGTGGGTTGTCATGATTCCTCCTTGGTTTCCGACGACTGCGGTCTGCGCGCCCGGGACCTGCGAGTAGGACTCGCCGCGCAGCTGGCGCATCGCCTCCACGACGAGCTGCATGCCCGGCATGCCCGTCTCCGACAGCAAGCCGCCGCTGGTGTTGGTGGGCAACTCGCCGTCCAGGGTCAGCGC
Organism: Aeromicrobium sp. CTD01-1L150; assembly: GCF_041951745.1. Classification (GTDB taxonomy): domain Bacteria; phylum Actinomycetota; class Actinomycetes; order Propionibacteriales; family Nocardioidaceae; genus Aeromicrobium. Next base: position 3,424,128 of record NZ_CP169555.1, read on the forward strand.
GCCGGACTCGGCGAACGCGCCGCCGTCGCCCGGTGCGCAGAATCCGTAGTCCTCGAGCATCATGAGGACCGTGATGGTGAAGCAGTCGTAGAGTTGTGCGACGTCGATGTCCGAGGGACGCAGACCTGCCATGTCGAACGCGGTCTCCGCGGACTTCTTGGCCATGGTCGACGTCAGGTCCGGGCGTAGCTCGACGTCCCACGACGTGTGCCCTTGTCCGAAGCCCAGGATCGGGACGACGTCGTCCAGGCCAAGCTCGCGGGCGCGCTTCGCGCTCGTGACGACCACCGCCGCGCCACCATCGGAGACCAGGCAGCAGTCCGGCCGACGCAACGGCTCCACAATCCAGCGGGAGTCCTGATGCTCGTCCACTGTCAGCGGGTTCTGAACCTGTGCGTGTGGGTTCCGTGCCCCGTGCTCGCGGACCGCCGAGGCGATCGCACCGAGCTGACGGCTGGTCGTCCCGTGCTGCCCCATGTGGCGCTGCGCGATCATCGCGTAACCGGCAGGCACGCCGAACCACCCGATGTGACTCCCCGATCCCCATGTGCTCTCGTAGACGTGTCGTGAGCCCGTCTTGGGGTTGTCGGCGCCGGCGACGAGGACGACCTCGGCCTGACCACTGCGGATCGCATCGGCGGCGATTGAGATGAGGCTGATGTTCGTCGCTCCGCCCTGGTCCAGCACTCCGCCGATCCGAGGTTGAATTCCCATCGCCTCGGCAAGTCGCTGGGCGTAGAAACTCTGGAACGCCGACGTCGGGTACTTCACGAACAAGCCGTCGACCATGTCCTTCTCGATCCCGGCATCGGCCAATGCCTTCCGGCAGGCCTCGATGTTCATGGACCGCGTCGACCGCCCCGGCAGGGTGCCGTACTCAGTATGTCCGAATCCCGCTAGGACTGTTTCGCCGCGCATCGGATCGCTCCCTTCTGCTCCAGCTCATCGATCTGTTCGGTGCTCAGCGAGAGCATCTCGGTCAGTACTTCCCGTGTGTGCTGCCCCAGCTGCGGACTGGCTGCGAGGGGGCCGCGCGGGCCGTCGCCGAAGCGGATCGGGCTCGAGGTGCCGACGATCTCTCCAAGGTCGGGGTGATCGACCTTCTGCAGCATCCTGCGCTTCCACAGATTGGGGTCGTTGACCACCTCGGGCAGCTCCTTGATCGGAGCGCACGGAACTCCGCGTTCGCCGAGCATCCGGTGGAGCTCGGCGCGGGTAAAACCCCGGGCCCAGTGGCCGACAATCTCGTCGAGATCGTCCATCAGGTCCACTCGGCCGGCCAGGGTGCGGAAGCGGGAATCCGACTGCAGCTCCGTGCCGCCGATGAGCTCGGCGAGCGAGAGCCAGTGCCCATCAGTCACGCAGATGACGGCGAAGTACCCGTCGGACGCGGCATAGACGTTGTAGGGCGACTCGGCGTAGCCGGAGTGGCGATTGCCGGTCCGCCACACCTGGCCCTCGTTGTCTGCTCCGTTGCTCTCTTCGTTCGCGAAGTAGAGTCCGAGGCTCGACATCAGCGAGGGGTACACGCTCTCCTGCATGGTCACCTCCACCGGCGTCGGCGCGTGGGTGCGCTCGCGCCCGTAGAGCGACGCGCAGATGCCGGCGAAGACGTGGACGCCGGTCAGGAAGTCGACGATCGCCGGCCCCGCCTTGACCGGCGGAGCATCCGGGAACCCGGTCGTGCTCATCACGCCGGCCACGGCCTGGACCGTGAGGTCCATAGCCGACATCCCGGAATAGTCGCTGTCGCGACCGTAGCCGGACGACGAGACGAAGATGAGGTCCGGATTCACCGTCTTGATCACGTCCCGACCCACCCCGAGGCGGTCCATGACGCCGGGCTTGAAGTTCTCCACCAGGACGTCGCAGTGACTCGCCAGGGAGGTGAGGAGGTCTCGCCCCTCCTCGGTCTTGAGGTCGACGACAATCGCGCGCTTGTTTGAGTTGAGCATGGCGAACGGATACGCCCCGCCCCCGACGGCCCCACGCCGCCGGAGGTTCTCTCCGCCTGGGGGCTCGACCTTGATGACATCCGCCCCGGCCATCGCGAGCAGCAGGCTCGCGTAGCCGCCCGCGTAGATCTGTCCGAGATCGAGGACACGGACACCGGCCAGGGGCAGGTTAGGACTCGAGGAGGTCACGGCGGTCACCGACCCTCGAACTGGGGTTCCCGCTTGCCAGCGAACGCGGCCGGGCCCTCTTCGGCGTCGTATGTCGTCTTGAGGACCTTGTTCATCGCCTGCTCCATGCGCAGGCCCGTCGCGAGGTCCATGTCACGTGATCGCACGACGAGCTCCTTCGAGGCCTGGACCGCCAGCGGTGCATTCTTCGCCAGCCGCTCTGCCACCGCGTGGGCACGGTCCATGAGCTCCTGCACGGGCACGACCTCGTTGACGAGCCCCCATCGCTCCGCCTTCGCGGCGTCGATCTGGTCGCCCAGCAGGATGAGCTCCATCGCAATGGCTCTCGGAAGGTTCTCGATCAGGCGCTGGGTTCCGCCGTTCGCGGCGAACACCCCGCGCTTGACCTCCGTCAGGCCGAACGTCGCGTGGGTGGCCGCTATGCGGATGTCCGTGGCGAAGAGCAGGGTCATCCCGCCGCCGAGGCAGTAGCCGTTGACGGCGGCCACGACCGGCTTCCACACCTCCAGTCCCCGGTTGAGCAGCTGGGACTTCTGGGTGAGCCAGAACTCCGACGGCGGGGTGTCTGCGGTGAGGAAAGACTTGATGTCCGCGCCGACGGTGAAGGACGTGTCGCCGGCACCAGTGACCACGGCCACCCGCACGTCGTCGTCGTCACGGACGCGCACCCAGGCCTCGGACAACGCGTCGTAAGTGTCAGCGTCCATCGCGTTGAGACGTTCGGGACGGTTGATGGAGATGGTGGCGACTCCGGAATCGCTCAGCTCGAAGTCGATGCTCATGTGCGTGCTCCCTTGATGAGCTCCCGGGCGACGACCATGCGGTGGACCTCCGAGGGCCCCTCACCGATCCGCTTGATCCGCAACTCGCGGTACCAGCGCTCGGTGGGCATCTCCTTGGCCACGCCCAGCCCGCCGAAGATCTGGACGACCCGGTCGATGACGCGTCCGGCCGTCTCCGTCGCATAGACCTTCGCGATGGACGCGTCCGTCTTGAAGTCCTTGCCGGCATCGGCCTTCCACGCAGCCTGGTACACCAGCATGCGTGCAGCACGCAGCTCGATCTCGGAGTCGGCGATCATCCACTGGATCGCCTGCTTGTCCGCGAGCGCACTGCCGAAGGCCTGACGGTTGCGCGCGTGCTCGATCGCCATCTCGAGGGCCTCCTGGGCGACGCCGATAGTGCCCGCGGCGTAGGGGACCCGGTTGTTCACCAGCCATCGCTGGGCGATCTCGAAGCCCTTGTCGACCTCACCGAGCACTCGGTCCTCGCTCACGCGGACGTCGTCGAAGGTGACGTCGCAGGGATACCACGAGCGGATCACCGGAATCTTGCTCACGGACAGCCCCGGGGCATCGCCGTCGACGATGAAACAGGTGATGCCACGGGGGTTGTCCTCACCACCGGTGCGCGCGAACACGACGCCCCACGGCGACTCGGCAGCCTTGGAGATCCAAGTCTTCGAACCGTTGATCACCCACTCGTCACCGTCCTTCACCGCCTTGGTCCGGATCGAGCGGTTGGGGTCCGCGCCGCCAGAGGGTTCGGAGATCGCGACGAACGTGTGGAGGGCCTGGTCGATCGTGGGGACGGCCCAGCGCTGGATCTGCTCCTCGGTGCCGTCGAAGATCACGTTGGGCGGGTCCCAGCCGAAGGCTCCGGCGCTGGGCACGTAAGCGCCCATCCGGCACTTCGCGGCCTCCTCATGGACGATGACCTGACCGAGCAGGTTCAATCCTGCACCGCCGTACTCGGCGGGGCTCTCGATGGCCCACAGGCCCGACTTCCTGGCCTTGGCCTGCAGCGGTTCGAGGATGTCCGCGGGAAGTTCCCAGATGTCGGGATCAAGCCCCTCCTCGGCAGGTCGGACCTCGTTCTTCATGAAGTCCTGCACGACTCGTTGCAGGTCTCTCAGAGGTCCGGGCAACTCCCATGAACCGAGTGAATCGTGGACTCGTCGTGTCACCGCGGTCGGCATGACGCCTCACTTCCTTGGCACGCAAAATGTGTGGTCTGGGTGGGTGGCCGTCTCGTCGAGTCACGGCCCTCCCGAAGCGATCTCTACCGCTTCGATGGTCGCCAGTCTCACCGCCGGCCCCATACTTGTCAATCCATTGACAAGTTTCTCGACCCCTTCGCACTGGGCCTCTGGAGATTGATCATCTCTTGACTGTCAACCTCTTGCGCAATGTCCGACTCGGTGGCACCGTGAGGCTCAGACAGTGATCCAGGACACAGCGCAAAGGTGAAATCGATGCCCCCTCAACGATCAACAGTCCTTCTCCCGATCGCTGCGCTCAGCGCAGCACTCGTTCTCTCGGCCTGCACGACCGACGGTGGGGCCGGCGGTGACGATGGGTCGGTGCGGATCGGCACCGCCGGCGAGGGCGGGACCTACTACTACCTGGGCACGGCCTTCGCCCAGGAACTGCGCGATGAGGCCGAGATCACCGCCGACTCCGTCGCCACCGCCGGGGGCACGGAGAACATCCGCCGCGTCGGCAGCGGTGATCTCGACCTCGCCTTCGCGACGATCGACGACTTCAAGACCGTGATGGCAGACGACGAGTGGAGCGAGGACGACTTCACCACGCTCGGCACCGGGCACCTGACGGTGCAGCAGCCGGTCGTCGCCGCGGACAGCGGCATCACCACCCTGGAGGAGATGGCCCAGCCGGACAATCGACTGGCCGTGGGGGAACCAGGCAGCGCCGTCCAGCTCAACGCCGCCCTGCTACTCGGCGCCTACGAGGTGGGTGTCGAGGACGTGAATGGTTTCGAGATCTCACAGGCCGCCGCGGCAGAGGAGCTGAAGAACGGTCAGCTCGACGGTGCCTACCTGGGCGGGGGCGTCCCGCTCGCTGCGATCACCGATCTGACGACCAGCGGGTCATACCGGGTCCTGCCCGCCGACCAGAAGACCATCGACTACTGGTCGGAGAACACCGCGTACGTCGAGACGACGATTCCAGCGGGAAGCTACGACGGCCAGGAGGAGGACCTGACGGCCATCGGCCAGCCGACCGTGCTCGTGGTCTCCAGCGAGATGTCCGAGGAACTCGCACACGACATCATCGAGGTGTTCCAGACCCGAGGCCCGGAGATGGGTGACGTCCACCCCGCCGCGACCGAGTACACCGTCGAGAACGCCTTCCGGGACCGGGACTTCATCGAGGATGAGGCCGGACTGTCCTACCACCCGGGCGCCATCAAGTGGTACGAGGAGAACGACGCCTGGGAAGAGGAGTGAAGGTCCCAGCGACCGACCCGGAGACGGGTGGTCGCGGTCCTGACGACACGGCAGACGCACTTCGTACTCTGGCGCAGGTCGACAGCTCGCCAGAGCCGGCAGGGGAGAGTACTGCGCTCGATACCGGGGTGCGGTGGCTCTTCGGGGGGCTCGCGCTGCTCTTCACCGCCTACCTGCTGCTCTCGGCCTGGAGCCTGCCGCTGGCGTCGATGCAGCACCGCGCGATCATCGCGACGTTCGCCTGGTCCCTCGGGCTGTTAACCGTGGCGCGGACGGCGACGACGCGGATCATCCGCATCCTTGCCCTCCTCCTGGTGGTTCCCGGCATCACGGCAGGGACCTACGCCTTCATCGAGTTCGAGACCTTGGCGGCGCGCGTCGGACTTCCGGCGACCTCCCTGGACATACTGTTGATGGTCGTCGCGGTCCTCATCACGCTGTTCGTCGCGTGGAACACGATCGGCTGGGTGTTTCCCTCGCTGGTGCTGTCGGCGATCTTCTACGCGCTGTTCGGACCGACGATGCCGGGATTCCTGCGGCACTCGGGCTTCGACCTCAACGGCTTCACCAACAGCTTCTTCCTCTCCTCCAACGGCGTGTTCGGCTCGTTCACCGGGATCGGCAACTTCATCGTGCTGTTCGTCATCTTCTCGGCGGCGATGCGCACACTCGGCGCCACCGAATGGATGGCGCAGGTGGCGAACCTGCTCGTCGGACGGTTCCGAGGTGGACCCGCCAAGGTCGCGGTGCTGTCAAGCTCGGCTATGGGATCGATCACCGGTGCGAGCACGGCGAACGTGGCGGCAACGGGGTCCGTGACCATCCCCCTGATGAAGCGCAGCGGCTACCCGGCGACCACCGCCGCAGCGGTCGAGGCGACGGCCAGCGCGGGCTCACAGATCATGCCCCCGGTCATGGGGGCGACGGTCTTCCTCATGGTCGAGCTCATCGGCATCCCCTATATCGAGATCGTGTCCTCCAGCATCATCATCGCCCTGCTGCTCTACGCCTCCATCCTCATCACCGTGGACCTGCACGCCGTGCGGCACGGACTGCGTGGTTCGGACCACATCGAGCGACCCCAGAACGCCACCGGATTCCTACTGGCCGGTCTCATCTATCTCACCCCGATCGTCGTCCTGGTCTACTCGCTCGGCATCGCTCACCTGTCCCCGTCGCGCTCGGCCCTCAACGCGATCGCGGCCTGCATCGCGCTCATCGTGATCTGGCGCGTCGTCGACGGTGGCCCACGAGGATTCCTCAGGGGGATCCAGACCTCGCTCTTGTCATTCATCGACGGCGTGCGCGGATCGGTCGGCATCCTGTCGCTGGTGATCGCAGCCAGCCTCATCGGAGGAATCCTCACGGTGACCGGCCTGGGCGCACGGATGGCGGGAATCATCCTCAACACCGCCGACGGCCGTCTCTTCCTCGTGCTGCTGATGGCCGCCGCAACCGCGCTCATCCTCGGCCTCGGTGCCCCGACCCTCGTGGCCTACTCGCTAGTAGCCCTGCTCGTCGCGCCGGCGATCGCCTCCATGGGGGTGCCGTTGCTGGCCGCGCACCTCTTCGTCTTCTACTACGCGATCCTCGGTCTACTGACCCCTCCGGTGGCTCCGGACCCCTTCGTCGCCGCAGGAATCGCAGGATCCTCGGGTCTGAAGACCGCGATGAAGTCCGTGCAGCTCGCTCTCCCACTGTACCTTCTGCCGTTCGCCTTGATCTACCACCCCGCGCTGATCCTGGACGGGTC